>CALISO010000046.1 GCA_938041445.1 uncultured Saprospiraceae bacterium
TCTAGCTTCATTATAATCCTTACTTTCGCAGTATAATACGACCATTGATGATTGATGAAGAAAAGAATGACCAACCTACTAAACTATCCTTAGCACAGATAGATGAATGCCTCCAAGTATTACTAACTCTTAATAGTGATACCAATCAGATATTTGACATACCAGAAGAAAAGCGTCTTGAGTTGATCATCGCAGCTGGTCATCTCTCCAGACCAAGTAAGCAAGAGTTACATCGTCGTAAGAAGACCCTCAAAAAACAAAAGAAAACACAACAAAGGCTAAACGATAGAAGGGCAAGAAATAAGACAGGCATCAGATCTGCTCGGGATGCTGCAATCTTTGTGGCTCCTACAATGATTGCACTTACTGGTGAAGAAGCTAAAGATGAAGTAGAGCTTGAGTGTCCAAGAAACTGCTACGTATGCAAGCAGATGTTTAACAAGCTCCACCATTTCTATGATACGATGTGTAAAGAGTGTGGTGACTTCAATTATGCTAAGCGATTCCAAACTGCTGACTTGACTGATCAAGTAGCTTTAGTCACAGGCTCAAGATTAAAGATTGGCTACCATATCACTCTTCAAATGCTAAGAGCTGGTGCTACAGTAATTGCCACAACTCGATTCCCAGTAGACTCGGCATTACGTTATTCCAAAGAAAGTGACTTCCAAGATTGGGGACATAGACTCAATATTCATGGTCTGGATCTTAGACATATTCCTAGCATAGAACTCTTCTGTACTTATATTGAACAGAAGTATGATCGACTTGATATTTTGATTAATAATGCTGCACAGACTGTCAGACGACCATCAGGTTTTTATCAGCATCTGATGCCAAATGAAGAAAAGTCATATCAAGATCTCCCAGCTTATGCCCAAGAATTATTGACAGATCACCAGATGTGTATCACTGAACTACGATCAATCAATTCCAATGACAATGAACAGAAGAACCTTCCAGTCAGTTGGCATGGCAATCAAATTGGGATAGGTCTACATGCTTCTGCAAAGCTATCGCAAATTCCATACACGATTGACAATTCTCTAGACTCTCAAGAAGTATTTCCTGATGGAAAATTAGATGCCGATCTCCAGCAAGTAGACTTGAGAAAGACGAATAGTTGGAGGTTAAAACTTGGTGAAATCCACACAAATGAAATGTTGGAAGTACAACTTGTCAATTCAGTTGCACCATTCGTATTATGTAATCGACTGGCGAGCTTAATGAAAAAGGAAGATACAGGTATGAAGCATGTCATCAATGTGTCAGCGATGGAAGGTAAGTTTCATAATTGGCATAAAGAAGATCGGCACCCACACACCAATATGGCAAAGGCTGCACTCAATATGATGACGCATACAGCAGCTTCAGATTTTGCTAAGTATGGGATATACATGAACGCAGTTGATACCGGATGGGTAACCGATGAAGATCCAGCCGAGTTAGCTAAGTTCAAAGAAGACGTTCACGATTTCCAACCGCCACTGGATATTGTAGATGGTGCAGCTAGAGTGTTGGACCCCCTTTTTGATGGCATCAATACTGGTAAACACTGGTGTGGAAAGTTTTTGAAAGACTATATGCCGATTAAATGGTAATTTAGATACAAATCTATCTAGTGTATAGGTTGGGAATCCAACCAATGACCCTCAAAGTCAGTAATCAGCACAGAATGCAATATGTTCAAAATCGTACAAAAGCGAAATTCATCGAACAAGAGATCGAAAGACAATTATGTATCACAGATCGCAGAGTACCAGATGAAACAGCTTAATCTATAACTCTAAGTCTGAACATAACTTAAACCAGTAACGCTAAACTTATATAGATCTAATGAAACTCACCTCGAAAGCATCGATTCAAATTCAAAAACCGATTGATACCGTCTTTGAAGGAATTGTAAATCCTGAGATTATCACAAAGTACTTTATATCAGAAAGTAGTGGTAGACTTGAAAGTGGTAAAACCGTCTATTGGAGTTTTCCAGAATTCGATGGTAAATATCCTATTAAAGATGTATCGATTGAGGACAATGATTATATCTCTTTTGTTTGGGATCCAAATACTGTGGTAACTATAAACCTAAGAAGGTATGATGAAAACAGTACAATAATAGAGGTTACAGAAGGTGCTAAAGAAAACACAGCAGATAATTTGATTTGGCTAATTAGCAATACAGGAGGCTGGGCAAACTTTTTAGCTTGTATGAAAGCTTATCTGGAATATGGTATATCGCTTCGTAAAGGAGCATACGATTTTATGAGGGAAAAGTAGAAATGGACAAACTTTACTAGATTAGATACAGCTTGTCCATTTCTTTAATTTAGTTAATTGGTGCAACTGCTTGGTTAAGAGGAGATTTGATATCTTTTCTGTATCGCATTGCTTTAAGTCTATACTTATAATCTCCATAAGGTTGTTGATCCCAAATGAGGCTTCCATATCCTTGCCCATTTACAGTTGCCTTAAAATCTTCGAAAGTATCCAGCCCAAAAACCCTTAACTTATATAGTTGCATTATACTATATACCTCTTATAATAGGAAGGTAGTCTAGCTACCTCCATCTGAGTAAACCATATTTGAGAATACAGTATATAGCTCGTATTCCATCTTTCCACCCAATTTTCTTTCCATCTTCATAAGTCCTTCCATAGTATGAGATTCCGACTTCATAGAATTTGATGCGTTTAATACGCGAGAGTTTAGCTGTCACTTCAGGTTCGAAGCCAAATCGTTTCTCTGTGAGATTGAGAGATTGCAGTGTGGAAGTTCTAATCATTTTGTAACATGTCTCCATATCGGTAAGATTGAGATTGGAGAAGAGGTTAGATAGCATTGTCAAAAACTTATTTCCAATTGTATGCCAGAAAAAAAGAATTCTATGTGGCTTACTGCCCATAAATCTTGATCCATATACGACGTCTGCATTGTCCTTGAGTATAGGTCTGATCAGGTCATTGAATTCTTCTGGGTCGTACTCAAGGTCTGCATCTTGGATGACTGTATAATCTCCTGTAGCTGACTTTATCCCTCTGTGGATTGCTGCACCTTTACCTTGATTAACTTCATGCTGATGAGAGACAATATTATAGTTAGGATATAGTAGAATATAGTTATCAATGATTGCTTGTGTCTTATCGGTGGAGCAGTCATTTACGACGATAACTTCTTTAGTTATTCCATTGGTAAGCTCCACAGCAAATACAGCATCTAGTATCTTTAAGAGTGTTCGCTCTTCATTATATGCTGGTATGATGATGGAGAGTGACTTCATACCAAACTTTTTAAATAATACGTATCACAACCAGTGTGACCTGTATTGCCAATGCTACCACTAGCTTCTTCAAATCCAAATTTCTGATAAAGACGATTGGCTTGAGTCATACGCTTGACTGTTTCTAAGTAGCATTTTTTGTATCCTAGATTTACAGCCTCGTCCAGCAGAATTTCCATCAGGCGCTTACCAGCTCCCTTGCCTCTTATTCTAGAATAGAAGTACATCTTCTTCAGTTCACATACATCTGGATTGGCCCCAACTAAAGGACCTACTCCACCTCCACCACAGACTTCTCCATCAGCTTCGATGACATAGTATAATGACTGTGGATTTGCATAAGCTTCATACATAGCTAGCACTTCCGCATCCTCAATAGAGTACCCTTGACCTACAGCCCCAAATTCAGTCATAACAGTCTTGATGATTTGTTCAAGAGCAGGATTATCATTTGGCTCAATCGTTCTATAGGTAAGCTCCATAGTTACTTATGAATTCTCAGGCTTCATCTGAGGGAAAAACAATACGTCCTGGATAGAGTCCGAGTTGGTGAGAATCATCGCGAGTCGATCCATACCGATACCTAGTCCAGCAGTAGGTGGCATTCCATATTCAAGTGCTCTTAAGAAGTCTTCATCTAGAACCATCGCTTCATCATCGCCTCTCTTACCGAGCTCAAGTTGTTCTTCAAATCGCTCTCTTTGATCAATAGGGTCATTGAGCTCTGAGAATGAGTTACATATCTCTTTACCATTACAGATTGCTTCAAATCGCTCAACAAGTCCAGGCTTAGATCTATGCGACTTAGCAAGTGGAGACATCTCGACCGGATAGTCTGTAATAAATGTTGGTTGAATCAATTGACCCTCACACTTCTCTCCAAATATCTCATCGATTAACTTACCTCTTCCCATTGATTTGTCAACAGGTACGTGTAGCTCCTTAGCAGTCACTCTGAGTGCATCTTCGTCCATCTCTGAGATATCTACTCCTGTGAAATGTTCTATTGCCTCGTACATCGTATATCGCTTCCATGGTCTTTGAAAGTTGATAGTATTCTCTCCTACTTGCAGCTCTGTTGTGCCATGCATATCCATTGCCACTTTCTCCACCATTTCTTCTACAAGATTCATCATCCACTCGTAGTCTTTGTAGGCAACATAGAGTTCGATTTGTGTAAACTCAGGATTGTGGAATCGACTCATCCCTTCATTCCTAAAATCTTTACTAAACTCATACACTCCATCAAATCCACCAACGATTAATCTCTTGAGGTATAGCTCATTAGCAATCCGTAGATAGAGTTTCATATCTAGGGTGTTGTGATGTGTTGTGAATGGTCTTGCAGCTGCACCTCCGTAGAGTGGTTGCAATATAGGAGTCTCTACCTCAAGATACCCTTTAGCATTAAGGTACTCTCTCATAGAAGTATACATCTGTGTTCGCTTGATGAAAGTATCCTTGACTTGAGGATTCACGACAAGGTCAACATATCGTTGTCTATATCTTAGCTCTGGATCAGATACTTCATCATGGACATTGCCTTCTGCATCTGTTTTTGTTACTGGTAGTGGCTTAAGTGACTTACTTAGTACCGTGAGTTCTTTGACATGGATAGTAAGTTCTTCCTTCTGTGTAAAGAATGCAAATCCTTTCACTCCTATGAAGTCTCCAAGATCGAGATACTTCTTGAACAATTTATTATAGAAGTCAGTATTGTCTTCTGGACAAATATCGTCACGACTCACATAGAGTTGTATCCGTCCTGTACTATCCTGGAGCTCAGCGAATGACGCCTTACCCATCACTCTTCTACTCATCAATCGACCTGCTAGTACAACTTCTTGATAAGTCTCATCTCCCTTAGAAAAGTTATCTCTAACCTCCTTAGCTGTAACATTGACATCATATTGCTCACTAGGATATGGATTGATACCAAGATCGATGACTTTCTGTAGATTTTCTCTTCTGACAATCTCTTGTTCACTTAGATGTGCTGACATAGTTGTGGTGTATAATTTGCTGCAAAGTTAGAAATAAAAAAAAGCCGACCAATAGACTTGGTCGACTTTCACTAAACTATTAAATGCTTTAATTTTAATCGTATGATTTATGGATTAGTGGTTAGTTACGGTCTCTAAGATTCCATCTCTATCCACGACAACTTCTGCGTCAGAGAATCCTCTGTTCAATGCTGCTATTCTTGCTGAATTTGCATCATCAAAGCTTCCGTATCCGCTCAAGACAAATATTGTCCAATCCTTTTTAGACCATTGCTCGATGACCCCTAAATCCTTCACCTTGTTCACTTCGAACCAGATTGGATCTTCATATGCAGCTAGTCTTACTTTATACTGTGTACCTGATGTGTAACCAGCATTATACTCTTGCCCGAAGTCAACTGCAGTATCATTCTTAGAAATCAAGAGTTCCATATTTCCATTATTCAATACATCAGTAGTAATAAATGCATCAGAAAATCCTTTTGACTTTACTTGAGCTAAGATTCTATCAGCCTCGTACTTGTCATAAAAATATCCCAACTTAATTTTAGTCACACTACTTCCCTGAGACTTATAGATATTACCATAGTCAATTAAGTTTTTGTATGGAAGTACATTACCTCCACTAGAGTATAGTGCAGCTAATTGGATGAAGTAAACATTACTATTAGTATTCACAACCTCACCATAAGATACCTTTACAGCATCAGATATGGCGATAGTACCCATTTGAGTCTTCCTTTCTAGCTCTTCGAGATTAACTGCTGCAGGAGGTGTATCACCGTATGCATCAAGTATTGGTGTATCACTAGATGGAACATCAGCAACGGGTGTTGTTTCAATAATAGTCTTCTCGACTACTTCTTCAGAGTCATTGACTGCAACTGCTACTGGTGCTGAAGACATAATATCATTAGAATCAGTAGGTTGAGCATCTTCGATTGCAACAGCTGCAGGTACTTGCTCTTCTTCCATAATATCAGACAATGAAATCATATCATGACGATGGATTGGCCATCCAATGTAGATATCATATCCTCCTCTACCACCTATTCTATTAGATGCGAAGTACATCACTCCGGTTTCTGGCTGTATAGCTGGATAAAAGTCGTCTTCTGGGCTATTTACTCCATTACCGACATTCATCGCTACGGACCAAGTTTCATCCACCAGACTACTTTTGAAGATGTCATATCCTCCTACTCCCATTGTGAAATCAGATGCGAAGTATAACTTAGCATCATGATAGAAAGGTGTAATCTCGTTACCCTGGCTATTAACTGATTCTCCTAAGTTTACAGGAGTCGACCAAGCCTTATTCTCATAAGTAGACGCATAGATATCAAATCCACCATATCCACCAGGTCTGTTAGATGAAAAGTATAGTGTCTTACCGTCAGCACTAAATGCAGGATATCCTGTAGAGTATCCTACCATATTATGCTCAAATCCTAACTCTGCATAGAAATCACCATTTTCTTCAGTTTTACCAAAGTAAAGGTGCATATCGTCGTCATTTGCAAGAATCTCCATACCACTCTTGGCATAGTTGCTCTTAGCATATGCACAAAACTTATCACTTGGTGAATAACTGATGCTAACGACATCATATGTTTCTTCAGCATCTGATCTTAGATACTCTATACTACCAAGTTTAGCTTCTAATCCTGGTGTTGTCACAAATAATTGACTTCCAAGTGGATTTAGTGATTGCTCACTATTCTTTCCGAGATCTCTTAATACATCCTTACGGAATGAAGAGTATATAACCTTATCCTTGAAGAATGCTACACCATAGTCTGTATTATCAGACGATCCCTTATAAAGACTGATATCAAAGTCAGGCAAATCACTCAGGATATTGATTGCTGCATCACAGCTTTCTGCAAAGTGGTTTCCGAGAACTGGGTCGACTACTTGATACTCATAAAATAAGTCTCTAGCCTTTTCATATTGCCCCATCTTCTTCATCATCAAACCATAGTTCAATGTGTAGTCAGCAGGCAAGATACTCGTATCCGTGACCTTTCTATACCAGACAGCCGCATCAAGACTTTCATTTTGAAGACGATATGCTTCAGCAATCTTGAACACACACTTTTGACACTTAGGATTATCAAGAAGCTCTAGCTTATAAGATTCAATAGCTAGTTCATAGGCCTTTAACTCAAATTGCTTATCAGCTTTTTTTAAGTCACTTTGACCATTTACAATAAAAGACACTAACAAAATCGGTAGGATTGCTAGACATTTAATAGTATTATGCATGATTGGATTAAATTTTTTCTTTTGAATAAAATTCAATTAATCACTCTCAGTAGGTAGGTTCAGAACGCTAATATATAAATAAAATATTACATATATAATTATTCTAATACATAAAATGCAGTATTTCAAAATTTAACATTCTTAAGCGGGGATGAGCTAAAAACTGTTCATCGATTGCCATATTTAAAGCTTTCGCCTAAAACATAAGAATGCATAATTAAATGCAAATAGCGGATATTGAAAGAAAATAGTTACTTAGAACGATCCTGTTTCTTAGGTTTTTGGATGCGTGACAATAGGTAGATGCCTCCTATCCCTACCAAGCTTGCAATGACACAGAGTAAGGTGTACGAATCTGAAAAATAGGCAGAAGGTAGGTCGAAGCGTTCTGTTACGACCTTCAATGTAGGATGATGGAATATTTCTCTTGTTAACTCTTCTGGTTTTACTCCTCTGAATGCTCCTGTAGTTTCATCTAGAACTCTAGTCGGGGTACGCCATGGCCATACCTTAACTAATGAACCAAGCATAAATCCACTCAGTACAGCTAATGTAATATCTGTAAATCGCTTAAAGACATAACTAAGGATACGGCTAAATGCTGCCAAACCGATCAAACAGCCTAGCCCAAAAAAGAACATAATACTGAAGTACTTAAAGTCAAATGTGGTCAAGAAGCCTTTAATACTTGGTATCACGGTAGTATATAACCCAAGTAAGACCAAGATAAAACTCCCACTTACTCCAGGTAAAATTAAAGCTGATATTGCAATGCTCCCTGCAATTATTAAGTATACAGGTGAGTCAGATGCTTGTACTGGTTGTAAGAAGCAAATATATCCTGCTAAAACTGCTGCAATCAGAAACCCAGCTATCGCAGGTAATGACACCTTACTAATTTGCGAAAGCATATAAGGGATAGATGCTAGAATACATCCAAAAAATAAAGACCATAATACCTCAGGATATTGATTGAGTAGGTAAGTGACTCCAAATACACCAATGATAACACCGATAAACATCCCTATCAACAAATACATCAGGAACTTACCGTTTACTTGTTCCCAAGCCGATTTAAATTGTCCAGTAAATATTTTTTTAATTAATGTAAAGTCAACAGCTTTAATTGAATCTAAAAGCTGCTCATAGATACCAGTGATAAATGCTAGAGTACCACCAGATACACCTGGAATAACTTCAGCTATACCCATACTCAGTCCTCTAAGGATAAGTCCTATTGACGCTGGATTTGTATTACCTGGAGTGCTCTCTACCGAATAGCCTTCCTCTTTTAAATTTGAGTTCAAGTGAGTCTTGTTCTAATTCTTTGATATTAGTAGCTGGCAAGTTACCTAAATTTGGCGACCCTGCATCTATCCAAGCAGAATACCAGACACTACTGATTGCATGGACTGCATCTTGCATTCGTTCTTCGACCATACCATCTAAGGACTTATGATAAGCACCTGCATACGCTTCGCATTGGGTACGTACAGGTCTTTCTAATCGCTCTTCATAGCAAAACTGCTGATCTTGAGGGTAGAGAATACTGAGTTCTTTCTCTTCATCCAGGACCTGAGGGAGATAACTATGAGACTTCAAGACTATTTCCCAAAAGTAGTCAGCTGGGTCATCAATATACTCTGCCTTTCCCACAAAGAAATCATACGTATCATCAGCAAATAATTCAGGTAACCTACTTTCCCAAAAGGCATGAATCCCTAATTGATTTGACATCTGACCATTATAGTTCTCAGTTGTATGGAGAGGTACATGAGCATCTCCTATGTAGTGTCCTATCTCAGCACATATTCGTAAGATGGTTTTGCTATTCTGAGATTCATAAGCCTTGACTAGCCTGTTGTAATATTGTAATAGATGATACGGTAAGACACCATATTCACTGAAGTGGTCGACAAACATAAGTTGTCCTCGATGATCAATGACAGGCTCTTCCTCACCAAACTCAGCATTTACTTTCGTGACATCAATCATCAGCTCATCAGTATAATATATTGGATCTATAAAACTTCTGAAAAATTGAGAAGCATCTTCACAAGATATATTGAGACTCTTATACTGCATTAGACTATCAGCATGATTGCAAGGCCACTTATAGATGGTGGTATCTCCTCTACTGCTGACATAAACAAAATCGGCATATTGCAAGATGGCATTAGGCCAATCTCTAGGTACCTTATCAAACGGATAGACATCCCAGTGATCTATATCAATATAGTGCCTGACTGCTTCAAATTTGGTTGCATACCGGCGCTTATCCGGATCTACTGAGTGCTCTGTGATGTATTCGATATTAGACTTGAAAAATCCAATCAAGTAAGGTGGTAAAGAGAAGACAGCCATCCGATTGATCTTGCGATGACCATAGAATCCCCAATCGGGACTTACAACAATGGAGCTAGTAAGAATACCAACTAGGGTAATAAATATAGTTGCCTTGAGAATCGTCTTCTTCACCATCTAAAGGTAAGATATTCTACAGATAGAAGAAGTTGTATGTGACCATAATGTTTTTATAAAGTCTGTGCTGCACTATAAAGAAGTCTTTATCATTTGTCGTCATAAAGAATCGATCAACTAATTCTAATGTCCGGCGACTGTTGGGATCAGGTTCTTGATCGAGAAATTTACTTAATGGGTAAAACTTGAGACTCTTATTCTCACCATCTTTCATTTTGATCTTACAGATCATAAATGGCACCGTAGACTCAATATTTTCTCTCTTATTATTATTGTTTTCATAGGACTCACTCACAAGATTTTCGAATTCAAGCAAGAAGTTCTCTATTGCCTTTGGATTGAGGCTTCTTGATTCACTATCCCCAGTTTTATAAAATGGCTCTGCACTATAATCTTCACCGATTCTATTCACGATAAATGCTGACTCAGTATTCTTAGGATAGTCGATAGCTACTTCTAAGATATCATCGGGATCTAAGCTCATGACATGCTTATCCCTGATATTGGCATCTTTAATTTGAAAAAATGTCCTTAGTGTACCAGTAGAAAATGGCAACTCCATCACATAGGGCTGTTCTGCACCATTAACCAGGAATGCTGTTCCATCTTCTTTATTTGTATTAGCTCCGACCCAATAGTCGCGTAGCATATTATTCTGCTTATCGAAAAGCTTGACTTCAATCCCAATTTGATTAAGTCTTCGCTTAATCCCGTCCGCTTCTGGGCCTTGGGGTATATATTTGATTGTCATATTAGCCAATACTCCAGTAAGATTTGACATAATGGGTTTACTGACAAGTAATGTATCATCCTTGTACCATCGACCATCGTCCTTCTTCTTTAGAAAGAATCCATCTTTTGCTCGATGTCTGATAAAAATCTTATCAACATCTTCAATATCTTCTACAGCGATTTCTCGATCAGAAAATATTGGGCTATTGGTCGTATCACCTCGGTTGACAACTAGAAAAAAAGCGGCGATCAACAGCAGAAGTACAATAATAAGGAGTAGTGTTTTTTTCATAGATTTCAAGTCAATACTAGTGTTACTTTACTACAACAAATGATTTCAGTGGTAGCACCATTTATGGACAAACTATTTTGCATATCGCCGTCTTCTAATCAATGTAAAACATAGTCCAAAAAGACCTAGCAAAACTAGAGGAAGCAACATATTAATCATCTGCCACTTGGTCTTTTCTTTGATGACCTTACCCCTATTGAGTAATCTAAGCTTGACATCTTTGTTTCTAGCTTCCATCACATTGATATCATCTACCATATAATCGATAGCATTCTTAATAAACTCAAAATTTCCATCATAGGTAACTTGTTCCCATTGATTAAATCCAATTGGACTGATTCGATTATTTGAAGGATTATATAGATTTGAAATTAAATACGCATCAGTCGTCCACAATTGTTTACTACCAAGGCTAGATTCTTGAAAAGGTGTGCCCAATTGGTTCAGTGTCTGTTCTTGAGATTGATTCAATCTATTCTTGAAATGAGACTGAAACTTCCCTTCAGAAAGGATGGCAATAGTTCTTTGTCCTTTATCAAACTTGCTGGGATCTTCGCCAAGACGAACAACGTCAAACGATAACGTCATTGGGTACACTTGAAATCTAGAAGCTGCAGAAGTTGTCAATAACACCTGAGTCTCTACATCTGGTCTATCTAGTACTTCCAATTCTGATGGAAATGTCAGATTTAGGTTGCTCAGATTATTTGTGATCGGATGTTTGTCTGAACCTGTTAATATTGGATGATAGAACCAAGGAAACATTTCAGTTTGTGGTTTTCCACCTTGAACTGCTACAACTTGTGGTACTCTACTACACTGTAGGTCTAGAAGGAGATTACTCCGATATCTGACCCCATAATCAAAGAACAAATCATCAAGATTATGCGCAATCTCTCTAGGTACATAATTTGCTACAGTATCGATCTTGAAGACATTGGCTTCATACTTTTCTACTAGCCAGATGACATTACCACCGTTCATAACATACTGATCTAATATCAGTTGATCTCTACTAGAATATGGCTGAGATGGTCTTGCCACAATCAGTAGATCAATTTCTTTACTCAATTGGTATATGGAATCTAAGTGTAACCGACCAATATCATAATTTCGCTTTAAGACATTCTCAAGATACGCAGTCTGTTGAGCTGGCAGTTCGCCTCTACCCTCAAGAAGCACGACATTAGGTTTATCCAATCTAGTCATCTTATAGATCTGATCACCGATCTTATACTCCAGCAAGGCGATAGACTTATTTAATGTCACATCTTCGGTCTCATCAGCATCTTGTGCTTTGAGCAAATTGACAATAGACTGACCTCTCCCATAACTAATTAATGCATATGGAAAGATTAACTTTTCCGAAACTTCTCCATCTTCTTGAACAACAAGATTAGTTGGCAAGGCCCCAATTTCTTTGAGATTTTCATACCTCGCATTAATCTCTTCTGTAGTTCCATTAGAAGGATCTTCAAATACAAAACTAACATTACTATTCAATGCTCTAAACTGCTGCAGCAATGAGCTAGTCGCTTCTTCTAACTGCTCGAATCCGGAAGGAAAATCACCAGTCAATAATACACGTATGAGAATTGGCTGATCCACTGATTGGATGACTTCCTCGGTAGAAGGAGACAATGAGAATCGCTTATCCTCTGTCATATCAATTGCAGCAGTCGAGCGATTAACCAATGCATTCAACAAGAGTACTGATACTATGATGATGAGGGTATATAATATAGCGTCTTTTCTACTCTTCATCTTACCAGCGGTGTTTATTCAAGACGACATAAGTAAGCCACAAGACTAGTCCTGAGCTTGTAACAAAGTAGACTACGTCTCTCAATTCAATCTTACCTTTACTAATGGAGGCGTAGTGATATTCTGCACCTATCTTCTGTACCGTTAAGTCTGAGTTACCAAAAAAGATAGGTAATCGACTGAGGTAATCAAACCCTAGATACATCAAAAAACAAGAAATGACTGCAATCAAAAATGCAACAATCTGATTGTCTGATACACTTGAGGTAAATAATCCAATTGCTGTGAATAATGCACCTAAGCTTAGCAAACCGAGGTAGGATCCCGTCACTTCACCAAGATCGATATTTCCTTTAGGAGCACCCAGTTGATTAACAGACCAAACATAGATAAGCGTCGGAATTAGTGTAATCACTACTAGCAACATATTTCCGATATATTTGCCCATCAGTATCTTCCAAGGAGAGAGTGGCTTAGTATTGAGAAACTCGATTGTTCCTCTTTGTTTTTCTTCGGAGAAGCTCCTCATCGTGATCGCAGGTATCAGAAATACAAATATCATAGGTGCTATTGCAAACAACTGAGATAGCGTCGCATATCGATTATCCAATACGCTAGTATCGGTAAAAATCCACATAAACAATCCGATAAACACCAAGAAGGTTGAGATGACCAAATAGCCAATAAGCGAACTGAAAAATGTATTTAATTCTTTAAAAATAATACTACGCATTCTTCACTTGATTTGCGGTCAACGTTTGGAATACTTCTTCCATATCTTGCTGTTCTTCAATCATAGAGAGTAACCGATTAGATTGACTCACTGCCAAGTCAAAGATAAATGGTCTAATATCTGTTGACCCTTCAGCATAAATTTTTACTTTATTACCAGATTGTACATTGACATTTGTCACCGAACCAATATTCTTCAATACTTGTTCATCCATCGCTTTCTCAAACTCAGCTGTGATTACTTGTCCACCTTTCATCTTAGAGACAAGATCTCTGATGGGACTATCAGCAACTAAATTTCCCCGATTGAGGATAATAACTCTGTCGCATATGGCCTCTACTTCTTGCATAATATGACTAGAAAATATCACAATCTTATCCTTACCAAGATTCTTAATCAACTGTCGGATTTCTACTAATTGATTTGGATCCAGACCAGATGTTGGCTCATCTAATATGAGTACTTTAGGATTATGAATGATTGCTTGTGCAAGGCCAACTCTTTGTCTATATCCCTTGGAGAGCATTTTGATTTTCTTATGTGCTTCCAGTGTCAGTCCGGTAAGTGAGATCACTTCTTGGACTCTTTCACTGCGATTGGGAAGTTGGTGGATTTTGGCAACCATCCCTAGATATTCTCTCACATACATATCCAAATAAAGAGGATTATGCTCGGGCAGGTAACCTATCATTTGCTTGACCTTGATCGCGTCTTCTGCTACATCGTGACCATATACTGAAGCTGTCCCTTCATTAGCTGGGATATATCCAGAAAGAATCTTCATTGTTGTAGTCTTCCCTGCACCATTTGGCCCGAGCAATCCTATAATCTCCCCTTCTGCAACGTCAAATGATATATTGTCGATAGCCTTCTGGGAGCCATATTGCTTAGTTAATGATTGGATGGATACTGACATCTATGATTCTGGTATTTGTAATTGGTCTATAACATCTGTCATTTGTAACGCATCGCTAAGTTGATAGTTGCCGATAGATGTTCTGACTAGTCCATTGAGATATCCACCTACACCGAGGTTAGCACCAAGGTCATTGGCAATAGTCCTTATGTATGTTCCTTTACTCACAGTCAGATTTAGTTCAAGATATGGATTAGTCCACCCTACGAATCCTACATCATGGACCATAATTTTTCTCGGATCCCTTTTCACTACCTTACCCTCTCTAGCGAATTTATAAAGTGGCTTACCATTCTTCTTTATTGCTGAGAACATCGGTGGCATTTGCATTGACTCACCGATAAAACTCATTGAGGCATCAACAACCTGTTGAATTCCTATATGTCCAGTTTCTGTTTTATTTTCTTCTGCCATCTCTCTATCGAACGATGCTGTGACAGCACCGAGCTTAATCTTCGCGTTGTAAGATTTTTCTAACCCTTGAACTTGATCAATCTGCTTGGTACTCTTGCCTGTGCAGAGTATCAATAGACCAGTCGCCAATGGGTCCAATGTCCCAGCATGTCCGACTTTGATTCTCTTGATGCGATATTTTGCTCTAAGCAAATTTCTCACCTTTCCTACTACATCGAACGAAGTCCAATGCAAAGGCTTATCAATCAACAGAGTTGCTCCGTCAAGGTAGTTAACAGCAGTAAGGTCTGTATCCTTTGTTACAATATTCAATTGTCCAACCTTGCTTGTTCTTTTGGATTCCATCATTTAATTACCTAATAAACTAAACGCTAAGATACCACCACCTATGATAAAACAGTAGAAAGAAAAATACTTCAATTTGGCAACTTTGACGACACCAACCATAAACTTACATGCAAGTAACCCCACTACAAATGCCATCACAAAACCCAATATATAATATGCTGGTGTATGCGTCAAGACAATCGGATCGCCTACTAAGTCTTTAGCCAGTTTTCCAAATATCAATGGAATTACCATCAAAAAAGAAAACTGAGCAGCTTGTTCTCTATCAATCTTAAGTAACAAAGCCGCGGATATTGTTGCTCCAGATCGGCTCATACCTGGCAAGACTGCTACAGCTTGTGCTAATCCAATAATGAATGCCTTGATCCCAGAAATTGGTTGATCGGTAATATGTTGCCTATCAGCATAAAGTAATAGTAAGCCAGTCACTAATAGCATACTTGCAACTAATACAATTTGTCTATTGAACATAGCCTCCAATATATCATCGAATATTAATCCCACTATAACTGCTGGTATCATTGACAATATAATATAGATCGCATACTTAAAGTCTTTACCATTGATCATTTCCAATGCAATCTCCTTAATCTGCTTTCTGAAAAATATGACTGTACTTAATGCTGTCGCTACATGTAATAGGACTGTCATTAACATCCCGTGATCTTCCTCAAATGCATCTCCCATCAGATACTCAACTATCTCAATATGGCCACTACTACTGACTGGCAAGAACTCTGTCAATCCCTGTACAATTCCAAGTATAATAGCTTCGATCAAATCCATTAAAAAAATGTGGCGAATGAAAAAATCAAAACATTCTAATGATGAATGTAAATGATCTCTTCCAATTTAGGCTTTACGAAAGATGGCAACAAACTGAAGGGCTAGACCTGCCAAAATCAATATTGGAGATATCACTGTACGAACAGGACTATAGATTATCGACTCGTCCCATATATCATCTGAAGGCATTCCACCTCCCATCATCAATATCATTCCTAACGCGATTAGCCCAATCCCTATCAACATAAACTTATAGTTCTCGCGACCAAATAATAACTGCTCACTCGGAACTTGTTCGTTAATTTGCTTACGCTTTGACACTGTCGATTTGACTGTTTTCTTAGCTGCAATTTGTGGTTCGTTAGCTGACTTTTTCTTTGATTTGGCCATTGATCTGGATTACAATTTAGACAAAGATAGTGATATTATCAGAGCTCATCCAATTCATAAAAATTGACTTCAAGATATCTCGTGAGCTCTACAAAAGTTGTAATCAATACAACGAATATCATAACACAATTAGTGAGTAAGAGTGCAATTAATACCTTAAAAATAGAGATATAATCTCTGACCGAAGGATAAAGTAATACTAAGGCTATAATTATCAATAGTACAATCAAATCACTGGTTACCAATGATTTAGTAGTCTTCTGCAAGGTACTCTTACGGAGAGGTTGCCATATAAACGTCTTCTTAGCGCCTACTATCTGCATAGTCTTGATCCGTTGTCGCTCTTGATGAAGACTATACCGAATAGACCCAATAACAAAAAACAGGGCAAATAAAAAAAATATGCCTGTCAGAATAGACCCAATCATCAAGAGTCTGGACAGATTCATTTTGATTAAGTCAAAATTTTGTTCTTGGTGAAGTAGTCCGACTACCGAAGGAAGGGCCTCAATCTCAGATTGCAGCCTCATTATAGACTCTTGATCATATCCTGTAGATTGGATCGAAAAGATGATCAAATCAGAAAATGGATTTTCACTTTCTGCCATTAACGATGCTTGAGGTAAGATCTCTCTGAATGCTTCTTCCTTTGATTGACTAATAATAGAACTTTGCTTGACAATCGGTAATTCTGTTAATACCTTTATGACAGCGTTTTGATCATTTTCTGTGCTCGTAGGTGAAAGTTCTATGACAAATGGAATTTTTTCTTTCAGAAACTTAGTAATATTACCTAAGTGCAGTCCAAATATCAATAGCACTGTCAGGATAAATGTGACAAATGCCACAGATACCTGAGTAGATGCGTTTAACGACTGTGGTAGTAAAGTAGATCTCATGTCATATATAAGAAACACAAATATAATCGCTCTCACTACAATTCTCTTGTTCTTAGGGATATTGTCTATAGATGCACAGATTGTTCTTAATAATGGCTCATTTGAAGATACTCCCGCTGATGCAACAATGCCAAGCGGGTGGTGGTATGTAGATAGTGGCACAACACCAGACATATTACCTGGATATTGGGGAGTCTACAGCGATGCATCAGAGGGTGATACTTTTATCGGCTTGATTACCAGAGAAAATGGTACGTTTGAAAGCATCGGTCAAAGATTATCTAAGACATTAGTTGCTGGCACTTGCTACCAATTTACGATTGATCTAGCGCATTCAACCGGTTATGTTGGTTACAATGAACCGATTAAAGTTAGGATTTATGTTGGAAGTAATCGCAAGTCAAAAGATCAACTTATTTACGAAAGTGATGTCATTGACAACGTTGAGTGGGAGACGTTAAATGTCGAGTTCAATCTTGAAAAAAACTATAGATACTTTATAATAGAGGTACATTCTCCTAAGGGTCCCAACATTGGTGGAAATGTCCTTATTGACAATATTACAACAATTACAAATTGCAATCGCGTATGAGACAATCTACTACTATGATCAGAACTATGTTAATCTTAGGAAGTATCATCTTCTTCTCAACTCTTGGCTCCTCTCAATTCAACATTGGTGCAGGATTGACATACATAGAAAGAGGAAACGAAATCGGCCTCCAGGCAAAAGCATTCTATGGCTGGAATGATAGCTGGGGTGCAGCGGCAACCTTCGACTACATCTTGACTGATGGCACTGACTTTGATATCAATGGAGATATACATTATAGATTCAATATTGGCAGAGACGCAAGAATACACCCGCTTGCTGGTTTAAATTTGGCAAAATTTAATGCAGATAGCACCCTGGATATTGGTATTAATCTAGGGGTATTTGCTGCTATGCCTATTCAAGATAGATTGAAACTCTATCTTGAACCAAAAGTTATAATCGGTGGACAGAGTTCTTTTGCTATCTCTGTGGGAGTAATGATTTAGGAACATATAAATCACCCAATTTTAAGTTTACAATTACAACTTCATATGTCAGATTTACAGACGATTAAATTAGGTGGTGTTCCTGAACACTTCAACCTACCGATTCACCTTGCGATTGAGAATGGAGATTTTGAGCAGCGTGGAGTTACTGTCGACTGGACTACCTTTGATGGAGGTACAGGCCAGATGACTAAGGCTCTAAGATCTGGTGAGGTCGATGCATGCATATTGCTCACAGAAGGTATTATCAAAGACATAATCCACGGTAACTCAGCGAAAATAATCTCAGGATATATCAATACTCCACTGATCTGGGGAATCCATACTGGAACAAAGAATACTTTGAGAGATGTGAAAGATATTTACAGTCATCAATATGGGATTTCGAGATTTGGATCAGGGTCTCATTTGATGGCAATCGTTGATGCCACAGTTAATGATAAGGTCATATCAAAAGATCAATTTACCATCATCAAGAATATTGATGGCGCTTTAGACTCATTGGAAAACTTGCAAACAGATGTGTTCTACTGGGAAAAATATACGACTAAGCCTTATGTAGATAGTGGTCAGCTGCGCAGAGTTGGTGAGTTTATCACTCCTTGGCCTTGCTTTGTCATTGCTGCAACTGACAAGATTCTCAATGAACAACCTGAAGCAATCATCCGAATGCTGAGAACCATACACGATAGTTGTGATCGATTTATGCAGACCGACGACTCTATCCCATTAGTTGCGCTTCGGTATAATCAACAACTCAAAGACGTCGAACGATGGTATCATTCTACTGAATGGGCAATACATGGTTGGGTTAGTGACAAGATGCTGAAGAGTGTTGTCCACAATCTCCAAGTAGCAAACATTATCGATAGCGATTACCCAACATCTACCCTAATATGGAAACGGGTCTGATGGTCTACTTGTGCATCTTATACTCCAACTTCTCAAAATCTACTGCATAGTGCTTATGAAAGCGATCAAGCAACTCGGAAGACCAAGTAACTTTGGCTCTAGGTGATGCATTAGTATGAGGAATTTCCTTGGGCTTAGGGATATGATAAGTCTTTGTTAAGTTTTCAAACAATCGACCTAACCCATCTTCATACCGGTGTACATCAACACTTTCATTGATAAAATACCATTGTGGCATCAGATGGTTATCGAGATGATGAGGGTTTCTATTGAGCTGGTGCAAATGCTTCAGCATCCAAGCAGAAAAGTTAGGTCGTAACTGAGGCTGCTGACTACCCGTGCGGAAGAAATATTCACTTTCTGCACGATCATAAGGATCTCTCACTACAGTGAATGTTGGTATATCAAGATTTGGCTCAAGCATCAGCAGATAGTCAATAGTCAGATGTTGTGGTGAACACTTCATAAACGTTGGAATGACAGTGCTGTAGTAAGATATCTCGCAATGTGTTGACAACCATGATTCGATGGAAGTACCACCAGTCTTGGGAATATGAAGAAAGAGCAATTCTTGTCCTTTGAATTTAAACTTTGGCATAGCCGAAGGATATTTACTAATTAGCGAATTTATCTACGAAGAGATTGGCTTACTTGTTGACACATATAACACAATATACTAATATGAAATAATAAGCAACATTTGCTCGTTAAGTCTTTCAATCAGATATAGAACCCTCATGAAGGTAATAGAAAAAATAATAGATACAATCGTCATTACTAGTGTGATAGTAGTAACTCTTGGTAGCATTATTCAACAAGAACAACCTATGACAGCAAGCCTTTCAATCGATAGCAATACCATTCCAATAGTCTAGTTATAGCTACTTCCAGCCTACTCTGCTCCCCCATACAACCCTATCATATCCTTAATTTCTAAGTTCTCTTCGCTATATGCGGTTGCCTAATGTTTTACTGATGCAATAACTTAGGGAAGATTTAACACATATTAAGAGAAAATCTCAATAGGATTTCGGTTATTACAATATCAATCATCTAATTCATCGCCTATGAAGTTTATATATCAAGTACTAGCCATTTTGGTGCTATTCGTCATCTCATGTACACCAAAGACTGTGGCTCCCATTCAAGAGGAAGTTGTTGAAGAGATCAAGCCAGTAGAAAATGTCAATACGAATTGTTTAACATTAAGTGATCTATCTAGTAGTGATAGGGATAAGGCAGAGACAGCATTTGTGTTATATAGAGACTTCATCAAAGCAGAGGATTATGTCCAAGCATTCTCATATTGGTCAACTGCATATGAATTAGCTCCTGCAGCTAATGGATCGATTCAATATCACTATGATGATGGAGTCAAAATTTACCGAGACCAGTATAGCAAAGCGACAGATGACACTTCAAAGGATGCAATTGTCGCTAAATTAAGAGCATTATATGAAAAGCGAAGAGAATGCTTCGGAGATGAAGCTTATCTCAAGGGAAGAGAAGGTTTTGATCTCTACTATTATTTTCCAGGAGAAGTGTCAGACGATGAAGTCTTCAAGTTATTTAAGGATGTACTAGATGCCAAAGGTGAAAATTCAGATTACTTTATTATGAATCCGATGGCTAAAATATTATCCGACAAAGCTATTGCTGGAGATATTACGCCATCAGAAGCTGGTAAGTATGCAAGTTTGATGCTTACAGCTATCAAGAAAGGAAGTACCAATTGTACCAAGGATTGTGAAAGCTGGAAAGCTGTTGAGAGTTATGCTCCTGCAAGACTTGAGAATCTAGAAGGAATAAAAGGCTTGTACGAGTGTAGCTACTATGCTGATAAATATTATCCAATGTTCCAAGCAGATCCAACTTCTTGTGAAACTATCAATCTCACCTATGGAAGAATGAAATGGGGAGGATGTGATGACTCCAATCCAATGCTCAAGGAGATAGCAGCAGCCAAAGCGACACATTGTAAGCCCAAAGTAGTTGCAACTGCTCCAGGTCCACTCAGACAAGCATTTGACCTATATGAATCAGGTCAATATACTGAAGCAGTTACCGCCTTTGAAGACTTCGCTGACTCAACAACTGATGTTGACAAGAAAGCCAAATACTATTTACTTGTGGCTAAGATCTACTATCGAGATATTAAGAAGTATTCCAAGGCTAGAACATTTGCTGAAAAAGCAGCCAGTGTGAAATCTAATTGGGGAGAACCTTACATGCTCATTGGCAAATTGTATGCATCAAGTGGACCTTTATGTGGACCAGGTACAGGATTTGATAGTCAAGTAGTGACTTGGCCTGCAATTGATATGTTTAAGAAGGCTAAGCAAGTTGATCCAGCAGTAGCTGCAGATGCAAATAAGCTTATTGCAACCTACCAGCAATATATGCCATCCAGAGAAGATATCTTTTCTAGGTCAATAAAAGAAGGCGACTCGTATAAAGTCAAGTGCTGGATAAATAGAAGTACTATTGTCAGAACTCCTAATTAATTCTTAACTTGGTATAAAACAAAACTTGAATGGATTTTAGAACCGAATGGAGCAGTTGGTTGCTCGTAATATTGATGATGATAATCTCTTACCTAATTAACCCTTGGGTTATTGATACGGGTATTGTTAACTCACTTATGCAGATCGTAGGAGTACCTATTGCAGCAATTGCGATTGCTTGCATACCAGTGCTCATCGTTTGCTACTTCATCAAAGTAATTCCTGATATTGATTATTCAATCAGAGTAGCATTTGTCTATATGGTCATTATGCTGATCAAACACTTCATCAATTAATCTATAACTCTACACAACCTCGTAAATAATGTACGGAAGACAACAACAAGGAAGATACTACGGTGGTACTGGCGATCCATATAGCAGAAGCGGAAGAGGCGCTGGTACTAGTAGATTCAAACTCATGCTTATTATTGGACTTGGGATGGCTCTTTTTCAAGCAGTCAAGTACTTTGGTAGCTCACAGGTCAATCCAGTCACTGGTGAGTCTCAACGTATTCAGTGGTCTACAGAAGAAGAAATACAATTAGGATTGAGCTCTGCACCAGGTATGGCACAACAACACGGTGGACTTCATCCTGATCAGAGAGCACAACAAATGATTGATGAAGTTGGCAGAAGATTAATAAATACACCAACAGGTGATCTTTCAGACTACCCATATGACTTCCACTTACTAGCAGATGCCAATACTGTCAATGCATTTGCACTTCCAGGAGGACAATGTTTTATCACATATGCCCTTTTTGAAAGACTGCAGAATGAAGATCAACTTGCAGGTGTTATGGGTCATGAAATAGGTCATGTCATAGAACGACACGGAGCAGAAAGAATGGCTAAGTCTGGATTTATCCAAGGCCTAATACAAAGTGTAATGATTGGATCTGGAGGTAGTCAATCTATGGCACAAATTGCGAGTGTCATCGGTAACTATACCAATATGAAGTACGGCAGAGATCAAGAGCTAGAGTCAGATAAGTGGGGAGTGAGAATGATGATAGAAGCAGGATATGACCCCAATCAACTTATCGGAGTAATGGATATCCTTGAAGAAGCTTCAGGAGGTAGCAGAGTGCCAGAATTCCAAAGCTCCCATCCTAGCCCTGAAAACAGAAGAGAAAAAATCCGAGAAACAATAGAACAATATCGTAAGTAAATACAATACCTAAATACATACCTAAATGGCAAATTTTTTAAAGTCTAGAAACCCGATGATTGGTGAAAAGACATTCGAGTCAAAACTCAATAAAGTAGAAGCAAGTTCAAAAGTAAACGTCATAGACTCTCATGTAATCTCGAGTGAAGAGACTATGACAATGGAAGGGTCTATCAATAAATCTCTGACATTGTTAGGCATCTTGCTTTGCACTACGATGGTGAGCTATATGATGCCTTCTACAATGTTGATGTGGATAGGTATGTTAGGTGGATTAGGTGTCGTTATCTACGCAAGCTTCAAGCCACATACTTCACCTGTCACTGCGCCATTATATGCTGCACTTGAAGGATTGTTTGTTGGATCGATTAGTGCAATGTTTGCGATGGCTTATGAAGGGATTGTCTTCCAAGCGGTGAGCTTGACAATGGGCACATTATTTATGATGCTTATGATCTATAAGACTGGGATTATCAAGGTTACCCAAAAATTCAAAACTGGAGTGATGATGGCAACAGGTGCCATTATGTTGATGTATGTAATCAGCATCGTCGGGTCGTTTGCTGGATTCCAAGTACCTTATTTACATGAAAGTGGGATGATGGGAATTGGTATTAGTCTTGTGATTATCGGAGTTGCTTCATTGAATTTGTTAATTGATTTTGATGCATTCGAGCAAGGCGTCAAAGCACAAGCACCAAAGTACATGGAATGGTTTGTGGCTATGGGTCTCCTTGTCACGTTGATTTGGTTATACGTTGAGTTCCTAAGACTATTGGCGAAGCTGAATAGCGACTAATAATATTCGATAAATTAAACAATTAACGATATGAAATCTTTGCAATTTATTACACTATTCATCGCTCTATTTGTAGCGAGTAATCTCCAAGCACAAACGACCAGAACTCTCGAAAGCTTCAAAGGGCTTGATGTTTCAGGCAGTATCAATATAGAGATTGTAAAATCTAATACAGCCAAGGCAGACATCACTATATTAAAAGGTGAAGAAGCAAATCTAATTACACAAGTTTCTAAAGGAACTTTGAAAATCAAATTTGCAAAAGATAGTGGAGATTCTTGGGGTGGAGGCGCTAAAGCTAGAATCACCCTATATACTGACAAACTTGAAAGTATTGAAGTGTCAGCGGGAGCAGCTGTAGAATCAGATGTCAAATGGAGTAGTAATAACTTGTCATTAGAGGCATCTTCAGGTGCTAGAATATACATTACTTCCCATAGTGGAAAAGTAAAGGCAAGTGCCAGTAGTGGAGCAAGTGTAATACTATTTGGCACATCGGATTCAATGTTTGCAAGTTGCTCAAGTGGGGCAACGGTTGATGCAAGTGGAATGGAATCTCAAAGTGTTGTCGCTGAATGTTCTTCTGGAGGCGCAATCAAAGTACATTCTGTATCAAGTCTTTCTGCTGAGGCCAGTTCAGGAGGATCAATCGTCTATAAAGGCAACCCAACAGATACTGATATCAAGAAAGATAAGTACAGCGGAGGAAACATCAGTGCCATGTAAAAAGCATTGGCAATTGATATAATAAAGAAGGGCAGTTACATTTCAGAAATGTAACTGCCCTTTATAATTATGTGGGTAAGTAACTCAGTAGTATCTATCCCCTATTCATTCTATTAAAACTCTTTTAACTTTCGATTGAGCTTACCAGAATCAAATTCTATAGTATCATTTACTGTTCCAAATCTATACCCTATTGATAATTGAGCAACTGCATCCAGTCCTAGTGTCCCACTAGATTGATTCGTGGTAGATGCATTTTGGCTACCAGGTATATTAGGGTTCCAAGTTCTTGCAGCGACCACACGTCCAAGACCATATCCAGCATCAAATACAAATCCACTCTTTGCAACATACTTGTAACCAAATATAAAGCCTAGTGCAAGCTTTGATTGACTTTCGTCAGTAAAACCTAACCAATTTCTAGTATATCGATATTTCATATAAGTACCAAAATATAACCTATCAGCCCCAACTTTAGGGTCAATGTAAAACTTACCAAAAGTTCTAGTCCCTATCTTTCTATTATCAAAAATGACACCGCCTCCAAAATCCAAAATAGGCTCAATCCCTATCCGCTCATTGATAACGAATTCAGCTCCGACATTCATAATCCCAAAAACTGCTTTTAATGGTGCAGCTTTGACCTCTATCACAGGTTTGTAGTCTTGTGCTATTAATGACTGTGAATTAATCGTTAGACCAAGGCCAAGAATTAATAGCAATGCAAAGTTTTTCATAATTTTAGTTTTTAAGTATTGTTAGTAATTGTTTGAAGTCTCTTGACAGTACAAAGATGCAATACAAGTTTATTCAATAAATGAGAGTCGAATAAATAATGTCTCATAATATGAGACTGCATGCATTCCTAGTAATCTATCTCTAAAGTTAACTACGAAAAAAAGGCAGCAACCTTGGGTTACTGCCTTTACTTATATATTTCTTAAATGATTAAGTAGAGTACTAGCTTATCTCCTTTTTCTTGAAGATGAAGAAGAGCCTCTACTGCTACCACCTCTAGTAGATGATGAAGCAGTGTCTCCACCCAATCTTGCAGATACACCAAATGCACTTACATATGGTGCTCCAATCTGAACCTCACCAGTTAATCCTATCATATCAGTTACATAGTATCTAAATCCAAATAAGACAAGTCCAACACCAAATCTACCACCACTAAAGGCATCAATTTCGAAGTTTTCGTCTGGAGAATCATTACTTCCTGACCAATTAATGTATTGTACTCTCAATCCAGAATACATATCGAGCTTATCTCCATTACCATAATGAAATAAAGGTCTCACTGCGAATGACGTTCTAGAAGCAGAAGCATCGAAATTTGCAGTTTGGAACATTCCATCAGAATCAGTGTACTCATAATTCTCATAATCGAATTTAAATCTTTGGATTGCGACAGCTACACCAAGACTAAATCTATCAGCAAAGCCGTGATCATAAGTAAGTTGGAATACTGGGTTATTAGAAGCATCGACCCTACCATCTCCAGTTAATTCATCTCCAGCACTGTTGATAAGACTTCCTATGATACTCTGTCCTACCTGTATACCGACTACTCCCTGTCCTTGACGTTGAGCATTACTGTCAGTCGCTAATAAGAAACATGAAGCCATTATTACTAAGGCTAATAAATTAAGTTTTTTCATTGTTTAAATTTTAATTGATAAATAGTCTTGAATATTACATATATGTCATGAACATATAAATAATACTTTAATAAGTAACTATTTACTAACTAAAAATTTAGACTGAAAAACTCTCACCGCATCCGCAAGTACGAGAAGCATTGGGATTGTTGAATGAGAAACCTTTGCCATCGAGTCCACCACTGAATTCTAACGTGGTGTTGCAAAGGTAGAGGAAGGACTTTAAGTCGGTGACAACTTTGATATTATTATCCTCAAAAACTTGGTCGTTTTCTTGAGGCGTATCATCAAAATCGAGCATATAGGAAAGACCTGAACAACCACCACTCGTCACGGATACCCGGACAAAGTGATCGTTACTCAAGTTGTTGCTTTCCATCAACTCGTTAATTTTCTCTTTTGCGCTATCAGCTACAAAAACCATAACTACGAGATTCCGTTTTTAGTCTTGTAATCAGAGATTGCACTTTTGATTGCATCTTCTGCAAGTACAGAACAGTGAATCTTGACTGGTGGCAATGCTAACTCTTCTACAATATCCATATTATCAATCGCTAGGGCATCATCTATTGACTTTCCCTTCAACCATTCTGTAGCCAATGAAGAAGAAGCAATCGCTGATCCACAACCAAATGTTTTGAATTTCGCGTCTTTGATGGTACCTGATTCTTGATCTACTTCAATCTGAAGTCTCATCACATCACCGCATTCTGGTGCACCTACTAGTCCAGTGCCTACAGCATCTGAAGCTTTGTCAAGTGTACCTACGTTTCTTGGATTCTTAAAGTGATCTATTACTTTCTCTGAATATGCCATAATTTATTTCTACGTTTATATAATCTTATAACGCCTAATAAATATATTAGGTTCGTTTTATTCTTAATGTTCTGACCAAACAACAGCATCGAGGTCAACGCCTTCTTTGTACATCTCCCAGATTGGGCTAAGGTCTCTCATATGATCTACACCTTTAGATACTAAGTTGACAGCTTGATCGATTTCTTCGTCAGTAGTAAACCTTCCAAGGCTAAATCTGATAGAACTGTGAGCAAGGTCATCACCAAGTCCAAGTGCAATCAATACATAGCTAGGCTCGAGTGATGCAGATGTACATGCAGAACCAGATGATACTGCAATATTTTGGTTGAATGTCATCATCAACCCTTCACCTTCTACATGCTTGAATGAGATATTCGTCACATGAGGCATTCTGTGTTCTGTATTACCATTCACATATACCTCGTCTAAGTTGGCTTTAAATGCATTCTCTAGCTTATCTCTCAATACTGATAATCTTTCCGCATCTTGCTTCATTTCATTTTTCGCTATCTCTGCAGCCTTACCCATACCTACTATCCCAGGCACATTAAGTGTCCCTGAACGCATACCTCTTTCGTGACCACCACCATCTAATTGTGATGTCAATTTAACTCTTGGATTTTTACGACTTACATATAAAGCTCCTACACCCTTAGGACCATACATCTTGTGTCCTGTGAAAGCCATAATGTGAACTCCGATATCTTTAGGGTGAGTTTCAATCTTACCTACTGCTTGAGTTGCATCTGACATAAATAAGACTCCATGTTTTGCACAAAGCTCACCGATTTCTTTCATCGGTTGAATTACTCCAGTTTCATTATTTGCCCACATGACAGATATCATAATGGTGTTTGACTTGATTGCAGCTTCTAACTTGCCTAGATCAACAATTCCGTCACCCTCTACGTCTAGATATGTCACTTCACCACCGAGCTTCTCGATTTTCTTACAAGAATCAAGAACAGCCTTATGTTCAGTCTTCAGGGTAATGATATGATTTCCCTTTCGAGAATACATTTCAAATGCACCTTTCAATCCTAGATTATCTGACTCAGTTGCTCCCGAAGTGAAGATGATCTCCTTTGAACTCACTTGCAACAAGTCTGCGACTTGTTCTCTAGCATAATCAACTGCTTCTTCTGCTTTCCAACCAAATGGATGATTACGGCTTGCAGCATTTCCAGGTACTTGATGAAAAAATGGAAGCATTGCATCTACAACTCTTGGATCACAAGGTGTAGTAGCATTATTGTCAAGGTAGATTTGAATAGGTGTACTCATTATTCTATTTTGTGGAATTAGGATATCAGGTTATAACGATATCCTTAAAAACCACAAAGATAGAGATAAGTTTATTTATAAGTTGACTTTATAACAAAAGGACATTGCCCAACAATTTTAACAATAAATCCAATCATAGTTGGAGCTTCGAACGAAGAGATGTAGCTTATTACATCGATGGATTGAATGCTGACAATAGGAGTGTCATTTCTCAGTGTATTTCACTAGCTGAAAGTACCCAACTTGAGGACAAAATGATTGTAAACGACATCTTAAAAAAAGCTAGTGCATCATGGATCAAGAATCCATCAACACGCATTGGCATTACCGGCCCTCCAGGGGTAGGTAAAAGTTCGTTCATAGAATTAATGGGGACACATATTGCTGAAGTCTCAAAGCAGAAACTAGCCGTCTTAGCGATTGACCCGTCCAGTGCTGATTCAAAAGGTGCCATACTTGGTGACCTGACAAGAATGGAAGTACTCACACAACAGAAGAATGTCTATGTAAGACCCAATGCTAATAACCAACATCTTGGTGGTCTGACTCATAATACTGCCACATCGATACTCATTTGTGAGACTGCAGGGTACAATATTACCCTACTTGAGTCTGTTGGGATAGGACAATCGGAGATCCAAATCCAATCTATGGTAGATATCGTCATCTTGTTACTACAACCTGGATCTGGAGATAGTCTGCAGGGCATCAAAAAAGGTGTGATGGAGGTAGCAGACATTTTAGTCATCAATAAGGCTGATGGTGATACTGCTAACCTGGCACAAGAGCTTGGAAGCGAACTTAGACATCTATTTCCCAATAAGGTGGTACTGACGCATAGTAATGTTGACACAAATGCCAATCAAGTAAAAACGATAATTGAGAAAATAGAGAGCTTCATAGTTAACAGACAAGAGCAAAGAACACTGCAACACAGAACTCTTGTCAGACAAGAGATAAAAGCAGCAATACTAGATCATACAGCCAATACTGATTACTACCTGCAACTTACTGCGACTGAGCCCCTACTCGATTATCCTTCAGATGCATATGTCAAACTGCGTAAATCTCTTGCTAATCAGACAATTTAATGTCACTTTTGCAGAATGAAATTCTTGGGATCAGAAATTAAGTGGAGAGGGAGATATTTACACATATGCCAAATACTATTGATATGTATGTCTTTATCCTTTAGCGGATTGTGTGAAAGTGAATCAGATTACTATTCTCCACCTGTCAAGCATCCGATTAGGTTAAGTGGTACCTTTTGTGAGCTGAGGCCAAATCACTTCCATGCAGGAATAGATATCCGTAGTTCCAAGGGAGTTGTTGGTGATTCTCTTTACAGTGTTGCTGATGGAATGCTCTCTAGAGTGAGAGTCCAAAGAGGTTCCTACGGACAAGTACTATATATTGATCATGACAATGGCACAACTTCCGTATATGCACACTTAGATAAGTTTCATCCTAAGATAGAAGCACTGATAGAAAAGTATCAATATCGATATCACAGCTCAGAAATTGATATCTACCTAGACAATCTTAAGGTCAATATTGACAAAGGTGACTTCATAGGCACTATGGGTAATACGGGTCGATCATCCGGACCACATCTACACTTCGAAATCAGAGATACTCAATCAGAAGAACCAATCAATCCATTTCTCTACGGATTCGATGTGAAGGATGAGATTGCTCCAACTATCTTGTCAGTATGGGTGTATGCACTCGATAAACTTGGCAGAATCATCAATAAGACTCAAATCTCTACCTCAACAGACAAAAATGGTGTTCTCAAGGGTAAGTATAGTAAGTGTAAATCAGGAAACATTGCGATAGGGATCGGAGCATACGATAAAGTATACCAATACAAGAGTAACAAAGGCATCTATGGAGCTACAGTCTATGAATCACGTGATACAATCTGCTCATACATTAATGATAGATTCAATTTCAATGAAAATAAAGGGATTAATGGTTTAATCGATTATGACCACTATAAACGAACTGGAACGAGAGTGACCAAATTATTTCAAATGCAACACCAGTCTCTTTCGCTCTTTGATCACTGTGATGTTACAAGAGGAATCATACAACTAGATAGTGTGAAGGCTAAGGCAGTGACGATTGATGTATTTGACTATGATCAAAATATCAAAAAAGTGCAATTAGACATCGAACCATGTTCTATTGTCACTTCAACAGAAAAGCGTAAAATCTCTAATGCCAAAACCTATGTAAGTGGAAATATCAAACTAAATATTGGTGCGGATGTACTATTTGAAGATTGTAATTTTGAAGTCAATCAAGTAGGATCTACCTATCAAATTGGTAATTCATTTATACCTCTCAACAAACCTGTCCAAGTAGAAATCAAACAAGCAGATCTTCCGACCAATGCAATCCTTGTCAAAAAAGGCACAAACAAAAGCTTCGGTGGAACAGTAATCAATGGTAAATTAATAACGACTATTTCAGAACTTGGAGATTTTGTCATACAGACAGATACTCAGCCACCTACCATCTCAACCGTACGCTACAGCTCAGACAGGTCAAAATATAGTAGTTGGAAATTTACCATAACGGACAATTACTCTGACAAAGTCCAAGATGCCAAACTACAAATAATCAGTACCGTAGATGGTAGTTTTATCCGTTCGACATTTGATAGTAAGTCAAATTCATTAACGATAACAGATCTAAGCCGAATACCACAATCTGCACGAAAACTCTATATAACAGCTATAGACATTCATGGAAATATTAAACGCCGAGATTACATTTTGTAACTTTTGTTTCACTTATTAATGCAATAGTTAAACAAAATGACCCGATTTGCTATTTATTAAGTAAAATAAAGTTATGCTAAATATCGGTGATCAAGTTCCAAACTTCAAAGTAACAAATCAACAAGGGAAAGTTATTTCAAAAGAATCTCTACTAGGCTCAAAGTATGTCGTATTCTTCTATCCGAAAGATGATAGTCCCGGATGTACAAAGCAAGCTTGTAGTGTAAGAGATAATAGCAGCAAAGTCATCCAACATGGATATCAAATCTTTGGAGTTAGCCCTGACAAAGAGGCTAAACATCAAAAGTTTATTGACAAGTATGAGTTAGGGTATGACCTACTTGCTGATACAGACAAGACAATGATTGAAGCATTTGGAGCCTGGGGAGAAAAGAAATTTATGGGAAGAGTGATTGTTGGGGTAAAAAGGTTTACGTATTTCATCGATGAAAGTGGTACAATTACTCATATTATCACAAAGGTAAAAACCAAGGAACATGGTAATGAAATCTTAAGCGCGATCACTCAAGAGATTGAGACTGTTGAGCAGAATATTGCAGGAAGCTCCTACTAGAGAATAATTAAATAAATATCTTAGTTTTTTGAATATAAGCACAAAGGCTGCTCAAATGAGCAGCCTTTATTATTTCATACATTTCTTGTTTAGAACAATTCAGTGCATTTTCTATAATTCGTAGTTAGGTCGGATTGTATTCTCTTCTTTCTCATAGAAAGCATTGATAATCTTACAAACCTCCTCGCAAGTATCCACGATTGGAATTAAGTCCATATCCTTTGCTGAGATATTACCATATCGTTCTAGCATTGTGTTGACAATCCACTCATTTAATCCGCCCCAAAAATCTGACCCAACTAATACGACAGGGACTGGTGATATTTTGCTTGTTTGGATAAGTGTCAATACTTCAAATAATTCGTCTAGCGTACCAAATCCTCCTGGCATCACAACGAAAGCTTGAGCATACTTAACGAACATAACCTTCCTAACAAAGAAGTAATCATAGTTCATATTCTTGTCAGGATCAATCCACGGATTGTGACTTTGTTCAAATGGAAGATCTATATTTAATCCTACTGAAAGACCTCCAGCATCATAGGCACCTTTGTTACCAGCCTCCATAATTCCAGGTCCTCCTCCAGTAATAATACCAAACCCTTCTTTAACTAAGCTTGCTGCCATCTCGACTGCTAGTTCGTAGTACTTATCTCCTGGCTTTGTCCTTGCTGAACCAAATATTGAGACACAAGGTCCAAGTTTGTTCATAGTTTCAAATCCATTAACTAACTCAGCGACAACTTTAAACATTGTCCAAGAGTTCTCACCCTTAATTTTCGCCCATTGCTTTTGGGGGATATTACTTTCTTCTGGCATATTTTTGCTGTTTTATTTAATCTTTAGATGTCACACTCTAGGTAAATGTCACAAAATTATTGTCTAATTTACTTGACCATTTATAGATTATCTCCTTAGTATTCTACAAAGTCAAACCGACATCCCAGCCTAGGTTCATCCTAAGCCCATTACTTTACAAATACTCTTTTTAGACGATGATACCTTTATATTGTTCGTATTCTTGTTTCATGTGAGAGACCAATGAATCAAAACTTGAATGCTTTTCAAACATATTTTGGAGTGAAGTACGCTGATTACTATTTGCAACAGCAAAAAGTTCAACATTATTCTTTGTGATCTTATCATCACCTAATATGACCAATCTCTCAACCACATTGCGTAATTCCCTGATGTTCCCTGTCCAATTGATTTTCTGTAATAGCTTTACTGCTGCAGAATCGATAGACTTGGTAGGGATATTATACTCAGCACACACTTGGTCTAAAAAATGATCAACTAATATCGGAATATCAGAAGCTCTTTCATTGAGTGCAGGCACCTTGACAATAATCACACTGAGTCTGTGATACAAATCTTCTCTAAAGGTTCCCTTTGCTATTTCGTGTTGTAAATCTTTATTAGTTGCAGAGAGGATTCTGACATCAACTTGGATATCCTTATTGCCTCCTACTCTTGTAATCCGATTTTCTTGAAGTGCTCTTAAGACTTTAGCTTGAGCACTAAGACTCATATCACCTATCTCATCTAAAAATAATGTTCCCTGATTTGCTTCTTCAAATTTTCCAATCCTTTGCTTGTGAGCTGATGTGAATGACCCTTTCTCATGACCAAATAGCTCACTCTCTATTAATTCAGATGGGATAGCAGCACAATTGACTTCGACCAGTGGATTATCCGAACGATTACTTTTTTCATGAATCCATCGTGCGACTAATTCTTTACCAGTACCATTACTACCAGTAATCAGTACTCTAGTATCTACTTCCGCAACTTTTGCAATTGTCTCATTGACATTCTTTATTTCTGTTGATTCACCAATGATCTCTTGAATCTTCTTTTTCTTGACTTTTCGCTGAAGGACTTTCTTTTCGGTAATCAATGTTGATTTATCCATTGCATTACGCAATGTGATGAGCAATCTATTGAGATCCGGTGGCTTAGAAATGAAGTCAAATGCCCCATTCTTTACTGCTTCAACAGCGGTATCTATCGTACCATGCCCTGATATCATCACGACTGGTGTCTCAGGAGATAGTTCATTGATTCTTTGGAGAGCTTCCATCCCATCCATCTTTGGCATCTTGATATCTAAGATGATAACATCGTAGTTGTTTTGCTTCAGCTTGACAATACAGTCTAGTCCATCCGCTGCTTCATCTACCTTATACTTTTCCAATTCTAGGATATCACGAAGCGTTCGTCGGATACTTTTTTCGTCGTCTACAATGAGTACATTAGCCATGTTATCAACACTTTATATTTTTCACATATATATTTAGTGTTGCAAGATAATGATTTATCTATTAAAAACAATTATAATATGTAATTGAATCGCTTATAAGAAATTTATCAGATAACACTAGATTTCTATAACAATTCGGTAATATCAGTTGTATTATTACTAGACGTTTTATCTAGAAATTACTATGTATAAATCACTCAGAGACTGTATAAACGACTTAGAGTCAAATGGGATGCTATTGCGTATCTCCCAGGAAGTAGATCCAGATTTGGAAATGGCTGAGATACATCGAAGAGTTTATCACAATGGTGGACCAGCAATCTTGTTCGAGAATGTCAAAGGCAGTCCATTCCAAGCTGTATCCAATATATACGGTACAGAAGAGCGAACTGACTTTATTTTCAGAAAGACATTACCAGGAGTTAAGAAAATGGTAGAACTCAAGGTAGATCCTATGAGGGCACTTAAGTCACCCTTGTCTTATATCAATGCTCCATTTACAGCGCTAACAGCATTACCTAAGAAAACTCTCAGGCCAGGCAGTTCGATGTATGGGCAGACTACTATAGACCAATTGCCACTAGTCAAGTCTTGGCCGATGGATGGCGGTGCATTCGTGACATTGCCACAAGTCCTCACACTTCCACCCAACTCGACTAATATTATGGAGTCCAACGTCGGAATGTATCGCATACAGTTGAATGGTAATGATTATAAACTCAATGAAGAAATAGGCCTACACTATCAGATTCATAGAGGTATAGGTGTCCATCATACACAGTATAACGATAGTGACGCTGAATTCAAGTGCAGTATATTTATTGGAGGACCGCCTTCACATGCATTCTGCGCAATTATGCCTCTACCTGAAGGAATGAGCGAATTGACCTTTGCTGGCCTCTTAGGAGGTAGACGATTTAGTTATTATAAAGATGATAAAGGGCACATCGTATCTAATGATGCAGACTTCGTCATCACAGGCACTATTCAGAAAAATCGAAAAATGCCCGAGGGACCATTTGGAGATCATTTAGGTTACTATAGTCTACAACACGACTTTCCGGTGATGAAGGTCGATAATGTCTACCATCGAAAAGATCCACTTTGGCACTTCACTGTGGTCGGAAGACCACCTCAAGAGGATAGTAGTTTTGGTTATCTCATCCACAAAATCGTTAAAGAATTAACACCAGGAGAATTCCCTGGTCTAGTCGCCATTAATGCTGTCGATGCAGCTGGTGTCCATCCCCTATTACTGGCAATCGGTCAAGAGCGATATATGCCATTTAGAGACCAGAGACCTGAAGAGATATTAACCATAGCTAATCGGATACTAGGCTCTGGGCAAACGAGTCTCGCTAAGTTTCTTTGGATATGTGCTGAGTATGAAGGACTTGATATTTATGATTACCCTGCCTTTTTCAAGCATATGCTTGAGAGGGTTGACTGGAGATATGATCTACACTTCTATACACAAACAACAATAGACACACTTGACTATTCAGGAGATGGATGGAACTCTGGAAGTAAGGTTGTCATCGCAGCTAATAGACCAAAGGTTACTACTCTGACTGATAAACTTCCAAATTTGACCCAGATTGAGAATGTTGCGGATGCTGCAATGATATTTGACGGAGCGGTCGGCGTAACATATAATAAATTTTCATCATATGAAAATGCAGTTGAAGAATGTGAATCATTTGCACAAGCATGTCAATCCTTAGATTTACAAGGCATCAAGCTGATTGTACTCTGTGATGATGCTCAATTCCTACAAGAGGAAATAAATAACTACCTGTGGGTAACCTTCACAAGGGCCAATCCAAGTCATGATCTCTATGGTGTTGGTAGCTTTACCGAATTTAAGCATTGGGGCTGTACTGGTCCATTGATTATCGATGCTCGTATCAAGCCACACCATGCTCCTGAGTTAGTTACTGATAAAAATGTTGAAGAAGTTGTAGATAGTTATATGGACCATCAAGGAAATCTTCAGACCTTTGCCGTATGATAGAAATCATTGGTTATGCTGCTGCCTTATTGACGACTATTTCTTTCTTGCCGCAGGTCATCAAGACCATTAGGACTAAGGATACCCAAGGTATCTCACTCTTTATGTACTTACTATTCGTAGCAGGTATTGTACTCTGGTTAATCTACGGTATCAGTATCTCCAATATGGTGATCATTCTAGCTAATGCATTGACTTTGGGACTATCCAGTATCGTCTTAGGCTATAAGATTGTGGATACAATTAAGGAAAAATCGGTCAAACAACCTAAGTGACTCATACATCGATAGGATGATAGTTGTCCACATCCTAAAAAAATTCCTACCTTACGATGCGATAATCATTGATCAAAATTAGCTATGAAGACTTACTCCAAACTTATATCAGTATTTACACTAATATTCTTCTTTTTAAGTGACGCGTTTGCACAAAGTGCAGAAGGTGAGGCCATCGGTATTGATCAGAAAATTGATCAAGCTTTCAAACCAATTTCTGACTTTTTTGGAGGAATTGTATTTGCTGATATTGGTGGAATACCTATAGTCTTGGCGCTTCTTGTATTTGCAGCAGCATTTTTCACAATCGTATTTGGCTTTATCAATGTCCGAAAGTTTGGAACCGCAATCAATGTAGTCAGAGGAAAGTATGATGATCTTGAGGATGTAGAAAATGAAGGTGAGAAACTTCAAGTCGCTGTTCTTGAAGGAGATATCGTTGATACCATTAGAGATGAAAGCGTTGATGGCGAAGTCTCACACTTCCAAGCGTTGGCAACTGCTGTCTCAGGTACCGTTGGTAATGGAAACATTGCAGGTGTTGCACTAGCAATTGCTTTAGGTGGACCAGGAGCTACTTTTTGGATGATAATCTGCGGTCTACTAGGTATGTCTACCAAATTTGTCGAGTGTACACTGGGAGTGCAATACCGTGATATAGGAGAAGATGGTACAGTCTATGGTGGTCCGATGTACTACTTGTCAAAAGGCCTAAAAGAAAAAGGGTTTGCAGGAGTAGGAAAAGTACTAGCGGTATTGTTTGCAATCTTCTGTATCGGAGGATCATTCGGAGGTGGTAATGCTGCTCAGTCTAACCAAGCAACCATTGTGTTAAAAGATTTAATGGGTCTTGAAAGTACTGCAGCCGGATTTTTCGTAGGAGTGGTGCTTGCAGTTCTTGTTGGTATTATCATCATAGGAGGAATTAAGCGTATAGCTTCAGTCACAGAGAAGGTAGTACCCTTGATGGCAGTATTATACATCATTGCATGTCTATATATTATCATTACTAATTTCTCATACGTCGATGATGCATTTGGACAGATATTTTCAGAAGCATTTACACCTAGAGCTTCAGTTGGAGCAATGATAGGAGTATTATTAATCGGGTTCAAACGAGCTGCCTTTTCTAATGAAGCAGGTGCAGGATCTGCATCTATTGCTCACTCTGCAGTAAAGACTAACTACTCCGCGTCTGAAGGGTTAGTTGCTCTTCTTGAACCATTTATTGATACTGTAGTCATCTGTACGATGACTGCCCTAGTCATTATCATATTCAACATTAATGGTGATTTTATCTACGGACTTCATCCAGAAGCAATATTTGATGCAGCAAAGGACGAATATAATCTCACTATTGATGGCAATACATTCAATAACGTGGAAGGTAAAATATACTATGGTGGTGAAATGATAGAAGGTGCAGCGATAACTTCAGCTGCATTCTCTAAGTACATACCATTTTCAAAAATTTTCTTGACAATCGCAGTTGTACTATTCGCTGTCTCTACGATGATATCGTGGTCTTACTATGGGATACAATCTTGGAAGTATTTATTTGGTCGAAGTTCTATTTCTGATATTACTTACAAGTTAATATTCTGCTTGTTTGTTATTATTGGTGCTTCAGCAAATATGGGCTCTATCTGGGACTTCTCAGATGCAATGATTTTTGCAATGGTATTCCCCAATATGATAGGTTTATTCTTATTATTCCCAGTTGTGAAGAAGCAATTGGCCAGGTATCTAGACGCCATCAAAGCAAAGACTTAGATAGACCGTATCAGACACATTGCCTATATACAACTAGGTTCTAATCTAGGTGACCGTAAGTCTTACTTAAGTAAAGCTGCCGAGTTATTGGTGAGCAATGGATTAATCATTCAAACTTATGGTAGGCTGTATGAGACTGAGCCTTGGGGAGGTATTTCTCAGCCTTCCTATCTCAATCAACTTTTGATAGTAAACACTGAGGTTTCACCTAAAAAACTACTTAGTCTTTGCCTTCAGGTGGAGGAAACTCTAGGCCGAACTCGTGATCGAAAGTGGGATAGTAGATCAATAGATATTGACATCATCTACTATAATAACTGGATAGTCTTATCGGATGAACTCAAAATCCCTCACCCATATAGACTAGAAAGGAATTTCATTATGAAGATGATGTTGGATATCTCACCTACTTATGTTGACCCTATAAAACGCAGGTCAATAAGTGAGCTTGCACAGAATTGTAAAGATATATTAGAGGTAAAACTCATATCTTGATTTTGATTCTTATATTTGGGTTCGCTTCAACGAAGCGGAAATAACCACATTCATATACCACACTTATATCAACCTTGGCCTCAACCCTATTTCCATACAATTATATTGCGATCGAAGGCAACATTGGTGCTGGTAAGACCTCGTTTTGTGAGATGCTGCGAGAAGAAACGAATTGTACATTAATTCTAGAAGAGTTTAAGGAAAACCCTTTTTTACCCCTCTTCTACAAAGATCCTGATCGTTACGCATTTACTCTTGAGTTGTTTTTTATGACTGAACGTTACAAGCAATTTCAAAGTAGCGCTGTTGCTGGAGATATGTTTAGTGACTTTATTATCTCAGATTACTTTTTTACCAAGACTCTTCTCTTCGCAAGAAAGAATCTACCTGACCACGAGTATAAGTTATTCTTGAAATTATACGGGGCACTTGAGACTGGTATTCCACAACCAGATTTGCTCATCTACTTCCATAGAAATGTCGATATCTTACTCCAAAACATCAAGCAAAGAGCAAGAAGCTATGAATTAAAGATCAAACCAGAATACTTGCTCGGTATTCAAGATTCTTACTTTGATTATCTGAGAAATATTAGATCATTTCCAGTATTGATCATCGACCTTCAAGAGATAGATTTTGTGAAGAATAAAAGTCACTATCAGGAAGTGAAACGATTGATGACAAAGAAGTATACTCCAGGAGTCCATAGAATGACTTTGGTGGTATAGAAGCCTTACTCCCACCCTTCAATCCCAATAAATTAGACATTAGTCGATTAATAACTCATCTATTTATCCATTTGATATACATTTAGACTTTATAGGAGAGAACCTTCATACTTTAGAATTTTTAAAGAATATATATTATGGTTAAGTTTATTAAGTGGGTTATGGCGTCTTGTTTAGGGACTATCATTGCACTATTCTTAATGATAGCAATTATAGGAATGATTGCCTCTATCGCAGAGAAAGGAAATAAAGTGAATACCAGTGGCACATTTTTAACTCTTGATCTTAATAGAGCTATTCCAGAACTTACTGACAATGTTGAGCAACAAGCAAGTTTTTCACTAGATCAGAAAAAAGCGCTTGGTATTCATGATATGAGAAGAGTATTACAGAAAGCTAGCAAAGACGCTAGTGTCAAAGGGTTAGTACTAAAATCTACAATGATTGGAGATATTGGTCAAGCTAAGACTTCTACTCTTGTCAAATATCTCAAAGAGTTCAAAGACTCCGGAAAAAAGATATATGCATACGGTGACTATGCTGGACAATCAGAATATCTGATGATGAGTGTTGCAGATTCTGTATTCCTCAATCCGCAAGGCGCAATAGATATGCGAGGGTTTAGTAGGATGATCCCTTTCTACAAAGATCTATTTGAAAAACTAGGTGTAGAGTGGAATGTCTTCTATGTAGGTGACTACAAAAGTGCTACTGAGCCTTACCTAAAGACAAGTATGAGTGATAAGGCAAAATTACAGACTCGACAATACCTTACGGATTTTCAGCAGATCTATTTCGATACTCTTGAAGTAAATAGAGAGATAGATAGACCAAGACTTCTCAGTGCCCAAGATGAATATGCCATCAGATATGCAGAGGATGCCTTAGAATATAACCTGGTAGATGACTTACTATATTGGGAAGAATTTGTGGATCACTTAAAAAATTCTGCTGGTATCAGTCCTGACAAAAAGATCAAAATGGAAGACATCACTAACTACTTTGTCAACTCAGGAATGAAAAGTAAGAAGAGAGGAAAAGATAAAGTTGCAGTACTATTCGCTGAAGGTGTAATAGAATATCAAACCGAAGGACCAGGAAATATTAGTGAAGTTGATTATCATAAAGCGTTCAATGAAATAGCAGATAAAGATGATATCAAAGCCGTTGTACTAAGAGTAAATTCCCCTGGAGGAAATGCATTCTCAAGTGAGCAAATCTGGCACAGAGTTGAACGTATTAAAGCAGCTGGTATTCCTGTAGTTGCTTCATATGGAAATTATGCAGCGAGTGGTGGTTATTACATCTCTTGTGGTGCAGACACTATTGTATCTCAGCCTAATACTATCACAGGTTCTATAGGAGTCTTTGGGATGTTTCCAGATGCGTCACAATTGCTCAATGAAAAGCTAGGTATCTACTTTGATACAGTAAAGACTTCACCATATGCTGTGGCAGCTTCACCTTTTTACAAACTTGAGCAAAATGAAAAAGATGTTGTACAAAGTTCAGTCGAACGTATGTATGACCTTTTCCTCACAAGAGTATCCGATGGTCGTGGTATGCCAAAGGATGCTGTCCATGAAGTGGCACAAGGTAGAGTTTGGTCAGGTCTTGATGCATTAGACAACGGATTAGTTGATGTGATCGGCGATCTTGATGATGCGATAGCGATAGCTGCTGAAATGGCAGATATCGAAGACTATGGAATCAGACAGTACCCTACTATAGAAGAAGATTTCTTCACTCAGCTCATCACTCAGGTAAATGCTCAAGCTAGCTTAATCAAAGTGCAACCACTCAGTAGAGTCGAAAAACAAGTAATGGATCAATACAAAATGCTCAAGCAAGTGATGCAATATCAAGAGCCACAGTATTTGATGCCGTATTATGTAGAGTAGTAAAGTTCTTTACTAAACAGCCCAATCAGAGTTCATACTAAAATGCTCTATTGGGTTGATAATTGTTCCTTGCTTAAATGAGCTAACCAAGTCAGAGACATCATTCTTGAGGCTATCCATCGTATTTTGAATAAGGTCTTTGTTGAATGAGATATCTCCAAGCTTCTGTACATACTGAGCAAGTACAATTCCACTGATTGCCCTACCTAGAATAACATGCTTTCTCTGAGGCATTGATCGTTCCGCTTCGATATTATCAGTAATCGATGAAAAGAAATCTGCAACTGATACTGTAGACTCATACTGAGCTAGGTACTCAGAAAGTGTCATTTTCATCTTCTGCATTTGCTTAGTTACAGCTTCTGATATTTGCGAATACAGCATTTCATTTGGCCCTTCGAATATCTGAAATGGTCTCGAGTCCATTATCCCTCTCGATCCTCTATTAGATATCTTATATCCACTTGACCCAAAGAGTTGTGTCATAGTCTGGGCAGTACTTTGCATTAAGTCTGATACTCTTGCCTTTATCGTATTAGCCTCTAGTCCCAACAAAGAAACATTCTTGTCTATGCCACTAATACTCGAGCTATGGCTGCACATTGCTGAGCAAATTGTAAAGGCAGCTTGTAATTGAGATAATTGTTGATTGACTTGATCAAACTGCAGAAGACTTTTACCTCGAACTAGTCTTTCGTTACAATAAGCCGTAGTCTCTTCTAGAGCCCGCTTTATGAATCCCATTGCCATACCAGGAAACTGCATCCTACTTCTGTGCAAGACATCCATTAGCATCTTGATTCCTGTAGACTCGGCCTGAAGCTCGTGGCTCTCTGGAACATTGATATCTACTGAATTTAGTCCGTAGCTAATGGGATACAGACCATTATTCTCATATTTCTGCAACATCGGTATGTGCTGCTTAGGATTGCTGTCGTCTGTTACAAATAGACTTATATCTCTTCCCAGATTACCCCCTCTAGATTCTCTTGACGCTACCAACCAATAGTCCGCATCGCCTGAAAGTCCTTGCCAGTGTTTCTTTCCTTTAATAGTTACATTCCCATCTTGCTTAGTATGATGAGTTGTCATACTGAGAGCATCACTTCCGTGAAGAGGCTCACTAATCATCAGTCCACCCATAGCTCCATTTTGAAGAAAATTCTGATAAATGGCGGCCTTAGGTGCATTATGACCATACTTAGCAAGTGGTTCAAGAAACAATGCGATATTAATCCCAAAGATCAATGTAAGCGGTATAGATTCATAGGAGGCTGTTTCAAGTACTTTAAGACATTCCTGAACCTTGATGCCCCTACCCCCAAATTCCTCAGGGATGGCTACGGATAGTGGCTTAAGACTCATAATTCGCTTAAGTTCTTCTTCTGTTAGACCACGGGTATGGAGTTTACTCGTATCTGCATTTCTTTCCTCAAACAATGATTTTAATTCTTTCGCCCAATTACTGATAAGGGTATCAAAATTTATCTTACTCTGACTTTTTACTGATGCTTCCATTGTAGTTATTAACCACTGCATATCGCAATGGTTGGCTAAGATAGGGACTATTATCTGTAGTTTATGTGAAAAATAAATATGGTGTAGTTTTATGGAGTGAAAACTTTACTACGTTTACCAGGCTATATTTTGGCATTATTCAGAGCCATAATTGCATTCCTCAGCATCGCGATTTACGTGCTTATTTATATTTTATCAATTCCGATATTTGGTAATACTCAAGAACGGGCCTTCAAGTTGAGAAGAAAGTGGATAACATTGGGGATGATTATATTTGGTATCAAACTCACCCACAAAGGACAACCACTTGATCAGCCAGCTCTTTATGTATCAAACCACCTAAGTTTCACTGATCCAATTGCTACTTGCAAGTATGTTGATGCCTATGTTATTGCTAAAGCAGAAGTTGGAAATATTCCTTTATTATCCAAAGGAGTTGAAATGACTGGTGTAATCTATGTAGATAGAGGGAGTAAGTCTAGCCGATCCAATACACGTAAAGCCTTAGTCGATACGCTTACTAGTGGTAAAAATGTCTTAGTCTATCCAGAAGGTACTGTCAGTGAGAATTCAATCATTTTGCCTTACAAGGCTGGAGCATTCAGAGAAGCTGTTGCAAATGGGATACCGATTGTCCCTATTGCTATTTCCTACGGTGCTGAAAAAGATATTTGGAACAATACTGGACTAGTAGCGCATTTCTTCAAGCAACTCTCGTACTGGAGGACAGAAATGAACCAAGAATTCGGTGCTCCTATTACCGGCGATAGTGGGGATGATATAGCGCTTAAGGCAAATGCATGGACTCTGAAAAAGATCAGTCCCTACCGAAATCGATAGAACCACTATAAATCTAGAATTAATCCAAAAAACCATTCTTTGGTCAAACTATTATGGCTTAGAACAGTATATTAAAATTGTAAAAGGTGTCATTAACAAACCTCTATAACGAAACAATATGAACTTACTTAATTACCTAACTATCATCATATGCTCAAGCTTGTTGTTAGTCACAGCTTGTGGCAATCCAGATCCGAACCTAGATAAAACAGGTGAAGATGAACTTAAAGCTTTAGAAATAGAAACAACAATAGAAGAAGAGGAGATCAAATTCCAAGAGATCATCTACGTGCCTATCTATTCAGACATATATGCTGACCAACAGAATCAAAGCGTCTTACTAGCGGCGACGCTAAGCATCAGAAACACAAGTTATAAAGACTCATTATTCATCTCTAAGATTGACTACTTTGATACTAAAGGTGATATGGTTCGTAGCTATATCGACAACGTCATAAGTATCCCTCCTATGGCAACTGTTAACTATGTCGTGGACAAGAATGATGACACAGGTGGTCCAGGTGCCAATTTCATCGTAGAGCTCAATGCGAAAACAAAAAATGTTGAACCCATTATTCAAGCAGTGATGATAGGCCAGACTGGTAACAAAGGATTTGCCTTCACCACAGAAGGTTATACCGTCAAGAGCAGATAGACGATCAAGATTTTAATTGCTGTTATTTAGTGATAACTATTCTTCAATTAGCCAACATTTATTGTGGTTATGGAGTTTAATTGAGGTAATTTTACATTACAATTGTTTACTTTCTTTGGTCTACACCTTTTGACAATTAAGATCCCATGAAAAAATCACAAATCATCGCCCTCGTTTGCATCGTTGCTGCTATTGCAATCTTATTTTCGGCTTCATCTGATGTAAGTACATATGCAACATTCTCTAGTGCAAAACAAGCTGGATCAAAAGTTAAAATCAATGGAACACTTGACCTCACAAAAGATATGGTCTACGATCCCAATAAAGATGCTAACTACTTCTCATTCTATATGGAGGATACAGACGGTGAACTTAACCAAGTCGTCCTCACAATGCCCAAACCACAAGACTTTGAACGAGCAGAGTCCGTAGTCGTTACAGGTAAGATGAAAGACGATGTCTTCGTCGCTACTGAGGTCCTTACCAAGTGTCCATCTAAGTATAAGAACGAGGAGTTATTGTTGAACGGGGAGTTAGATGGGTGATAATCCCTTGATTTGTTTTCTTAATCCAACTGAAAATTATTTTATACTTAGCGCATTTTTATTTTTGTTTTTTCTTGCCGCCAAAGTTAAATGTATCCTTGTTGAATTAACTATAAAGTTTAAGATCAAAGTAACAAAATGAACTAAAAAATGTATTCTCAAAGGTTGCTTGCAAGTTAGAATGAGGACAATGGGTTCTTACCTAATCTACAATCCGGTAAGAACGCCAACAAAAAATAGACAAAGAGAGCAATATTGACGAAACATAGCTCTCTTTGCTTAATAAGCTATCCTACAGTTTAGATATTCTTTTCTTGTAGGTTTTACCTTCAGTATCAACAACTTCAATTATATAAATACCACTATTGACAAATCTCAAATCAACCTCGTAAATACCAGAAGCGTTTTTATCAAGGGTGTCAACAACTGATCCATTAAGAGAGTAGACAACAATTTTTGATACCTCAATCTTAGAGCTGAGAACAATTGTAAAACCTGAAGTCGTTGGATTAGGATATACGGACACATTATCTTGCTTAGTTGACTCTCTCGATAAAACTTTATTTCCAGTGTCTAGATTCTGTGGATCGTTACATTCATTTTCCGCAACAATGTACCCAACTAATTCCGATGAATTCGTTTGAATACAATTTTTTGCACCTATTATTAATGCGATTCCATTGGAAGAATATAAATCATATTGTGTCGCATAAGCTGCAGAATTTAAGCCATTCGATTGTACAGCTGCAAACACTGATGGAAGATAAGGTGATGTACTAAATCCATCAAACGAAACATAACTCGACTCATCAGCGACTACGTTTGCTAATAATCCAACTTTGATCTTCTGATTTCTGATATATCCTATACCTGACTCAAATACTTTAATGCTTATATATTCAGATTTGAATGTTCGACCACCTTTAACTCCTGGTTGAAGGTAGATATAACAACCATACTTGGTAACTCCATAGACAATTGGTGTTACTGAATTATCATCGTTGTTTGCAGTCATTACTGTTGGAAACACTACTGGATCATTTATCGGAAACGGAAAAGATATCCATTCTGGGCTATCATCAAGAGGCACATAGAATCCACATCCACTAACTCCTTGAACTTCTGAAGGGTCTATATCTCCTACGAATGCTGATATTTCTGTAGGTGGGTTTATCGTTGGGCAACTACCAACTGAGTAAGTAAACGACCCATCTCCTACCCAATTCGGATTAATCCAATATATATTATCAAAATTTGATTTTGTTGGGCCTATAATTAAATTTGTATTTGAAGGTGATGAACTATAAGTATACTGTCCAGTCAAACCATTTTCATCGTTTTCAATTAAATATTCTATACAGTCGTCATCTGGAGCAAATGCACAGGTACTTGTTGTCGTTTTTACAACCACTGTGCTCGCTAGATACTGAACTGAAGCACATACTTCAAATGTATCACCTGGCCAAGTGTCTGAAGGCACTGAAAGTGTATACGATTCATTTGGGGAAATTTCAACCGAACCCGAATATGAAGGATCGTTACATAGATAGTATTCAATTGTAACTTTTGATATCGGTGATGGAACTGGGTAAGTGAACTCAAAATTAATTTCACTTTGGCAGGTTACTCCAGTGGCAGTTACCTCAAACCCTTGATCTGAACCAGAAGAACTCACTGGACCATATCCTGATGGTCCGCCATCAGGATATGTAGTTGTACCTCCTCCACCTGGAACAGTTGGGTTTTCACAATCACCTATAATTATGTCATATTCGTAAGTACATCCAGACGGTGTCTCTACGATTATAGGATAAGTGCCAGCGGATTCCGAAGTTAGTGCCCAAAGGTAAACTTTATACTCAGGTGTCCAATCAATAAATGGTTCAATAACAGGTTGATGAACAGACAGTCCTACTAAAGATTCATCACAGGAAGGGCAACTTACACCAGAAACGAATTCATCTTCATTATCAAAGCAATTTTGATCATTAGGTGCTACCTCTAAATAAACTTGACAACTACTACTTGATACAACAGTAAAACTTATATCACACAATCCAATTTTAATATATTGAGAAATACTATTTCCACATGCGTCTATTACTTCTACTATATTATCCCCTTCATCGAGTGTCAAGGTGATAATTGTATTATCACCATTTTCGTCGATTGAATACTTCTTATAAGGATTTAAATGAGAAGTTGAGAGTTCAACACCATTTGAATATACTGAGAAACTGTATGACCCACCAGTAATAGTTACTGTTGTGTTATTTACTTGAATACCTTCAGAACAATCCACATGAGTGTCATAACTCATACTCATTTGCTCATAATCATTATCCACATCAATTGTGAATTCTTCACTATATATCTCTCCACAGTCATCAATTACTGATACTGTATTTACTGAACCCATAGATGTAGCATTTGGAGATACAGAGATATCATATGGGGGAGATCCTCCTATAACATCAAAAAGTATTCTTGGCTCATCTCCTATACACCTACCAGGAATTTGTTCAATTGTAATATCCGAAATTTCATCATTATCCTTTTCTTCGACTGTGTATACAGCTGTTGCGGTACACCCAGAATTGTTAGAAGTGGCAATCACAGAGTATGTACCAACAGCTAGATTAGAAATCTCGTTTGATATTTCACCAGTATTCCATTGAAAATTTTCAATCTCAATAAAATTTTCATCAATAGCTGAAATAAAAATTGAACCGTCACTAGAACCTGGACATGCATTCTCTATATTTTCAAAGATAGTGATATCTGGATTAGATAAATTAACAACAGTTTGGGCACTACAATCTCCGTCTGATACTTTGAGTATGTAAGGACCCTCCTCTAAATCATCCAAAGTAAATGGACTATCACCACTGACAATCTGACCTAAGTGGCTCCATTCAATATCTAAATCACTAATAGTGCTACCGCTGTAGTTAGATACAATGTTCCCTAGATTCCAACTCTCTACACTAATGCTACCATCAGGTGTATAACACGATTCTGGATCTTCTATAACAAGTAAGTCTGTATTGATCTCAATTCTACATTCACAGTCATCTAAATCAAAGTTGTATTGTTCTATTTGACATTCAACAATTTGGGGGAAATCCTGACTTCCCTGAGTATAAGTAACAATCAAATTGGCAGAATATATACCAGCTGCAAGGTTGCTAAATACAGTACCTTCATTACTTGGTTGTTCACTTTCTGAAGGCCAATCTGTCCAGTCGATTTGTACCATACCTAGATAAGGAGGTATAATTTCTATAACTCCGTCAGATTGATGACAACTAGACTGGGTAATATTGACTTCTGGATCTTCACAGTCACAATTACTGTTTATAGATTTCTCATATTCGCAACCAAGAGCATCCGTCACGACAATATTAAAATCGCCATTCATTGGTAATTCGAATGTATATAGTCCTCCTTCTAGGTTAGATTCTTGCAGTATAGTTTGCTGACCATTGTCGACAACGAAGCTAAATGGAGCCGCTTTACCAGTAATTACAATTTGTAAGTTACTGATACATTCTCCACCGGACCAGAAAGAATTTGTGACAACTTCAAAGGAAGCTTGCAAAGTAGTACATATCGTACCCAATAAAAAGAATGATAACAATGTAGAGCTTATAAATTTCATAATATATATATATATTTAGAGGGTTTGTCTTTTGAAAATGTGAATAGAATTCTTAGCGTCAAAAACAATTAAATAGGGATCTGAATAAGTCATGTATCGTCCCGCTGGATAACTGACATTTATGCTTTTATCTACCCAATCAAATTCCAATGAGTTTAAGTTAAATGCACCGATAGTTCCAGTTCTGTCATCTGTTGTAATAATGTAGTCTCTTTCAAGAATATAATTTGATCGTTGGCTCTCTATTCCAATTTTTGTAAAATAATCTCGGTTAACCTTTGATTTCAATTCTATACCTGTTTTAATGCATCGTTGTATATAATTAATTAAAAAAGTGTGCATTACACCTCTTGAATGGTCAATAGCATTACCTTTCCCAAATATGTTTTTTTTCCATATTAATTCACAAGACCTGGTATCTAGGCAAATCACTTTATCAATGTTTCTAAACTCAACAATAATAAAATAATTAACCACGCCTAAAATCCATGCAATACCTATTTCATTCTTTAGTTCTGGAAAGATTGTCTTGAAATCTAATTTCCATTCAACATCACCATTTATTGCGCTATGTTTGAATAGTATAAATTTTTTTTGACTAAAAATATTCTGGTCAATTCTTTGCAATGCCGTAAATTCTTTGCTAGACCAAACAAACGTTTTTTCCTTTAACGAATATAAGCCATAAACCCTGTTATTGAGCTTCCCTTTGTAAGCAATTACATCATTACCAATACAATTATCTTGACCTAGATATATATCATTACTAGGATTTTGAGGTATAAATGATTTTGAATTAGTGTCATAAAAATAAAATCCACCTAGCTTCTTAAGACCGATAACGGTATCTCTGTTTTTTACAAATCCTCTTATATCCTTCAAATTAGGTGCTTTACTCACATATGATCCTAATTCTAAATCATAAACTATTAAGTCTTTATTATAAGTTGTTGCAAATAGAATACTGTTATAGATAATTTGATTCTGAACACTATTAAAATCATTAAGCCGTTTAAACATTATTTTATCCAGTTTATATAATTGACTAATTGATTGCTTTCCGCAAGCTCAACCAAGATATCGGGGTCTGAAATTCCTAGATTAATAAAAAAACTTGGATTTGCTTCAAATAGCTGACTTGCTTTATTGCTGTTTTTAAATAAATTCTGAAACATATTAGTCATGTTATTTTGTAATCCGTCGCTGAAATAATATTCGAATTTGTTGCCGCTTGCTATATATCCTTTGAATTGGCTAAAAGTACTACCAGTAATAGACCTGGCAGTTTTCCAATTTTTCATTTCTATTGACTTTTTGACAATTGACCCATCAAAATTGGCCGCTTCAAAGTAAAGATCTAACTTATGGTTTGTTTCTATATCGGGAATATTGCCCTCAAATCTTTTTAAGGTAAATTTTCCATTTTCTGTAAGTTGATTCCAACTTGCATCATCTGACATTTTTCTTAATGTTAGAGCAGCTGCTTTTGCTTTAGTAGCTTGCTCTCCCGCCTCCTTCATAAAATCTTCGAATCCAACAATGAATTTTCCATCAGCTCCTATAGCTCTATTAGTCACAACTTTATGCAAATCATCAAGAACTTTATCAAGACTTCCAACTAACCCATCACCAAGGTTTCCACAAGTGTTACATTTAGGATTTGCCCTAATCAATTTCTCTAAGAAATCATCAAATCTTTGTTGCCCAATTTTATTTATTAGAACATCGTCAAATTTCGCAAGTGAAGTAAGTGATGGTATATCAGTTCTTAATATTCTTCCTGGGTTTGGCAAGTCAGGATTTGCTTTTGCTGCTGCTGCCCGTACACTATTCCAGGCTACAGCCATTCTCGGATTTTTTATAATGGCTACTGCAAGTGAAGGCCCAACCTCAGCTAAGTCCCTACCTAAGGTTTTTATAAATGGCCAAGTCTTTATAGCACCACCTAAGAATGCTTGAAATATTACATTTAATCCTGCTGAAGTTAGAGCTTGTACGTGATCCCAATGTTCAGAATCAGTAGTAATGTAATAATTGATATATGTACCGATAAAGTCACCAGCAGGAGAATTTATGATATTCTGTCCTATAGATACAGCTAGTCCTTCCCACCCTCTATCATAGGCTCTATTGTATAAGGCCGAGAAAAATTCACTAGATTCAGGGCTATCATCAAACCACCACCACACAACCCCTTCTATGGTGTATTCTGCGGCTATTGATATGACTACAGTAGTTGGATTGGTAGATACTCTCTTAAAAAACCACTTAAGAAAGTACTTAGAGTAAGGCCCAGCTACACTTGATCTAATGTCAACTGATCCATCATTGAGCAATGTGATATTATTATCTACAACCTGGACCTTATAGTATATCTGATGTGAGCCATCTTGAAGCTCAACAACATAGATGTCTTCTTTATAGAATACGTTGCTAGGTGAAGTATTCAGTCCCACAACATCACACATAATATCGTCTACACCACTTTCATCATTCGTGTAACTTAAGTATACTACGTTGATATCGCTAGATATTTCAGAAGGAGCATCTTTGACAAATAAGCTTATTTCATCAGTAAGTGGAAATCTATCATCATAGACACTTTGCCCATTCTCATACTTATATTGGCTTAAAGCTATTTCATCAGTTATTTCCAGTTCTATGTTATATTCTGAATTGATATTCCCATAAGTTTTGTCAGAAACAAAAACATTTAGGTGATTATAATTTAGGAATCCTTGGCTAGTGAAAAAATCTTCAACCTTTTTGTTATAGTCATCATCCGACTCTTGCGCCTCTTCAATTGTGGACACGTAAAATGTCAATTCTGAGGTGCACATACCGTTAACAATTTCGACACTATAGTTCCCTGGGGCAAATACTTCTAGCTGATTGCCACTCGCAGATCCTCCAGTACTGGGATACCAAGTTACACTGTCGTAGTCCTGATTAATGGATACTGTCAGGGGCTGATTGTCACACAATATTGGTTCTGCTGGGAATATTGTAATATCACAATTGTTAGGATCGTGGTGATCATAAATACCATCTAAATCTGTATCAATGAAAGTTCCACCTAGGCCTAATTCTTCCTTTGTCGGGATTTCATCATTGTCGTCATCAGGGTCATTAAAATCGGGCAAAGTATCGACGTCTGTGTATATAGGATCTCCATTCTCATCATTTTCTGTTATATCTGGAATGCAATCCTTATCAGTATCTTTAGGATCACAATAGCCATCAGAGTCTGCATCGACCGTTACTTCAGGATCATTAGGATCGCAATCCATAACGTCACATACGCCATCTGAATCTGTATCAGGCGACACTATAAAGTTTAGATTAGTCTCTGATAAGATTCCTCCTTTACAATCTGAAATCTTAACATTGACAACTAAATCATTAGTTAACTGAAATGCACCTAATTCTTCATTGGTTGAATAAGTTTCTGGACGGTTTTCATTGACTTTTACCGAGATACAACAACTTTCAAAGCTATCGCATATATAGTCAGCTATATTGATAGTTTCATTTAGGCAAAGTTCAAAAGTTTGCTCTGATTCAGGTTCGACAACAATAGTACAGCTCGCTGATCTACCTTGCGAATCAGTTACAGTAATAGGATGATTACCACAAGGCAAATTATAAAGAGTAACTAGATTATCCTCAATATATATATCATATCCCTCAGGGGACACAATATATGGGCCTGTTGAGTTTGACTCATCACTGTTTGCAGATTGTATGCCATTAGGCAAAGAACCGGGGTCAATTTCTATAATAGCTACATTTGGTGACTCTAGTGAGCAATCAATAGAAAGAGAACTACTTGCACCAATGTTAGATATGAATGTGGCGTTATTAGGATTATTAGGTTTACCTGGACTTTTGTCTAAATGGTCATATGTATATGCATTATTTTTTGATAGAGAATAATTTTTACTGCCATTTTGCAGAACCTCTGAGGCATAATTACCCCCTATTCGTAATTGAAATTCATTTGCCTCTTCTGAAAATTTGATAAAATCAGAAAACAAAAATTGATTTTCTTGAGGTGATTCATCTTGTGTATAGGTTCCATCAGGGTTAGGCCCAGAAGCATAATACGATATGCACGGATCCTCCAACGAAAAGTGTGGCAAATGTGTAATAGTAGATGTGTCAAATTCCTTCCCATGGATGTAAAAGAAATCTCCCTGATTAAGACTTGAGATACATTCAGGATTAATTGTAATGAATCCCTCTTTATAGTTATCTCCTAAGTTGGCATCATCAAAAATGATGTTGATCTTCGAATTAGCATCAACGTAAATTTCCTCCGTTTTGAGTATGAGAAATTCTATGAAGATATTATCAGACCCAAAATCAGTAACTTGGATCTCATTGATTCCAATCTGTGGAACGGTCTGTACATTACTATTTTGACAATATATAAATTGAAAAGCGAAGTAAAAAGTGCAAAAAAAGAAAAGCCTTAAATTCATAATAGTTGTATTTAATTGAAATTGTTGCATAGATTGTGCCATATGTTTGTTTACATTTACTAAATCCATAATATCAAAATTGTTAAAATGAAAAGGACTTTCACTTTTTATATCGTTACTCTATTTCAGCTAGTCACCATATCTCTATCTGCACAAGTTGAAGTAGACTGGTTGAGAACATATGGAGGGCTATTCAATGATTATGGGTTACGTATAACTACTCTCAATAATGGGGATTTACTTTTAACTGGATATACTGAATCCCAAGATGGGGACTTCTATGCCGATCAAGGTATGGAAGACGCATTCATTATGCGTGTCGATCAAAATGGTGACATTATTTGGAATTTTGAGATAGGAGGAGATATGTATGATGCTGCATTTGTTTCAACTGAGGATTCATATGGTGATATATATGTTACGTTGGGATCGGAATCCTCCAATGGGACAATAGATGAGTTCAATGGTGCTATAGATTTTTGGCTTATAAAATTAGATGCAGATGGTAATCTTCTATTTAAGAAGAATATTAGTGGAGCATTTATCGATATTGTTAGAAATATTTTCGCTAATGATCAAGATGAATTAGTGCTATTTGGTGCTGGTAGTCCACCTGATTATGATGAAACATCCAATCTCGAAGATTTTTGGATTTTAACATTAGATTTAGATGGTAATAAAATAGCTGAATATTACTTTGGGGGCCTTGGCGGCGATTCGGGTACGAGTGCTGTAATTGCTGATGATGGATCATACATCATATGCGGGGTTACGAGTTCTGAAGAATTTGGTGTAGATCCAGGTGCAAGAAGTGATGCTATTGTCGTTAAAATGAATCCTGATTTTTCAACAGTATGGACGTCTACATTTGGTGGTACAGAAGGAGAGATTCCAAGTGATGTTGTATTCGATGATGAAGGGAATTTATTGTTAGTAGGAATTACAACCTCAAATGATGGCGTATTTGACACCAATAGCGGTTTGACTGACATATTTGTTGCACATCTGGATTTTGAGACAGGCAGCTTAAACTGGACTAAAACATATGGGGGTAGTGAAATAGATACAGGAGAAACTATTAGTAAAGTTGGTAACGGATATGTTATAGCTGGTAATACAAGATCGATAGATGGTGATTTCAACAGTGCTGGATTAGGTGATTTGGGTGATGAGGATATGTTTATATTAGGCCTTGACGGATCTGGCAATATTGACTATAGTTATCGGTTTGGTGGTTCAGGTCGAGATGTATTCAGAAGTGTATCAAAATCTAGCAATGATGAACTTTATTTCATCGGAAATACTACATCTGATGATTTAGATATAGGGACAACTAGTGGCTTTGATGTTGTGATTGGTAGGTTCTCATTTGAAATTTCCTCAGTAAGTAATGATGTTCTGGATATTTCGTTTTCATTCTATCCTAATCCAAGTACTGATAATTTAAATATAATGGTTGATGACATTCAAGATGAATTTTCTATATCAATTTATGATTCTACTGGATTGCTTGTTTTATCAGATGTGATGCTTTCAAATAAAAGATCAATTGATGTATCGTCTCTTTCAAAAGGACTCTATACCCTATCAATCAGTTACGAACATAATCAGTCATCTAGCCAATTTATCAAGGATTAATGTCCCGGTTGTTAAGCCTTAAGCTTTAACAAAACAGTCGGCTTAGTCACATCTCGCTATAAATTCACCATAATCGTCCGTGGTCAAAGATATTTTTATCCAAACTGAAACCCAAATACTTACAATTAAAAGCGTACATTTGCAGCCGCTAGTAATGGATCTTAGTGATCATTTTTGGTAAAAAATATAACAATGGCAACTTATTTAAAAAAAGAAAAAGTAGAA
>CALISO010000047.1 GCA_938041445.1 uncultured Saprospiraceae bacterium
CAAAAGGGTGGTGAGTCTATTGCTCGACGCTACCTCGATTCTTTTATAGAAGAAAGAATCAAGCAATACTTCTTCCATATTTCTAAGCCAACTGAGGCAAGAGTCTCTTGTAGTAGATTATCACCATATCTTGCTTGGGGCTGTCTATCAATGAAGCAACTCTATCAAGCTCAAAAGAAAGCAATCAATAGAAACGATTATAAGAGACACTACACCCAGTTTGCTTCTAGGTTGAGATGGCATTGCCACTTTATCCAAAAATTTGAGATGGAGGATCGTATGGAATTTGAAGATATCAATCGAGGTTACCAAAGTCTTGATAGGCCACTTGATGAAGGTCTGGTCCATAGATGGAAACAAGGTCAGACGGGTATCCCTATGATTGATGCAGCAATGCGATGTGTGATAAAGACTGGGTATCTCAATTTTCGGATGCGATCTATGCTTGTGTCTTTTCTCACTCACCACTTGGGCCAGCATTGGAAGTATGGAGCTCCTTGGTTAGCCCAGCAGTTTTTGGACTTTGAACCAGGAATCCATTACCCACAGTTCCAGATGCAAGCAGGGGTGACTGGGATCAATACTATCCGAATCTATAACCCTGTTAAGCAATCACTAGATCATGATCCTGAAGCAGTCTTTATCAGCAAGTGGCTTCCTGAGTTGGCAAAGCTGCCTATGCAGTTTAGATTGCAACCTTGGTTAATGACTCCGATGGATCAGCAGTTTTACGACTTTCAATTGGGTAAGGATTACTCACTACCACTGGTTAATATCCAAGAGAGTGGTAGGCTTGCAAGAGATCGCATATGGAAGGTTAAGAATTCACCACATGTGAAACAAGAAAGCTATAGAATATTGAAGCGTCATACAGTTCCTAAGCGATTTGTTTAATGGTTGCCAGCAGTTAAATTTGAAGAGGCCATTTCATCTTTTTTAAGATTAGATTACCTTACACCAAATTTTAAGGATGGAACAAGCTCAAGTATTAAGAATTCTGCTTATTGAAGATGATAAGATTGAGACCATGAAGTTTAACAAGGTGACGGAAAACTTAGATGGTGAATACTCGATACAGCACGCAGGTAATGGCGAAGAAGCTATGGGAATACTTCAAGAATCAACTCGGGTTCTTCCAGATTTAATTCTACTTGATCTCAATATGCCACTGTTCAATGGGAAAGAGTTTCTTGCATACATAAAGAATACTGCACATCTTAAATATATTCCTGTAGTAATATTGACTACATCTGAGAATATGAAAGACTTGAAGGCATGTTATGAAATTGGAATAGCGGGTTATGTGGTAAAGCCTTTAGCTTATCAAGCATATGAAGTTGCAATCCAACGCATCTTAGATTATTGGTCTATTAACAGATTCTTCGAACATTGAGTAGGAGCTTGATAACTCAGAGGATAATGTAATTTAATTTGTAATTTTGAGACAATCATTATTTATATAGAATAACAAGGAGATGAAAGGTATTGTATTTACAGAGTTTTTGGATTTAGTAGAATCTAAATTTGGTCTTGAGATGGTGGATAAGATTATCTCAAGTTCAGACCTCGAGTCTGGTGGGAGTTATACCTCAATTGGGACATATGAGTTTAGCGATATGTTGCAGTTAATTACAAATCTTAGTAATAATACAGATATATCAGTAGATGACTTACTCCTTATATATGGTGAGCATTTTTTCAGTGTGTTGAAGTCTAGCTATCCTGCGATGCTTGCAGAATACAGTGGCTCTCTAGAACTGTTGTCCTCAATAGAGAATCATATCCATGTGGAAGTCAGGAAAATCTATCCAGATGCAGAATTGCCATCTTTTGAAATACTGAGTAGAAGTGATGACTCCTTACGTATGGTTTATAGATCTAGTAGAGCTATGCATATGTTTGGATTAGGATTGATGAGATCTACATTTAAGCATTTCAATCAGAAATCAGATATTCAATATGAAAAAATTGAAGAAGATGGCAGTGTAGTTGAGTTCAAAGTACAACTCTTGTCTTAGTCATGGCTGTCTCATCAGATATATTGCAACGAGCTTTAGATAGAGAAAAGCAATCAAGGAAAGAAGCAGAAAGAATACTCGAACAGAAAGCAACAGAGCTTTATAGTCTTACTCAAGAGTTAAGTAAGTCCAAGCATCAACTAGAAATTCTAGTAGAGAATAAAAGCTCTGAGATGTCAAGTCTGATTCAGAATATCATTGATCCATACTTATTATTGGATCTCAATGGTTATATCATCAATATGAATAAAGCTTCTAGCGACTTATTCTCAGAAATACAATCTGATATCCCCGAGGGGCGACTCAATCTAATTGACCTTGTGCCTATAGATGAAAGAAGTCGTATGGCTGTTGCTTTTCAGCAAATGGTTGAACAGGGATATGTTAAAGATGTACAACTGTCAGTAAAAAATAAATCTGGATCTTTTATACATTTATTAATCAATGCGAGCATTGTATATAATAATGAAGGAGTTGCTACAGCTGCACAAGGCATTGCAAGAGATATCACTACACTCAAGCATTTGCAAGATGAAAAAGATAAGCTATTTGAGGACATAGAAATCAGGAATGAAGAGCTTAATGAGTATGCGCATATTGTATCTCATGATCTTAAAAGTCCACTCCGTGGTATGAATTCACTTATCCATTGGATAAAGACTGATAAGTCTAATACGCTTAGTGAAAACTCATTAAGTATGTTTGAAATGATAGACAAGTCTATCCTTAAAATGGAGAGGTTGATATCAGGTATTTTAAAATATTCAACAAGTGTCATCGAGAACGAAGACCAAGAATTAGTTTCAATGGAAACTGTTATTCGTGATGTGATGGATGTTATTCAGGTTCCAGATTACATCACAGTAAATTTGCCTGAGAAGCTACCAACCTTTTTGGTGTCACAAAATAGAATTGATCAGATTGTCCAAAATTTAATGACTAATGCTGTGAAGTATGTGCCTAAGGTCGATGGACTTATTACTTGGCATTACAAAGAACTTGAGGATAAGCATCAATTTGCCATTGAAGACAATGGGATCGGTATTGCAAAAAAACACCATGATCGAATATTCCAAGTATTTCAGTCGCTTACAGATCATAAAGATTCTAGTGGTATAGGCCTTTCAATTGTAAAGAAAGTAGTCAAGTCTTTGGGTGGAGATATTTGGGTTGAGTCTGAAGAAGGAAAGGGAGCAACTTTTTATTTTACTATTGCAATCCAAAATCGTAACATCTAATGGAAACTCCGAATCTGGATTACATACATGCTGTTGCGAAAGGTGATGATTCTTTTGTAAAAGAGATTTTGACAGTCATTCTGGAAGAGTTGCCAAAAGAGCAAAGTCTATATTGCAAATGTATAGAGGATAGTAATTGGCAAAACGCAGCGAGCTTGGTCCATAAAATTAAACATAAATTTACGATCGTTGGTCTAGTTCAAGGAGCCGCTGTTGCAAATGAACATGAGAAGCACTTGCAGATGAATAGTCCTGAGTATCACGGCCAATTCAATGACTTGATTAACCTAGTTAGAACGTTTATTCAAAGCTATACTAACTTATGAAATGTATAATCATAGATGACGAAGGCGCAGCAAGACTGATTGTAAAGAAGTTATGCGAGCGAGAGCAAGGTTTGGAGGTTGTTGGCGATTTTGCAACAGCGATTGAGGCAATCAAGTACCTTAATAAGCATAGCGTAGACTTAATTTTTCTGGATATGAATATGCCGATGTTTAATGGGATAGACTTTGTTCAAACCTTGAATTCTCATATACCTATTATCTGTATCACTTCGGATAAGTCTCATGCTGTTGAAGCATTTGAATATGACTCAATAGTCGGTTATCTACTAAAACCTATTGATCCATTAAAATTTGAAAAAGCGGTTGCAAAAGTACTCAACGCAAAACCTACTATTCAGCCTCAACCTGAAGCAAAAACAGCTGAGTATTCAGTCAATCAAGAGGTGGCTTCTGAGAGCCACCTGTATGTGAATATTGATAGGCGATTAATCAAAATCGAAATACAAACGATCTATCTAATCGAAGCTAAGGGTGATTATATCTTGATTAAGACAGATGAGAAAAACTTCACTGTGCATTCTACATTGAAGAAAATAGAAGTCAAATTGCCAGAAGACCAATTTCTAAAAGTTCATAGATCATATATCATTAATACTACGCGTATTGTTGATATTGAAGATAATAGTGTTTTGATCAAGCGTGATGTTATTCCAGTCAGTCGTTCTAAGAAACCTATCCTTATGCAACGACTCAATCTACTGTAAATTGAGGCTTTTTTGCCAAGGGGATACCTGCCCTCAATCCAAATTCACTGTATGTAAATCCTTGAATAGTGGCTGATGCAACATTTGATTGTAATCCATAGGCACTTATCATAACTCTATGGTTGAACTTGTACCCTAATGAAGCATTGACCCTATATGTCTTATTTTCAAAAATATTGTTGTTTGATATTTCATTGATGATCTGCGTGCCACCTGCAACCGTCAACAGATAGGTAATTCCTTTGTCAGTAACCATATCAGCTGATCTAACAATATCTATAAATGCTTCTGCTGCATAGAATTGGTCAGGACTAAAGTAGACCGATGGCCTCTCTATATTAAATGCTAAGTATTGTAAGTTGATTCCTGATTTGATGAATGGTATGCGTTTGATTCGGTGATAAAGAGAGAGATACCCAAAGGTTGATCTATTCTTATCTGAATAAAAATTATAATCAATTTTAGAATACAATCCCAACCCTTTCAATGAGTTGTAATTATAAGAGACATAGAAGTCATGTTGCGTATTGGCTACGCTTAATAGTGCTGTGTTGTAGTCCTGAAGCCCAGATTTATAGCCCACCTTGAAGTCATATTTTTTTTGTTTTCTTTTTAACTCCACTGCTGAATTAAGAATCGCTGATCGATCAGTTGATGGCAATTCAAACATTGCAAACTGAGCACCTAACTGGCCTGATATTGTTAGATGTGGAGCAATGCGGTAATTGATACCTAAGGCGAGGTTTTGTAGATCCGCAGAAGCATTACTACTATCTTGGCGAGTACCTCGATATCGATAAGTTAGTGAAAAGGCAAGTTTCTTACTACTAGGAATTGTGGTAGATATCATAGCATTTTGTGCTGTAGAATTACCACTATCATAATTGTACCAATAGTGGATATTAATGCTAGGTGTCCATTGACTCTCAATCTGAAAAGCGAATAACTTTAGTGACTTATCTGTAGATAGCGACGTGGCACCAGATATAGCAGTTTTGTAAGCTTCACCAAGGCTATCCATTGCCATTAAACTTTGCACCCGTCCTGCCCACGCCTCAGATGATTTCCGATTTTCATTGATCAATTGATTGTATTTCCACAATGAGCTTAAGTAGTCTTTTTGACGTAAGGCACTTCTCGCAATTATTGTATTAGACATTTGTTGTGTAATCAGATCTTCTTCAAGATATTGCTTGCTAAGACTTTCAACTTCAGTAAATTTATTTTGCCAAAGTAGTGATTGGAGAGACTGCATCCTTACACCCATAGCAATATTTGGGTCAGTCTGATCAGTAAGAAGAGACATTGCTTGGATGATTTGATAGTCACTTTTTCTATTGTTGCCGAGTAGGTAGTGAGCTACTGATAGTCCTACTCTCGGTAGAGGCGTTTGGGGATTTGCATCAACAATCATTTGGTAAGTCTGAACGGCTTTTCTATTTTTCTTAGCCCACAGGTAAGATTCTGCTAGATTGATGTGTATTTCTTTATCATCTGGATAGTCCTGCAAGAGGGTATCGAATAGGGTTATTGATAAATCTGGATCACCTCCCAAACCAACAGCTCTCCCATAGCATAATCTAGCAGTTCGATTCTCTGGATAAGTTTCTAATATTTTCTGAAAAAAATCCTCCGCTTGCGCAAATTGTTGGTTTTCTAACATCTCGAAACCCTCTTTCAAGTCTTGGGATAGAATTATCCCTTGGAAATGTGTGAAAGGTATCATCAGCAAGAATGTGAGATATCCGATTTTTGAAAGTTTTACCATAATTTGCTTTGACCCAAGTACAATGCTATTCGTCTACATATATCTACCATTCAACGAGAGACGAAGATTTTATTATTACTCATTGCTCACCTTTGTACTATGAATATTAAGAATTTAATCGGCTCTGTACCAGTAATTGAATCTAAAGGTAGGATTAATATCTCGCCCGAACAATGGTTTATGATAAGCGCATTGGTTGTCAATATTGGAAATTACGGTTACAATTTGGTATTAGGTCGTATGCTAGGACCTGTGCTTTTTGCAGAAGCATCACTAATAGTCACGATGCTATTAATGATGTCATTCTTAGCTATGACCTTACAATTGGCGGTGGCGAAGTTTGAGGCAGCATATGATTCTGGGAAAAGTACGACGATAAGACAATTTATTCTCAATGGGAGTATAGGTCTTGGAGTCGCTATCGGGATTATTATATGGTTACTTGCTCCAATGATAGCATCTCTTTTTCAGTCTACAGATGTGATGATGTTTCGTTTGTTTTCAATCTGTGTGCCACTTTACTTAGTGATGAGTGTAAGAAGAGGTGTGTCCCAAGGTCGCAATGACTTCATTGGACTTTCTATAAGCTATCAAGCTGAGATGTGGGGAAGACTCATATTGACGATTGGGATACTTCTGCTTACTCCTGTCAGTACTGGTACTGCTGTAGTACTCGGCATTATCGTTTCTCTAGCTTTAGGTATGCTACCATCTTTGCGATTGGATAATATAGAAATGCCCAGTCTCTCTCAATATGAGAAGAGGAGTGTGCTAAGTTTTATGCTAGTCACAGGTCTATATGAAGTATCTCAGATTGCGATTAATAATACAGATATCCTTATGGTCAAACATTGGTTTGACGCTGAATCTGCAGGATTTTATTCTGCACTTGCTTTGATTGGTAGAGCGGTTTATTATGTAGCCTGGATGTTTATAATGCTACTCTTACCTAAAGTAGTCAAGATGCATAAAAATGGAGAAAATACTCAGCAGTTGCTTGCCAGCTATGTAAGATATACAGTCTTGTTATGTGGTGTGATTATTACTCTATCATATTTAATTCCGCAATTTATTGTGATTTCTTTATTCGGTCATTCATATTTAGCTATCGCGGATCATCTTTGGATATATGCGATGGCTACATCAATGTTTGCTCTATCAAATATCTACACTTACTATGCACTTTCTTTAGAGAGATATATTCCTACTGTTATTACGATCGTATTTGGATGTCTCCAAATTGGTCTTATCATCTTGTACCACCAGTCATTATTGCAAGTTGTGATAATGCAACTCATAGCAATGACGGCGTTGTTAGCCAGTCAGTTGAGCTACTATTACTTTTCAACTAAATAGAACACTTTCACTTTTTAACTCAAAAAAACAACATCAAATGAAACTTGCAATCGTCACAGCTTATCCACCGAGTAAAGTTACTCTTAATGAATATGCTTACCATCTAGTTAAGCACTTTAAACAACACCAGGCAGTAACAGAAATTGTCTTATTAACTGATGTGAATCCTAATCAAGCTGATTTGAATTTTACTGAAGATGGATGTAAGATCACCGTAAGAAAGTGTTGGACTTTTAATAGTTATAAAACTTTATACAGTGTTACCAAGGTGATCAGAGCTGAGAAGCCTGATGCAATTCTTTATAACCTTCAATTTATGAAATTTGGAGATAAGAAAGTCGCTGCGGCTCTTGGTTTGATGCTGCCTACGATCACTAAACTTATGAGAATACCATCAATCGTATTACTACATAATATTATCGAAACTGTTGATCTTGAAAGTGCAGGATTTGCAGACAATGCTCTTGTCAAAAGCCTGTATCTTGGTATAGGTAAGTTCTTGACTCGATTGATTTTAATGGCTGATGTTGTTGCAGTGACAATGCATAAATACGTTGACATTCTCCAAGAGACTTATGGAGTCGATCATATAAAGCTTATCCCACACGGTACATTTACGATACCTAGCAAGCCTCAATATGATCTGCCTTCAGGTCCATTACAGATAATGGCATTTGGTAAGTTTGGAACTTATAAGAAAGTAGAAAATATGATTGAGGCAGCTACTCTTGTCAGAAAAGAAACTGGATTGGACCTAGAAATTGTTATCGCAGGTACTGACAATCCTAATGTGAAAGGGTATTTAGATGGGGTTGCTGAGCAATATAAACATGTATCTAATTTAAGATTTACAGGGTATGTTGCGGAAGAAGATGTTGAAACTTTATTTACCGAAAGTGCAGTTGTTGTATTTCCTTATACATCTACTACTGGCAGTTCTGGAGTGCTTCATCAGGCAGGTAGTTATGGCAAGGCAGTAGTCATACCAGATCTTGGTGATCTCAAAATGCTCGTAGAGGATGAAGGATATACAGGAGAATATTTTGAACCTAATGATATCAAGAGTTTGGCAACTGCAATTAAAAAAATTGTAACTAACCCTAGGTTACGTGTAGATATCGGGAAGAAAAACTATAAAGCTGCAACTGCTTATCCAATGTCAACAATTACAGGAATGTACCTTGAAACTTTTGAGGAGATAAGATCAAAAAGAAAATCTTCGAAGACTAGTCAATATGCGATGGCGTAAAGAGATTGTCTGCAATTTCTTTTGGTTGACCATCAAGATTGAGTATGCCATAATATTGTTGGTAAGCCTTACGCCAAGGTAGTCTGCCGACTACTTGATTGGGGACAGTAGGATAGTCATATAGTGACCAGACAAGATATCCAATCTCCATATTCTTTACTTGATTGACGATATTATGTACGTAATCCTTTTGCTTAGACTCTGAAAATTGCAATGGATTCCACAGACCTTTATAGCTTGTCATTCCTACTTCTGAAAGTAGTAGTGATTTGCCTTTAGGTAGTTGTTTTCTGAGTAATTTTGTATCAGCACTGAAATCTTCTGCTTTATTGTAATAGTGAAAAGATACTATATCGACTTCATCTGATAAAATGGTTGCTGACTCAGTATTACTCCATCCAATAGTTGTTGGACGATTAGGATCAATGGTTTTTATAATATCTATGTGATGAGATAGCCAGTCTGCAACTAACTCAGTACCTCTAGGTTGCATATCCAGATCTGGTTCATTTTTTATATCATAAATGATGTTTGCCTTATGGTCTTTAGTCATTGAAAGTATATCACGGAGGTGATGATCAGTATTTTGCCAATCATTGACAGCGTAATTACTATAGAAGTCGAAGAATGTCAATACTATAGTGAGGTCCTCTTCATATGCGATCGATAGTAATTGATCAAGCTTTTTAAGTTTAGCTTTACTCACCCATGGTCCACCAAAATCTTCGTAAGGGATAAAGATCCTGATAGTTGATGCTCCCATTGCTTTTGTCAGTTTTAAATCATTACTAATAGTTTTCATTTTAATGGTATCACCAAAGAGATTCCAAGGTGCAGAACTGGGATAATAATTTACACCCAGGAGCTGTTCGGTCTTTATTTGGTTGAGTGTCTTGGGTTGAGTAGAAATTTTCGAACTTGTAGAAATTTTTTCCATACTTCTGATTCTCCAATTACCATCTTCTCGCAAGCAGGTAACTCTATAAGATGCAGTGTCCTTTACAGTTGTTATTAATTTATTATCTGTGTAGATGCTTTGATATTGAATCACGTTATGATCTTCTAGTACAGCGACAGACATATCGAGATTGTGAAAGGTCACATCAATGTTGTGAGAGAGATCACACCCATCTATGACTATAGAATCGCTTTTGAGTTGGGTTATCATTTCTCGATACTTCTCCTGCATTTTTGGAGTAAAGTGATCCGCCAAAACCTCTGGATTCAAAATGGAAAATGCCTTGTTTTTAGATCGCCAAGAATTGAGGTAGTCAGTTGTTAAGGATTGTAGGGTATGTGGAGAAATATTGACACCCTCGTTACCATCTTCAATAATCTTATAGTGGACCGTGGGAGCTTTTGTTATGACAGAATCATTAAAGATTGAAGACCGTTCTGCTCCTTCATTGAAGTAGCCTATTGAATGTCCAATGATCAATAATATTATGGAAAGTAGGAGAGTGTAACCAATTCCCAATAATAGCCGTCTTATGCCACGCTTATTCATTGAGATCAAGATTAAAATTGAGTGTATTGATTAAACTACCACCTGATACTGTAAGTATTAGGTTTTCGGATGATTTTTCAATCCTAAGTGGGTTTAGATCAAGTGATGCAATGCCATCTAGGGTATAGATACGTTTAGTTATAATTGTCGAATCTTGATCCTTAATTTCTACTTTTAGTGGATATCCATCTGGAATAAGTTGATTCATA
>CALISO010000048.1 GCA_938041445.1 uncultured Saprospiraceae bacterium
AAAGAGCACAATATCTGGCTACATATAGATGCAGCATATGCAGGCACGGCCCTACTTCTTCCAGAATACCAATACATGATGAAAGGTGGCGAAGGCGCAGACAGTTTTGTATTTAATCCGCACAAGTGGATGTTTACCAATTTTGATTGCACAGCTTACTTTGTAAAAGATGCAGCGCATCTCATCAAGACTATGGAGATACTTCCAGAGTACTTGAAAACAAAGAATAGAGGAATTGTCAATGACTACAGAGATTGGGGAGTTCCACTTGGCAGAAGATTTAGAGCGCTGAAGTTATGGTTCGTTATGAGAAGCTATGGGCTTGAAGGCATGCAATCAAAACTTCGTCATCACATAGAATTGAACAACTACTTTTCTAAAAAGATATCAGAGCATCAGAACTTAGAATTGATTCAAGATCCCTTTCTAAACTTTACTTGCTTTAGATATATCGGAGATGGCACCAAGACTCTTGAAGAATTGAACGAAGCCAATCAATTGATTATAGATAGGATCAACGAGAGTGGCAAGGCTTTCTTATCACATACTGTTGTTGAAGGGAAGTATGTGATTAGAGTTGTTATTGGACAGACTTATGTGATAAAAGAAGATGTGGATCATCTTTATAATGTGCTAATTAGGGAAGTGGATAATTTGCTAATGTGAAAATTAGTGAATTAGCAAATGGAACCGAGGCTCTTTCGATTCTTTCTCAGCCAAACAAGTTTAGCTGTCCAACAGGAGGAGATCTGAACTTGTTCGGATTAAGCTTAATAAAATTAAGCTAACGGCCATATTCAAATCCTCTTCAGCCAAATAAATTTAGCTGTCCGACTATGGTAGATCTAATCCATCCCGCAGCGATTTTCAATTTTCCGACGTTTATAATAACACACGAATTAATACACACAAGAATTTAGCCTATACGATTATTTACCATTTTAAAATATTATCCTATGAAAAAGCAGATACTTACTACGATCTTGTTATGCACTATGAGTTGTTGGATATATAGCCAACATGTGATCTCAGGAATTATAAAAGACATAGATGGCGAAATACTCATAGGAGCCAATATTTTAGAAAAGGGCACAGCTAATGGCACCATAACAGATTTTGATGGCAGCTATACCCTAACTGTTCAGGATAGTATACACTCAATAATCATAGTTGCATTCACAGGGTATATTTCATCAGAAATAAAAGTAAAAGGCAAGCATGAAATCAACCCCATCCTTTCTTATGGACACTTACTTGATGAGATAGTCGTCACTGGCTACGCTCCTGTTAAGCGTTTGCAAAACGTAACTGGGTCAGTAGCCATTGTTAAATACAACAGCATGAATAACTGTGGGTCTTCAACTCTCCAAGGCAGAACGAGCGGAGTAAGAATAAGAGGAAGCAACTCAATCTCATCCAATAGCATTACACATATTGAGTACGACACAGACAACGAATCCTACAGTGCCATCTCAAGTAACAAATTCAAAAATGTAAGTTCTGATCCTTTGTCTACTTTTTCAATTGATGTAGACAGAGCATCATATTCTAACATCAGACGGTTTATAAACAACGGGATTCTTCCTCCTCCTGATGCGGTGCGCATCGAAGAGATGATCAACTACTTCAATTACGAATATCCTAATCCTTCAGAAGAACATCCGATCACCATCATCAATGAAGTGGCACCATGTCCATGGAATAAGAAGAACAAACTTATCCATATAGGCATGAAGGCTTCAGATCTCTTGACTGAAGAACTGCCTACAAGCAATTTGGTATTCTTATTAGATGTGTCTGGATCAATGAGCTCCATGAACAAGCTTCCATTATTAAAAAAATCAATGGTGCATCTCGTCAACAACTTGAGATCTACAGATCAGGTATCTATAGTGGTATATGCAGGATCATCAGGACTTGTGCTACCACCAACTTCTGGAGATCAAAAAGACAAGATTATGGCCGCTATGGATAAACTGGATGCTGGCGGTTCTACAGCTGGTGGCCAAGGAATCAAACTTGCTTATAAAATCGCAGCTGAGAACAAAGAGCAATTTGACAATAGTAGAATAATACTTGCTACGGATGGAGACTTTAATGTAGGGATAAACTCTGATGGCGCTTTACAAAGACTAATAGAAGAAAAACGTAAAAGTGGGATCTACTTGACATGTCTTGGATTTGGTATGGGAAACTATAAAGATTCAAAACTTGAGGTGCTTGCTGACAAGGGGAATGGCAACTATGCCTATATCGACAACATCAATGAAGCAAAGAAAGTACTTGGAGAAGAATTCGCTGGAACAGTTTATACTGTTGCTAAGGATGTGAAGATTCAGATAGAGTTCAATCCGAAGCTTGTTGAAAAATACAAATTGATTGGCTACGAGAATAGACTCTTGAACAACGAAGACTTCGAAGATGACAGCGTGGATGCAGGCGAAATCGGATTAGGCCATAGCGTTACGGCTATTTATGAAATCACTCCACGAAAGGAAAAATTGAATAAAGGAGAAAGACGATATGTCAAACAATCCGTCAAGCACTTTGGAAAAAAAGCTAAAGAGTTAGCTTTTATAAAAGTGAGATATAAGAATATTGATGCTAAGAAAAGCATAGAATTCCACCAAGCAGTAAAAGAGGTCTCTTCTGATCAAATCTCTAACAACGTCTCCTTCTCTTCTGCAGTGGCACTATTTGGCTTGATACTAAGAGAAGACAAAACAGCAACAAAGAGATCTTATGATGATGTTCTTGCACTTGCGTCCACGTCTCTTGCTTCTGACGACAAAGGACACAAGAAGGAGTTTATAGAATTGGTTAATTCTGCTCGAAATATACAAGAGTGAGCTAATGGGCTAATGAGAAAATTAGTGAATTAGCAAATGGAACAAAACCAATCCGATTCATCCTCCGCCAAACAAGATTAGCTGTCCCACTGTGGGAGATCTGAACTTGTTCGGATTAAGCTTAATAAATTAAGCTAACGGCCATATTCTAATCCTCTTCAGCCAAATAAATTTAGCTGTCCAATTACATCAATTCAACAATATAATCGCTCCTTAAAAAACATCTTCATCCAATGTATTAGACACACTTATATCAGTTAATTGATTTCCTGCTATCTGGCCTCCAGATAGTAGGATATCACCATACTTTTTATAATTAGGCCATGGAGATTGGAAGCGAGCTGACGTATCTGCAAAGCTTGGGAAGTAATCCCATTGTGTTACAAGTCTTGAAGTCTTGTCTACGTAGACATGGTACTTATTGTCTGGGGTAACGCCGACATCTGCAAAAGTCAATTCAAGCACATCTGCTTGCACTCCTTTAGTCGTGGTGTCTTGACCTACCATCTTTAATGTCACTCCAGAATCTTTAAGTTTGAAAGGCATCACCAGCCAATAGCTATCATTGATCCATGAGCGATATGCTTGCTCTACATAGGTTGCTACAGAATCTGGATTAGTCATCTCTACACCACCTCTTGTGACTCTTCCTGTTTTAGTTTTTAGATCTACAATCACACTTAAGCTATCTGATGGGACTACCATTCTATTCATGCCTCCTTCTTTATCCCAGAGGTGACTGCGTCTTCCGAAGAAAGTCCAACCTATGTATCTGGAAGATTCCCATGCTTGTCTGCCGCCCATCGCTTCCATGACTTCATCCGCTATTGCAATAGCTACTTCGTCTGATGCTGCTGCATTAAATCCTTCGATTGGAGGGTTTCCTACTATTTCGATCACCTTCGGAGTGGACTCACAGCCTATCAAAATCAAAAATGCAATTAGAGCAAGAGGATACAAAGTATTTCTAATCATGAGGAATATTTACGAAAGTGAAACTATAGAAAGTTAATATTTACAAAAGTGAAGATAACAAAGTAACGTGCTTTAAGTAGACTTAAACCTAAGGACTATCATCGTCATGATCACAAAGAGTAATGCTATGAACCCAAGAGCAATCCTCAAATCGCTGGCGTCAGCGATAAATCCAATCACTGGCGGACCTAACATAAAGCCCGTATATCCTATCGTTGTTGACATGGCAATACCCACTCCAGGCTTGATATCTGGAAAACTTCCAGCAAGACTGTATACGATCGGAGCAATATTAGAAAGTCCTAATCCTATAAGACCAAAGCCCAAAATGACAATGTACGGGTGTAATAAAGACAAGACCAATCCTATCCCAAGTAATGAGAGGCATGCACCTGAAAGCATCATCTTACGATCTCCAAATCGCGCTCTTCCCTTATCTCCAAATAGTCTACCGACTGTCATCATGGCCGCAAAACCGATCAAGCCAAAGGCTTGCTGATGGATAGGGATAGAAACTATGTTCTTCATGTAGTTCGTACTCCAATCTGACATCGCTCCTTCTCCCATCATACCACAGAAGGCAATGACACCCAATCCTACAATCGGTCCTTTCGGCCAAGCAAAAAGTACGTCATCTTCATCATCGGAAGAGATAGATGCTTCATCCGGACACAAGAAGTATGATGTACCTGAAAGTATGAGAAAACTCAGTATGGCTACGCTTAGAAAATGCATGCTTAAAGGTGTTGTCGCGGCTGTAAACCAACTGCCTACTAAAGCGCCTATCATCATCCCAATGCTAAAGAGTGCATGAAACATGGTCATGATAGGCTTTGCCCATAACCGTTCTACTTCCACTGCCTGAGCATTCATCGCAACGTCCATAACGCCTGTCGCTGCTCCCATCAAAAAGAAGGGTACAAAAACAGCTAATTGTGACGGCATGAAAGGAATAATAGCAAAGAACAACGGAAAGAGCAAAGCTGAAACGGTAGTGGTAAAACGACTTCCTTTGATATTAATCAACCAGCCTGTAACCGGCATAGCGATAAATGCCCCAGTAGAATGCGCTAAAAGCACAAAGCCCAAGTTTTGATTATCCATACCAAAGGCTTCTTGCAGACCCGGAAGTCTAGATGCCCATGAAGCAAAGATGAATCCATTGATAAAGAAGAAGATATTGACTGCAGTTCTATAGCTCATACGTGTGATTTCTCGGCTTTACTGCGACTACATGCAGTAAAAGAACCTTGAAGAACCTAAATATCCCTGAAAATGAGGATGCCAGAAACAAATTCTCCAATTATTTTTGAGTCAACGTGCCGTATCAAGCGAACACCGTATCAACCAAAAGTACAGGTGCTGGCGAGATCGAAAGTTTATCGTACGTATTCGAATGTTAGTAGGGAGCAGCCTCTTTAAGTAGATGTTGCTCTTTTTTATGTCCAGCCCATGATTATCCAACTTTATATCAAGGCATCATTGCGACTGTCCTACGATGATTTATACCATTGGTATTATATCTTCGTCCCTTCTTAGCAGAAACCTTTATAACAGGCATTAAAAGCACTCATATGACACCTATTATAGACCGACAGATATTCTTTGGCAATCCAACCATCATGGGTTCACAGATCAGTCCAGACGGATCACTTATATCATTTATCAAGCCCTATGAAGGCATGCTCAATATCTGGGTAAAGAAGAAGGAGGCTTCATATGAAGAGGCATTGCCGATCACTAATGATCAATCCCGACCGATCACATCTTACTTCTGGAGTCGCGATAGCAAGTACATCCTTTATGTACAGGACAAAGGTGGAGATGAGAATTTTCACAT
>CALISO010000049.1 GCA_938041445.1 uncultured Saprospiraceae bacterium
TTGGATTCTGAGACGTCTAGGACTTTACCATTGGATAGAGTGACTTGCCCACCTCGACCTTTGTGATAGGTCTCGACATAGTTGAGATTGATTAGTGTCGATCTATGGATGCGATGAAAGCCTTGTCCATTGAGAATGGATTCGTAGTGTTTGAGTTTTCGACAGATAAGTGCGGAAGTCTGATCATTGAAGTGAAACTTAGTGAAATTTTCTTCGGCTTCACAGTAGACAATCGTGTCTACATGTTTGACTTCAAAGCCGTGTAGCTGTGGTAGCACAATCTTTTTACTCAGAGTAGAATCTGTGTTGAGATTACTGATGAGGATGCTTGCTCTATCGATTTGTGCTTTTTCAGATTTGATCCTTGTGACCTTTGAGACGGCAATTATGAGTTCATCTATATCGATGGGCTTGAGAAGATAGTGGGCAGCACTCATATTAAGAGCTTGGATGGCATATTGGGAAAATGCCGTAACGAAGATGACTTCAAAATCTCCACTAGGTGCAGACTCGAGTAAGTCAAAGGCATTGCCAAATGGCATTTCAATATCTAAGAATAGGATATCTGGTTGATGTTCTCCTATCAGTTCTTTGCCTTTGATGATATTTTCGGCTTTACCTAAGACGGTAATAGTAGGACAATACTTCTCAACATAAGAAGTCAGCGTCTCTCTTGCTAGCTCTTCGTCATCTATAATCAAGGCGGTGTACTGCTTAGTCATTGATTGATGATTATGGTGATGAGTGTACCTGAGTCTTTATGATTGGGGTCGAGGTCATCGATAGAGATATCGTATGACTTTCCGTAAATGTCATTTACCAAGTCAAGACGATTTGCGATATTTTTCAATCCTGTGGATTGGTAAGATTGTTGATTTTTAGTCTTGAGTGACTTGGATTGTGATCTGCCGATCCCATTATCAGATATGACAATTCGTATACCATCATTGAGCGATGACACCTCTAGATTTATCAATCCCTTCTCTTCTTTATATCTCAATCCATGCCACACAGCATTCTCTAAAAATGGCTGAATCATCATCGGTGGAATGTTGATTTCTTTAAGGTCAATGCGATCGTCGATGTTGATTGTATAGTCAAACTTGTCAGAGAATCTTGTATGTTCTAGCTTGAGATATATTTCTGTCATCTCTAATTCATCTTCCAAAGTGATCAGATCTTTCTGAGAATCTTGGAGTACTTTTCTCATCAGTTTGGAAAACTCTGAGAGGTACTTATTGGCTGACCGTTCGTCATTTTTAGAGATGTAGTGATTGATAGAATTGAGCACATTAAAGATGAAGTGAGGATTCATCTGTGCTCTGAGAGACTTGAGCATCAGGAGTTGGTTCGCTTGCTTTCTTGCTTTGACATTTCTGTAAATGAAGTAGAAGGCAACCAAGGCACCTAGTAATAGTAGGCTCAATAATGCGATGATCCAATTTTGCCATTTGGAAATGCTAGAGTCATAGGCAATCTTATTTGACTCGATTGTTAAGTCTTTAGTTTTCAGATCAATGAGCCGCTGACCTTTGAGGACGTTGATCAACTCATTTTGCTCTTGTGTTTTTTCTTCTATGACTTGTTTTTTGAGTGTTTCATATTGCTTGAGATCATTGAGTGCTGCTTCATAGTTACCTTTCTTAGCATTGATGTCAGCAGAGAGTTTGTAGTATTCTTTTTTGATATTTGGTTCAGTGCTAGCTCCTATGTTGTCATCAATGACAGCGATCGCTTCGTCAAGGTTACCGCTGTTGACAAGTGATTCTGTAATCTTGATGTTTTCTCTATCAATATTAATTTTCGAGTTTGGCAGTGAAGATTGTATCTCGATGTTTTGCTGACGTATTGGGATATCTTCTACTGGTTCGAGTTTAATCATCGACTCTTTCGCTTCTTCTAATATTGCTATATCTTCATCAGAAGCTTCAGGAGAATAGTTTTCGTATCCTCGTTTGTAGTTCTCTAGAGCAGCACCTTCGTTCTTCTTGCTTGCAAAGATTTTTGCTTTTTTGAGTTTGATTCTAGCATTAGATTGAGGGATATTATTTGATAGATAGTCTGCATCTAGCGCATCATAATATTCGAGACTCTTGTCTGACTCACCACTTAACAATAGTACATCAGCAAGTCCTTCTTTACAGTTGAGTTTGACTTCTGCTTTCTTTGCCATATCTACACAGTAGGTGTAGTTGGCTTTTGCTTGATCAAGCTGATTTGTATTCTTGTACAGTTTACCTAATGCCTGATATTGTTGGGTGACTTGTGGTAGGTTGCTTGCAAGTTGATAATAAGATAGTGCTGATATTCTCCTCCCTATTGCTAAGTCTTCTAGATCATTATTCTCATAAATATTGGCTAAGAGTACATAACAATCACCTGCAACTTGATAGTCCTGAGCCTCAAGTGCGGCTTCTAATATTGAAGATATTTCATTAAGTGCAGCGTCGGTGTCCTGGAGCCGGACTTCATCAAGACTTGGCCATGATGAGTTTGCAGATTGACGTTTCTCCTGCCCAAGCAAGACTTGGGAGAAGAGCACACTGATAATGAGTAATGATAAACGCATATGTTACAAATATAAGTGACATCTACCAATGGTATTTTGAAGTGGATGATCGTATCTACGCATTTATACACTCAGATGACGTGTTCGTGATATGATAGTGAGCTATTGTGTATTACTGGTTTTTTTTGAGTTTTTTTCATTTCAACTTTGACAAGATTTCAGTACCACTATTCACTCATTAAATATCTACAAGTATGCATCTACTACCAGTAAACAGAACCAAGAATCTTTTGATCTCAACACTTATTCTTTCAGCGATTATTTTTGGCTTGACCTATACAATCACAGCGAGTCAGAATTCTGCAGATAATACAACACCGCTAGATCACGGCGATGGCGAAGATGCCATCAGAGTGGCACTACTCTTGGATACCAGTGGATCAATGTCAGGACTCATTGAGCAAGCTAAGTCTCAACTTTGGAGCATTCTTAATGAACTCAATGCCTATGAAGTGAAGGGAGAGACTCCTAAGATATTGATATCACTCTATGAATACGGACACGACTCTTATGGTAGTCGAAATGATTATATGCAGCAAATATTACCTTTTACTACTGATATGGACCTCGTCTCTGATAAGTTGTTCAAGTTTCATACTGACGGTAGTGAAGAGTACTGCGGACAAGTTGTATATAATTCTATTACTGACCTCAATTGGGGAAATAATTCTGATGACTTAAGGTTGATCTATCTCGCAGGAAATGAATCAATTCATCAAGGACGAACATCAATTGCTTATGCTTGCAGTGAGGCAAGAGAACGTGATATATCAGTAAGCACAATATTTTGTGGAGATAAATACAGCGGGATAAAACTGGGATGGAAGCAAGGTGCTGATTTATGCGATGGTGAGTATTTGTACATTGATCACAATCACGAGACAACTTACTACAATAGTCCATACGATGATGATATCCAACGACTCAGTAATGATCTCAATAAGACTTTTATCCCAATGGGAAAGAAAGGAAAAATCGCTTACGAAAATCAAGCGAGGCAAGATGATAATGCTGTTCAATATAGTACTGCAAATGCTGTAAGTCGAGCTAATTATAAAATCTCTGAGAATTACAGAAGCGGAAGTTGGGATCTGGTAGATGCATATCAATCTGACAAAAAAGTCATAAAGGAGAAATCTAAGTTGCCTACAGAATATAACAACTTGACTGAAGAGGAAATTGAATCTAAGATAGAAGAGAAAATGGCTGAGCGACAAGCAATCAAAGATCAGATCAGTGATCTAAATAAGAAAAGAGAAGAACACATTTCAGAGCAGAAGAAGTCAGACAAAGCAGAGCCATCTGACCTGCAACAATCTATCCTCAAGTCAGTAGAAAAGGTTGCTAAGAAAAAAAATTATAGAAAGTAGCCGAAGAAGATTTCCAAACAATATTTCACTAAAATTTATAAACTATGAAACATAAGATAATCATAATCTTAGCAATCGCTCTTCTCAATTCTTGGGTATGTTACTCTCAATCTTCACAAGGTTATCCTCAAGCGTTTGTGAGTATGGACGACTATGAACTACTTATCCAAGAATTAAAAACCCAACGTAGTGAAAGGCTAATCAGTTTTGATGAATTCAATGAAATGAAACAGCAAAAGAATACTGTTATCCTAGATACAAGGTCTAAGGAGATGTATACACTTAGACATATTGATGGAGCTATTAATCTTCCGTTTACTGAATTCTCAGTATTGAACTTGCAAGCCTTGATTCCCGATACTGATACAAGGATATTGATTTATTGTAATAATAACTTCAAGGGTGATCAAGTCCATTTTCTGAGTAAGATTGGCCCTATTAAAACAAGTAGATCGAAAAGGATGAAAAAAGAAAAATCTAAACCGATCATGCTGGCCTTGAATATCCCCACTTATATCAATCTCTATGGTTATGGCTATGAGAAGGTTTATGAACTTGATGAATTAGTTGATGTCAATGACCCAAGATTGCAACTTACGAGTACATTTTTATTGAAGTAAGATCCGATCTGATATATACTCAATCTTCTAAAAGGAATTCTAACTGGCTTGTCCTGAAATAGCCTTACTCCAATGTAAACTCATTTAAGGATGAGTACCAGTTATTATAGATTGACCATTAAAAAACTACACTTAGAAATATTCTTGATGATCTAAACTCAAACCTTCCCTCTTGCTGCAATCAATCCAAGTGCTGCCAAACTTCCAGATTCCATTGCAGCATTTAACGAGCCATTGAAGAGGTAATCTCCAGCGAGAAATACATTTTCAAGTACCTGACTATCAGATGGTTCATAAGTCATCTTCAGATTCTGAATGTCAGGTAGTGCTTGTGTGATTGTAAAATGATGGATGTAGTTGGCTTGAGTCGCTCCAGTATATTTAGTTACTTCAGAAATGATTGTGTCAATTATTTTCTTGTTGTCTAGTTTGTTGTGCTTAAGGGTGGTTACGGATAGGATTGTTTTTCCTGTACTCAGGTCTTTGTATGCGTAGAGATTATTGGATAAGCAATCAGGTTGTGAAAATAGGGCAATAGTATTACTAGGGATGTTAGTCTTGTCAACTTCAAAGTATAGACACATACATTCTTTCCAGGAGACGTTCTTCTTTTCTAGTGAAGGAATTAATGTCGCCGCATTACTCGTCACGATAACTCCACGATGTGATAATTGATTACCTGATTGTAGGAAAATGTCCTTGTTGGTTATTGCCTTCACTTCAGTATTGAACATAAACTTTGTGTGGCGTAATTTACTTTTTAGTTGCTTGGGAATTTCGCCAATTCCCAACTTTGGGATGGTGGCATATCCTTCGCCAAACATCTTGTAGACAAATTCAAACATTCTACTAGACGTACTCAAGTCTGGTTCTAAAAATATTCCTGCGAAAAATGGCTTAAAGAATCTCTCTATAATCTTTGGTGAGAATCCAAAATCTAGGAGATAGTTATTTGTTGTTGTTTCTGGTGACGCAAAAATATCCTTTAAAGATTTATGCTTAAGCGCAGAGTTAAGTTTTAGGATTTTAAGTTTATCTCTGATTGAACCAATATCTGCCGTTAAAGTAGGTAGCAATAATTTCCAATTTCTCAATGGATCTCCAATGACAAATGACTGACTGTTCGTGTAGATCATCGATCCCGATTCCAGTTTGTTGAGGTTGAGCTTTTCCATGTCGAGATACTGGTTCGCCATCGGATATGCACTCAAGAGTACTTGGAATCCAAGATCAAGGGGATATCCATTTACCTCAATAGTCTTCACTCTACCACCTACTTCACCACTTTGTTCAAGGATGATTGGCTGGTATCCTACTTGTTCTAATTCGTAAGCGGCAATCAACCCACTGATGCCTGCACCTACGATGTATATCTGTTCCATTTATTGGCTTGGTTCGTTTTGATTGCTCAAAGTTAAGCTTTGACTTAAAATTAATCTTAAACGTTTAAAGTCCCACTTTTTCACTAATCTCCAACATCCGATCGATACTTGCTCTACCTTTTTCTATTACCCAATCTTCTAGGTGTATCTCTGGCAATTCATACTTCATCGAGAGGTAGAGTTTTTCCATCGTATTACGCTTCATATGTGGACAATCGTTGCATGCACAAGTGTTGTTAGGTGGTGCAGGGATGAATGTCTTGTTAGGTGACTTGAGTTCCATCTGGTGAAGGATACCTGCCTCTGTAGCGACAATAAATGTCTCGGCATCATTCTCTTGTGTATATCTCAGTAGACCACTAGTAGATCCGATATAATCAGCTTTTTCTAAGAGGACTGCTTCGCATTCTGGGTGAGCGATAAACTTCGCTTCAGGATGTCTCATCATCAGCTTGGTGATCTTCTCATGGCTAAATATCTCGTGTACCATACACGTACCATTCCATAGGACCAGGTCTCTACCAGTCTTCTTCTTGAGGTAAGCTCCAAGGTTGCGATCAGGTGCAAAGATGATACCCTTGTCTTCTGGGATACTCTCTATGATGTGGACAGCATTGGTTGATGTACAACAGATATCAGTCAATGTCTTTAGCTCTGCCGTACAATTGATATAACTGACAACAACGTGGTCTGGATACTTCTCTTTGAATTTTTTGAAGATTGGAGCAGGACAACTATCCGCTAACGAGCAACCAGCTTTGAGATCGGGTAGGAGTACTTTTTTATTTGGACTTAGCATCTTAGCCGTCTCCGCCATAAAGTGAACACCAGCGAAGACAATCATCTCTGCATCAGTATTAGCGGCCATCTGGCTCAGGCCAAGGCTGTCACCAATGTAGTCAGCAATATCTTGAATCTCTGACTCTTGATAGTAGTGGGCTAGGATGATCGCATTTTTCTCTTTTTTAAGTTTATTGATCTCTGCAACTAGATCAAGCGTTGGATCCACTTCGATATCAAGATATCCGTTTCGTTGGAGTTGCTCTGTTGCTTTTGCGATTGCTGTTGACATATTGTATATGTTGGGTTTTTATTCTTAATTATTAGACGAGGAAATGGTATAAAAGGTTCACGGTAGGTGGGAGAATCGGGTGGAGTGTGGTGGTGAGTCGTGGAAGTAGTGAGTTACAGAAGTAGTGAGTTGTAAGTGGCGAGGGTCGTGGTGTTTTGAATGGTTAATTGACAATTGCCTGGGACGATTGACTAAATGGTTAATGTGTAATTGTAAAGAGATTTCGTGAATTCAAACCTTACAGATATCTTCTAGCAAGGTATTCCACTCCTTTATCCCCTCAAGGGGAACAAGTGAGAGAAAAACGTGAAGAATCCTGTGAGGTATAAGAAAGATTTTCCCCCTTTGAAGGGGCTGGGGTTGGAATCTTAAGAATGAAAGGATGTAAATAAATACTATCTAGGTATTCCACTCCTGTATCCCATAAGGGGAACAAGAGGGTTGTTTAGAAACGATTAAGAGATGTATTATCTTATTAATTATATATCTTGGACGAGTCAATACTTTGTTGTTTCAGTATAAGACCTTTAGTAAGATTACTTATATTTATCAGTAGAACATTGTTAAAGACACCAATGAATAATTTGAATATTAATATGCTCAATTTTAAATTCATATATACATTGGCTAATAGAGTACATTGGTATATCTTCTTTGTATTTGCCTGCACTATAGTTTCATGCACTCCTTCAGATATGGATGAGGATGATTTTGTGAGGCCTCCTGATACCGATTATGATTGTAGAATCCATGTGTTGGATATCAATGATGACACTTTACATCGAGTGGATTTTCCTGTACTAGAAGGCAGTATAGGTTTAGCAAAATTAGAATATTCAAATATTCCTGGAAGTAGAGCAAACGGGTTAACCCCACTTATGTATCGCCAAGACGATACGTCTGATAATATTAATGTTGGAGAATGGGAATTTTACTGGCAACTCAAAAACTTTACGCTTGAAGAGATGGGTATGAATCTTAATGGCGATCTTAAACATGATGCTAAACATGTATTTCAGTATATGCAACAGAATAAAACTACTGTTAATAAGCCACCGCACAATGTAGATTTGAAAATTTTACACACAGATTCACTCGGAGTTAGATTTAGAAACAGTGACGCATATGGCCTAGAATATGATGCTGCTGATGTTAGGCTTATTGTCTCACTAATTAATGTTGATACGCTGGAAATTCACGGCATTGACAATAATGAGTACTTTACTGATGTAGCTGTCGAGGCAGAGTTTGATGGTTATCTTTTTACATCGGATTATCAAGACTCTATATACATCAATGGTTATTATCGTGTGCCGATATCTGGACTGCAATGGAAACGATATGACGAATAGGAGGTAAACATAAATAAGATACTAACGACTCAAAAAAGGTTCACAATTCTATGTGGACCTTTTTTATGGTCATACTTCCTACACCATCCCCCGATAATCCTCTATCAACTGCCTGACCTTGCT
>CALISO010000050.1 GCA_938041445.1 uncultured Saprospiraceae bacterium
AAACATCAATAGTAAATTCAATGAAGTATCTCCATTCTTAACTTCTGATGGTACTGCATTATACTTCAGTAGCGATCGTATAGAATCATTAGGTGGTTATGACATCTTCCTTTCTAATCGGTCGTCAGTTAAATCTAAGGGTTATAAGCTCGCTGAAAATCTTGGCTCACCAATAAATAGTCCAGGTGATGACCTTCACTTCAGAGTAGATGCAAATGGAATTAGGTCAACATTCTGCTCAAATAGGTCTGGAGGTAAAGGAGGTCTTGATATCTATATGACATACTTAAATGTACCAGTCGCAAAGGCAATTGTAGATGCTGGGCATTTGGCATTTATCAATTATGATGTAGAATCTGATGCACCTGATAAAGAAGTCCAAGAAGTTGCAAGTGTAGACAAAGACAAAAATCCCCTATCAACAACTCCTACTACTACAAAACAAGGACCAGCTGTAGACACACCGAAGAAAGTCAAAGAAGAACAACCAAGTCGATCTGATATTGCGGAACAGAAAAAACGAGAAAAAGAAGAGGCTAGGGCAAAGAAGGAGAAAGAAGATTTAGCGAAGAAAGAACAAGCGAAAGCAAAGAAAGAACAAGAAGATTTAGCTAGACAAGAACTAGAAGCAAAGGAGAATGAAGCTCGGGAGCAAAAGAAAAGAGAAGATATAGCAGCAAAAGAAAAGCAAGCTAGAGAGAAGAAGGAGAAAGAAGCTAAGGTTGCTTATGTTGATCCGGTCAAAAAAAATACTCAGTCGACAACATCAGTACCTTCTACACAACCAAGTAAGTCATCAACAACTAAGAAGACAACTTCGCCAACCAAGACCAAAAAAGAAAAAAGAAAGGATGCAAAGAATCCAGTTGCAACAATCACAACTGTGAGTATACCGACCATCTACTATACCTCCGATGATGATCTACTTAATATTGAAAACAGAAATAAGCTAGATTCAATCGCCAAGTATATCAGATTAATTGACAATTCAATAGTAGAGCTTACTAATTTCTCTGCAGTCAATCCAAGGAAAGAATATGAATTGTTTTTCTCTGTAAACGACCTTGACAGAGTAGTAGAATACCTAATAGACAAAGGTGTAAGCAAGGACCGAATGATTATCAATTCGGTAGGAAGTGAATATCCATACATAGAAAAACACATAGGTGGACAAGCGAATGCTGACCTACTCAAACTCAATCAGCGAGTAGAAATTGAATTGTATAACTTAGGTAATGAAATCGCTGTCAATAGAGAAATTGTAGAGGTTCCACCATCAAAAAAATCTAGAAAATATCAAATTTTTAAGACTGTAAAAGATGATGTACACTATCGACTCTTATTCGAGGAAACATCTCGAATATTCAAAAATAGAGTTCTTACGTACTATGACGATATCATCATTACGAAGCAACTTGATGACGATATGTATCTATATGCTCTAGGATTCTATCAAACTTATGACTCAGCTATACGAGTACAAAACGATATGATCTCTAAGAATCTTCCAAATACTCAGATTGTGCCATTCTACGGGTCAAAGCGTCTTACAGATAGAGAAGTCTTGAAGTTAGTGCCTTCGCATTCCAATCTAAGGCCTTATATGGATAAGATGCAGTAAATTATAGAACTCGATGTGATTTACTATCAGTGATATGAACTCCTTGATCATCGACCCTTCCATCGACATGAACGAGGCCAGGCGACTTACCTATTGTTAATGAACCAAGTTGGTCGTCCATAGAAAGCGCTTCTGCCCCATTCAGAGTTGCCCATTTGATAACATCGTCCATAGATAGATAACTTTGATGGCGCAAGATGGTCTTCACTTCTTCCCATATGTCTAATTGCCAATTGGACGTCAGACTATCTGTACCGACACATACTTTGACACCTGATTCAAGGAATACTTGGTAGTCTGGTAGTCGGTTTTCGATGTATAAATTTGCATTGGGACAAGTAGCCCAATAGATGTCAGATGAAAATGCAAGTGCAGCATCTACATCATCTCGGGTAGTCAAAGTATTATGTACAAACAGCGTCTTACAACGCGGATCCATATGCTTCAGCAAGTAATGTATCGAAGTCTGATCAATACAAATATCGCTTGGATACTTAAATCCAAATTGATCAAAAAAATCATGAAAAGCTCCTGTTCCTTTTAAAAACAATTCATTCTCAGGTGGAGTCTCTTGATTGTGAACACTGACAGTAGCACCGGGATTATTGAATAGGTTGATTTCTTTCATTAGTCTCTTACTCACAGTATATGGAGCATGAGGCACATAAGATTTGTTATTTTTTTCATTTGCAATATGAGTGTTGTAGACTTCTTTATACTGAGCAATCGTATTGTCAGTCATCGAGTCTTGCATAAAGTCGAACATCTCCACGAATGAATAATATCTTATCGGGCTAGACATCTTAGTCTGGTGTGTATGACTTGTATTCGATATATCCCCTACTGCTGAGATGCCACTCTGATACATCTTCATATCTTGATCTGAGATGGCTTGCATAATGATATCGATATCCACTTCTCTGAGTGTGACAACTTTTTTCAAGAATGGCAGTAGACCAGTACCTGTGTCCACACGACCAACCATGTGAGAGAGTTCTAGATGACAATGTGCATTGATCATTCCAGGAATCAATATTCCATCGAAGTGCTGTATATCGGCAGTCGGTAGATCAGCGATATTACCTATTGACTCTACTTTTCCTTTTGCATCAAATGCAACATATCCATTATCGATAGGAGCTCGATCGACTGGATACAATCGATCAGCGCTGAATATTCTTGTTGACATGAGCTAGAGAGTTTGTACGGCAATACCATTACGCATACGAGGTTCAAAGTAGGTGCTTTTTGGCACGACCAGATGACCTCTATCCAAGATACTGATCAATCGATCATAGGTCAGTGGTGCAAAGAAGAAACCTACACCACTTTTCATTTTATCAACTGTTGAGATCACAGACTTATGCGCAGTATCTCCTTGGACATAATGCACTTTCTTTTGTGTCTTATAGAGTCCATCGTTGAGGATATGATGATTAAATAAATCAAGGCTACCTCCATCTATTCTCTTGAGCAAAGCCTTCTTCCAAGTACATTGTAACCATTTACCTTGAGTGTACGCGTAGAATGTTTTACGAGAAGTTGATTGTTTAAATTTCTTCACCAATTCAACCTTGGCAAATGGCTTCATCACATCTGCAATCTGACTGATACTCATCTTTTTGTCAAACTCTATGATTCGGTTGTATGGCTTGATTTCCAGATCACTGAAAGGGAAAAAGACTACAAGTACTTTACCATATTTTTCAGGATTCTTATCAGTCAAATACTTGATACAAAAGCATCGATGATGACCATCTGCAATGTATGCTTTTGATACTTCCTTTTTGAAAATATCTGTGATTTTACCCAATGCACTACTATTAGTAACTGGCGTAATCTTATGTGTTTCTGATGCTCCATAGTTATATGTGAGCACGTTATTATTTCGGTTTGAATCTATCCACTTTGATATTTTTTCCGAGTTAGGAATCGTGAGTAATATCGGCTTGATATTGGCATTTCGGTCTTGGATAAGACGCATCATCATCATCTCTTTTTCCTTGAGAGTCATTTCATGTCTGACAATATTGCCTTGGGTTATTTCATCAGAATCAAGAGCACAGATAATCCCTGTATGCACTTTGTCTCCTATCTCAACATCATAGATTAGCAATTGACTTTCCAGAGCTATTCTGAAGTAGCCTTCATCTTGATATTGGTGATAATGTTCTTTCACACTAGAGAAGAATGCCTTATGATCATCTATTCGACTTGCATCAGGTAAGGATGGATTGAAGGGATAAATTTTCATTGCCGAAAGATATTAGATAGTAAATATTACAAGAATGTACATTCACAATATCCGAAAACTTATCGAGTCTGTTGTATAGTTAGAAATGGAATCTGATGATTAGACTTTAAGATATGCAGATACGAGCATATTTGGTTGCTCCTTGACAATTTGCTGAAGCGCCTTATCTACCTTGCTAGAGAATCTGGACAAACTGTTTATGACCTTGATGAATTCTACTGATTGCTCACAATCGGAGTGACAAGCTTGCAGATTATCCAATGAATGTAGCAATGGATCAAGCTCTTTTTTACGACGTTGTTTGACGATTTGGCAAAAGATTACCCACATATCTTTCTGGGCTTCAAAGAACTCCTTTCTGTTATCGGTAATGTGCTCTTTGGAGACTAATTCCCACTCAATAAGGATGCGCAGATTAGTATTGACGCTTCCTCTTGATATATTTAAAGCTTCCATTATGTCATCAGCACATAATGGCTTGTGAGAAATTAGAAGCAACCCATGTATTTGCCCAAGCAATCTATTGACTCCCCAGCTGATGCTAAGTGATCCCCACTGCTCGATAAATGACATCCGTGCTTCTTGTAACTGCATTGTAGTCTTTGCTGATAATACAGTCCCTAACAGAAACGTGGTATGATTGTTTATACAAATGGTAGTTTTACAATCTTTGCTGGATAATACTTCTTTCTGATTTTAATCAAAATAGAACTACCAACCTTGGTAAATCCTCTCTTGGAATATCCCATACCGATGGCATGATCTAGGCTAGGAGACATTGTGCCAGAAGTCACACGACCGATGACTGCTTCATTCATATCACAGATTTCATAGCCTTGTCTTGGTATCCTTCTATCTTCCATCTTAAACCCTATCAGCTTAGAGGCAGTGCCGTCAGATTTTTCAGTTGAGAATGTGGCTTTACTAAAAAAGTCGTCAGATTTATCCGATTTAACAATCCATCCGAGTCTCGCTGCTATCGGTGAAGTCTCATCATCTAACTCGTGTCCGTATAGGGCATATCCTTTCTCCAATCTAAGCGTATCTCTACAACCAAGGCCAGCTAGCACCAATCCATGTGGTTTACCAGCTTCAATAATTGCATCCCACATCGCTTGACTGTATTGCTTATCAAAGTAAAGTTCTACTCCTCCTGATCCTGTATATCCGGTTGCTGATATCAAGACATTATCAATACCGGCAACTTGTCCCTTACTGAATTCGTAGTATGGGATATCTGCAACTGCTACTTCTGTCAGTGTCTTCAATATCTCTATTGCCTTAGGACCTTGCAACGCAAGTAGACTTGTCTGATCTGAGATGTTGATCATCTTGGTATCGAAGGTATTAGCCTTCTCAATCCAATCCCAATCTTTATCAATATTAGAAGCATTGACAACAAGCATATATGCTTGCTCACCTTCGCTGCACATATCTTCATAAAGACGATAGACTATCAAATCATCAACTACTCCACCGTCGGCATTTGGCAGACAGCTGTATTGCGCTTGCCCGGGTGAAAGTGTTGAAGCATCATTGCTTGATACCTTCTGTACTAGGTTTATAGCTTCCTTTCCTTTTACAATAAATTGTCCCATATGAGAGACGTCAAAGAGTCCTGCATCATTACGGACACCCAGGTGCTCTTCTGAAATAGATGTATAGTTTACAGGCATATCAAACCCAGCAAAAGGGACCATCTTGGCTCCCGCGTCGATATGTATTTGGTGGAATGCAGTCGTTTTAGTTGTCATAGCATTGGTCTAATTCGACATAAAGATACACGGCCGATTTGATTACTGTATACCAACTTATCTGACTTTGTGATAAAGAACTAAATTCCATTACCAGAACAAGTCCGTTGTAGGTTGAACCAATATTATATGGTACATACATCATAGCTAGCATTATTTTTCAGGATAGCTTTACTATTAATAGCTCTATCATATGCCCTAACCTAGTTGATTCTAATGATATCTTGAATTTCATCACCGACTTCTAGCTGGAGAACTGTAGACATTCCGCTTGACACCTTACCAAATATCGTGTAACGACCATCAAGATGAGGAGTTGGGCTCAATGTAATGAACCATTGTGCTGATTCAGTATTGGGACCAGCCGATGCCATACCGATATATCCTTCTTGATCATAGTAAATATCAGTTACTTCAGAATGGATTGTCGTATTGATACTACCATAACCATCTCCTCTAGTACATCCTGTCTGAGCAACAAAATTCGGGACTACTCTGTGAAAAATCTTACCATCATAAAACTTCTCATCAACCAATCTGGCAAAGTTGGCCACAGATTCAGGTGCTTTATCTGGAAACATCGTCAGACTGATTAATCCTTTATCTGTCTTGACGACAAATTCTGTTTCGCTGTTGATCGTTTCTAATAGATCCCATCTCAATGGCTGATATCTAGGTACATAGCGTGATTCAGTTATGGTATCATTGAGCATATCGACAGTCTTATGCAGGACTTCGTACGTTTCTAAGTCTCTAGGCAATACTAGGTCATTCATCACATTCTCGATAAACGTCGTAGAATCTATCAATCGCTTGAATTGTGGATCTTGAAGTGCAGGAGCTAATTCATATAAGGCACCTACATCACCATCTTCTACTATTCTTTCGATGATGGCTAGTAGTTTCTTTCTAGCATATCTCGGCGAGGAGGAAAACACTTGATTAAATTGGTCAGATGTTGCTATTCGATTTACAGAAGAAGCTATTGCAGTCTTTACAGGTTCCATAGATGTAGAGTCTAACATCTTATCGAGGACATCGTAGCTCAACATATCATAACCAAGGGCTTGGATAAATGTCACCTCCTCAGCTTGAGTCAATTCTTCTTTGAGGCATTGCTGAATCTCGTATCTCGCGGCGTTTCGAGAATTGGTATAGTACTGCGGTAACATTTTTAAATAAGCTCGATATAATTGTGCCTTATACAATGTATCCACTGTTGTTTTGGCTTTCTGTCTTATCAATGGCGCTAACGTGGCATCGGGATAATTCCCATAGAAGTTAGCTATCGCTTCCTTTAGTGCCGCATTATCTGTCACCTCAAGCCCAGCTATTACTGTATCATTCAATTGATAATTTGGGAGAGCTCTGAGGATATTAATTTTGACTCGATCATCATTTTGTAACTCTAGACCATTGTAAAGAATCTCTCTGATCTCAGGTAATGGATCTGCATTCTTAAGTGCTAATGCTAGTGCCATTTTGATATCATTGTCACCTTCTTTAACGAACTGGTTAGCGAGTTGAAATTGAATCTCTTTGATATTGATTCCTTTGGCTCGAGCTAAATAATGGACAGCATAGAGTCTCGCTTGATGTGGCACATCGATATCTAGTACCATCTCAACCATTTTCTTTGTGCCTTCGGGTATGACGGTTCCTCTTAGGCCATACCTATAGATTGCCTTTGCCTGACCAGTAAGCAATAATGTGTCAGTAGTCCTATATTGATTTTGCTCGGCGAGAAACTTGAGATATCTCGTCCCATCATCTACCTTACCTATTGACTCAAGGATCATCCCGTTAGGCGCATTAGATACCGATATCGTATCCTTACCTCTGAATGCACCGACCAAGTCCTCTACTACTGACGATTGGCCTTGCTGCCCTAGTGCATAAGCTGCCATCGCCTTCACCTCTGAAGATGAGTCTTCTAGCAAGTCTCTTATTGGAGTCAAATGTGCTGGTGCTTTGATAGAAGCAAAGGACTCCACAGCTAAGTATCGGAGGGTGGCATTCTCATTGTCAAAGTATGCAATAATGCTATCAATAGATTCTGCAGTGCGATAATCTAAGATTCGCCGAACATCTGGATTGCTTAAGTCAATCTTGACCGTTTTACTCGCTTGGTATGTCGGAGGCACGCATCCAACTACAAATAAGACAGCAATAAAATACCAAGCTCTGAACATTGATGAGTATATTGACATTAGTTTACAAATGTAGCAGAGTTTTGAGACAAATAGTCAGGCAGGCATCTTCTACTATTCTAAAACGCTAATTATCCATTATTATGAAATATTGTAGCATATTATTCATACTCTTTGTTTCTCATTTGGCGTACAGCCAAACTTTAGTCAGTTACGAACAGATCGGTGCTTGGACAACTGCGGAAGCTGAAGCAGAATTAGATATTACAGATGCTGAATTCGACCAACGGTTTTTTAAAGTTGTCTATCTGACACCGCACTTAGATGGCGAAGTCCGTGAAGCGTCTGGATTTGTCTCTCTACCTATTGAAGAAGGTCGAACGTTTCCGACAATGATCTATCAGCATGGCACTGCCTTTTCTCGAGATGATGTTCCTTCAAATGATATTGAAGCATCCTATTCAAAACTGATGACGAGCTATGGCTATATTACAGTTGCTGCAGATTATATCGGACTGGGTGATAGTGCTGGTCTTCATCCATATATCAATGCTGATACAGAGTCAAGTGCCGCTGCAGATTTGCTATTAGCGTCAAGAGAAATCGCTGATATGGAAAATGTCCACCGAAACAATCAATTATTTATTACTGGATACTCGCAGGGTGGACATGCTTCAGCTGCGCTTCAGCGAGATATCGAAGCTGGAAGATATCCAGACATAACAACTGTGACTGCAGCTAGTCATCTATCTGGTCCATATAGCGTATCTGATTTAATGGTAGAATTTACTCTTGGCGATAGATCTTACTCGGCTGTATCATACCTTCCATTTGTGGTTTTGTCAATGAAAGAGGCTTATCCAGAATTACTAGACGAGTTCACATTAGATGATATCTTCCTTCCTAATGCTGTAGCATCAATAGAGCAATTTAAGAATGAAGAAATTGATCTTTTGCAATTGAATTTTGCACTTGTAGGATCGATTTTGGCAACAGGCTCTTTTACCATACAACCGAGATTGCTAGTACAGCCAGATTTTCTGGAAGCGATATTGACTGATCCTAGTCATCCATTCAATCAAGCGCTTAGAATCAATGACACCTATGATTGGTCACCGCAAGCGCCTACTCGTCTGATGGGCTGTCAAGATGATGACCAAGTCTGGTATGAAAATGCTGTTTTTGCTGAAGAAGTTATGGTTATGAATGGCGCAGTTGATCTTGATCGACTAGAGTTAGGTGCTAATCTCAATCATACAGATTGTGTAGAACCAAGTTTCAATGCAACTACTGAGTTTTTTGGTCAATACCAAAAGATAGAATTTATACTTGATACTGACAATACCGATTCTGATTGTCATCCAAATGTGATCCAGCACAATGATAGACTTGAGGTAAGACCAAATGTGGATTGCAATCTGAATTACACTGCTAGACTCCTCTCAAGTAATGGTCAAGAGATATCAATATCGACAAATATTGATGGTGGAATTAATACTGAAAACCTTGGCTCAGGACTTTTTATTTTACAATTAGTAGATGAGAATGGAGGGCACTTCAGCCACAAATTTGTCAAATAGACAAATGGGGCATAGACTTTAATCAAAAAGTGTATTAACATTGCAGTGTTAAGAGAAACAACCTTATGAATTTAGAAAACTATGTTGTCGTGTCTGGTATGTCAGGCGTTCACGAAGTAGTCACATCTAGAAGTAATGGACTAGTCGTCAAAGAGATAGATACTGGCAAGTCAATATTTTGCTCTGTTAGAAAGCATCAGTTTACACCATTGAGCACCGTAGGTATCTACACATTGGAAGATACTGAAGATCTAGTAGCTGTTTTTACGAAAATGTTGGAAGTCAAAGAGAAAACACCACCGGTGTCTCCCTCTGCACCTAAGCACGAAATAGAAGAATACTTTGAGCAAATCTTGCCTGATTATGACGAGGATAAAGTATTCGTCAGTGATATGAAAAAGGTCATCAAATGGTTCAACTTTTTGAATGAGCGGAATCTACTAGCCATTGATGAAAATAGTGGTGAAGAAGAAGAGTAGTTAACTCAATTAATGTAGATGACAACATTTCGGATATTCTTGATCATATTATTGAGTGCATTGCTTTCTTGTAATGACAATGATAGCTCAACGAGAATTGATGAAGAAGTTGACATCGAAGAATTACTCAAAGATCCAATCAACATACAACTCAATCCATATGAGTTGACGCCATTATCGGCCGTTCTTACCGTCAACACAGAATCGGCTGCACATATTGAAGCAACCGTCCTAGGTGAATATCCATCTATCACAGAGACAGAAAATCCGGGAACAGCACATCAAATTGATATTCACGGATTATATCCTGATCACAACAATGCAATCAAGATTAAAGTCACAGAAGAAAATGGTAGATATGGACTTGATACAATTTTCATCCAAACAGACTCTCTCCCATCGACATTTCCAGATATAGAAATCGTAGCCATAGATGAGAGCCGAATGGAACCTGGATGGAATCTAATCGAACTCAGCATCGGTGGTCAAGGATTCTTTAGGTTTAATCCTGTCATCTTTGATCCTTCGGGACAGATTCGGTGGTATATGAACTTAGATTTTATCGAAGGTTGGATAGGACCATTCGAAAGACTCGATAATGGCAACTGGCTGTGGTCACATAACAATAGAACTTACGAATATAATATGCTTGGTCAAGAGGTCAGAAATTGGGAACTTTGGCCCTATTCACAACACCATGATCAAGTGGAAAAACCTGACGGCAATCTCATCATTTCTGTCAGCAAATGGGAAGAAACTACCGCTCTTGATCACATTATAGAGATAGATAGGCAGGATGGGAGTACTGTCAGAGAATGGGATCTGAGAGAAGTATTGGATGTTGATCGATTTGACTTCGTGTGGAATAGTTTTGACTGGGCTCACGTCAATTCAGTTTGGTATGATACCAATACAGATGGTCTAGTGGTCTCAGCACGACACCAAGGAATCGTAAAAGTAGATATAGACAACAACCTAGAATGGATCATCGCTCCACATCAAGGCTGGAATCTTGCTGGTATCGATGGCGACGGTATAGATACTAGAGACTACTTACTTACTGCCATTGATGCCAATGGAAATCCGTACCCTGAATCAATCCAACAAGGAAGCGAAGATGCTGCAGATGGCTTTAGTTGGCCATGGGGACAACATGCTGCAATGGTTCTAGATAATGGACACATCTTCTGCTTTGATAATGGGACTAATAAGCACTTTGACAATAATGCAACCTATAGTAGAGGTGTTGAATATGCTATAAACGCCGAGGCGATGACCATAAGTCAAGTATGGCAATACGGTAAGGAACGTGGTATCGAAATGCACTCTAATAATATCAGTGATGTAGATGTCTTGCCAATCACTGGAAATCGATTAATGGCACCCGGCAATCTCACACCTAATCCTAGCAGACAAACAAAACTTATCGAAGTGTCTTATCCAGATGGTGAAGTCATCTACGAAGCAGTCGTCACTTTCAAAGATGGAGCTTCTACTGGCGCTGGTTGGGCAGAAACTGATATCTCATATCGAGCAGAGCGGCTAGAGATTTATCCAAAGTAAAGGGTGGATTTGATCACTTATCCCTGAAGCTGTAACCAACGGTAAGCTGCGATTGACCAATATGCACTAATATAGAACCATCCTCCTCCAAGATTCCATAGGACCACTTCATTGCTAGTTCTTCCTCCAGAAATATGGCGTCAGAATAATGAGAATCGTAAATAACTCTAGTCTACCTAGTAACATCAATAGAATTAAGAGCCACTTACCAGCCATAGGTACTTGAGAGAAATTGTGCATTGGACCAAGTTCTGCGATGGCAGGTCCGACATTGCCAAGAGAAGTGGCAACTGCACCTATGGAAGTCAATAACGGTTCATCAAAATCCGAAAGAATCACTGTCATAATCATCGACCCAACAACAAAAATGATCAAATATAGAAGCAAGAAAACCAATACGTGTGTCATAATTCTAGGTGACACCACCTTCTTATCTACTTTGATTCTGATGATAGCTTTGGGGTGTAGGAGTCGCTTGAGCTCCAACATTGAATTCTTAAAGATCACAATATGTCGAATGATCTTGATCCCTCCACTTGTAGATCCAGCACTTGCACCTAAGAACAGTAAAATGAAAAAAACCAAGGTCAATATTGGTGTCCAAGCTGTAAAGTCTGCTGAGACAAACCCCGTAGTCGTGATTACGGATACAACTTGGAATGCCGCATCTCTGAATGCATGCTCTACTCCAAGGCTTGTGACTTGATTTACGACAATACCTACAACGATGGACAATCCAACAACTAAAAACAAGTAGGTTCGAAATTCATCACTACTCCATACTCGTTTGAAATTTCCCTTGAGGCTATTGTAGATGATGGTATAGTTGATACCAGCGATAAACATAAAGAGGAGGATGATATAGTGAATTGCGGGATTCTGAAAGTGGGCAATGCTGGCATTTTTAGTTGAAAATCCACCTGTAGCCATTGTAGTCAACCCATGGTTAAGTGCATCGAATCCGGTCATCCCACAAATCTTCAATAGGATAATCAGTACTGCGGTCAAGCCGACATAAATTAGCCACAGGCGTTTAGCTGTTTCTTTGATTCTCGGGTGTATCTTATCACTCGTAGGGCCAGGTGCTTCTGCAACAAATAACTCTACTCCACCTATCCCTAAGAGTGGAAATAGCGCTACAGTCAATACGATGATACCCATACCTCCAATCCACTGAGTCAAACTTCGCCAATACAGAATATCTTTTGGAACAGCTTCGATATCATTGATGACGCTGGCGCCTGTAGTTGTTAATCCAGAAACACTTTCAAAAAAACAGTTGGTAAACTCTGGGATGACACTACTGAACCAATATGGAAGAGCACTAAACAAGGCTATTGTAATCCACCCTACTCCTACAATCAAAAACCCTTCACGCTTTCCGATTTTTTTACTCTTGCTGCGACTGAGAAACCAACAGATCAACCCAACCAAAAAGGTCGTAACTGCAGAAGAGATAATCGGTAATGTATCTTCAGGATTCCAGTAAAAAGAAAATGGGATTGCGGTTAACATCAACCCTCCAAGAAGAGCCAAAATAACTCCGACTACATTGATGACAATTGAAACATTTATCATCATTCAAATATTTGCTCAACCTTACTGATGGCATCAGGCAATGCAAGGATGATGACTTTATCGTCTAATTTAAATCTAAAGCCACCTGCTGGCACATAGCTTTTCTGGCCACGAACTACTCCCGCAATGATTGATTGGTCAGGAAGTCCTAGCATATTGATAGGTCGCTCGAGAAGTATCGGTTTGTCATGGACTACAAATTCAATGATTTCAGCATCTACACCATGTAAGCTAGCGATCGCCTCTACATGTCCCTTCCTAACGAATCGGAAGATATTATTCGCTGCAATCAGCTTTTTGTTGATAATCGTATCTACACCGATATTCTGAGAGATATGGATATAGTTGACATTCTCCACGAGTGCTATCGTCTTATTGACTCCTGAATCTTCAGCCATCAAACTAGAGATGATATTAGTCTCTGAGTTATTGGTCAATGCGATAAACGCATCCATATGCTCAAGACCTTCATTATTGAGAGTGTCAGTATCATTTGCATCAGCATTGATCACTAGCGAATTCTCAAGTTGCTCGACGAATGACTTAGCAACTTCTTCATCTTCAATCACTACAGTCACCTTATGAGTATGCTCTATACGCTGTGCCGTTCGCAGTGCAAGAGGCGTACCACCGATAATCATCACGTGCTTAATCGGCTTGAGTTGCTTACCCATAAACTGCATCACAGAATCCAGAGAATCTTTGTGGGAAGCGATATAAATATGATCACCCTTCTGCAGCACCGTATCCTTATTAGGTATCACAGTGATATCCTTTCGCAATAATGCGATGACTCTAAATGGAAAATCCTTCGGTTGTGCTCTGACAACGCTGATGGGTTTGCCTATAAATGGAAATGAAGAATCCAATGTCAATCCAACTACAGAGATTTTACCATTTTCAAATTCAAATAAGTCAGTAAAGCTAGCACCTTTAAGAAGTCTCTGAATCTCATTAGCGGCTAAAAATTGTGGAGAAATCAACAAATCTACACCAAGAGCATTATAGTTTGCTTTGGGTTTTTCTTCGAGATGCTTTACATTACTGATACGAGCAATTGTCTTCTTGGCTCCTAGTCGTTTGGCAAGAATGGCTGCGAGTAGATTTGATTGCTCAAATGCGGTCACAGCGATAAATAAATCAACTGTACCCACATCAATTTGCTCAAGGATCTTCATATCACAGATATCTCCTTGGACAGCCATCACATCTAAGTTCTTTCTTGCTTGATCTAGTACTGTACCATCACAATCGATAAGTGTGATATCCTGATCTTCCTTAGACAGTAACTCTGCTAAGTGAAATCCTACTGAACCAGCTCCGGCGATTGTTATTCTCACAATTTATTGTGCTTGTACCAATTTGAATGGTAAAAGTAAGAGACTTCTGACTAGCAAAGTATAGGACTTGAATAAATGTTTGTCTTGTAGTGATTTAGCGATATTTGAAATGGTAAATCGCTATCTTTAAATCACAACACTCTTAATGCAACAATGAAGCATCTATTATTCCTAGTTTTTGGTTTTTTTGTAGCAACATCGCTTTTTGGACAGGTTGATACTTCTGTTGTGTCACTTGTTGCCTATTGGTATAAAGGAGATGTCTACAATTATGAAATTACTAAAGTCAAAAAATCTTGGGAGCAAGATGAAATAGCTGACCTGGATTCTACAACTTACTATGCAAGATTTGAGGTACTAGATTCTACTACAGCTGGTTATACCATCAAATGGTCATATACTCCAGAGGATCTGTTAGGGATGGAAGGCAGCAAGGCGATCTCTGATATGGAAGAAACAATAAAACCGATCGACTTAATCTATACAACTACCGAGTTAGGCGAAATCCTAGAGTTAACTAATTGGAAAGAAGTCTCTGAACAGTCTACAAATTTACTGACCCAAACATTAAAATATACTGATCCTGACAACAGTGCTTATGCCGAAGCGTTGGAGCCAGTTATTGACTTGTATAGTACAAAGGAAGGTGTAGAAACCTATGCTATGCAGGAAGTCAATGTGTTACATTTCTTATATGGACTCGAGTATAATACTGATTCACCGATTGAGTATGAGGATGAATTTCCTAATCTCTTCGGGAGCAAACCGATCCGTGCTGATGCAGCCATTGAGTTCACTGAAGTAGATACCTCTGACCATTACTTTGTCGCCGAGCAGCGATCAACACTCAATGAAGAAGACACTAAAGATATTATTGGGAGTCTAATGAAGCAGTTGATGGGTAGAAAAAAAGGAAAGGAGTTCAAGCAATATCTAAAAGATGCAGAATTTACGATTAATGACAATAATGTATATGAGTTCTACTACTACCCTGGTGTTGCCAATTACATCAAGACTTTAAGAAAAAGTAATATCGTGATGGGAGAAAAAAAGAATCGCAAAGAGGAGTACTTAGAAATTATCTTGCTATATGATGATGAAGATCAATAATGAACTCTAGAATTAGTCTCTAACTTATTCTTCTTTAAGCAATTGCCATCGGCAACTTGGAATTTACCATAATACATTAGTCCGACGAAGGAGGACCTATCGACCTACTTGCCAAATTGATAACCTACCGCCAACTCGCCGCCAATATTATAGTGATTTTCGTTGACTGGTGTTTCTTCTTTTCCGAGTTGGTTGAGGTGATATCGTCCTGTAACTTGTGGAGCTATATACACAGATTTGAAAAGATTAATCTTGACCCCGATACTAGCTACTGAAACAAAATAAAGATCTCTAAACTTATTCTCGTTCTGATCATCTTTATCTATAGATGTCCTTCTTTCTCCATCATCAAACACTGATGTAGTTGCAGTTTGAATGTAAATATGGGGATTAACTCCTACCTCCAAATATGGACTGATTAAACCCTCTTGCAATGGAGACCACCGCAACTGCAAAGGCACTTCTAGGTACACATAATCTTGATAAACTTCTAATGGAACCGGAAATGAACCACCATCAAAAGTAATTAAGGTGTAGCCAGTCTGAGCATATCGGAGACCTGACTTAAAGTATAGGCTTGGTGTCAACTGAATTAGAGCATTGACCCCAAATCGGTGTTGTACTCTTGGGCTTTCATTCTCCTCACGAGTTGCAGTGACTATATTAGAAGATATAGATTCATCAACGTCTGAAAGAGTACGAAAACTTCGATCAAGACCACCCATTAACTCTATTGAAATCTGTGCAGTCAAGACATGAACAGACATTAGAATGAAGAATATTGAAAGGTACCTTTTCATAATTATTGATTCTAAGGTTAAAATTATTGTTTTTCAAACTTTGCCAAGCACGGTTCGATACACGGATATCGGAGTATCAGAATGTCCTCCATATGATCTACTCCTAGGCTCAACGGAATACTGTCACAATTAGACGTGAATAATGAATCCTGTTCTGAGAATTGCGCCATTTGCACTTGACCATTTGTACTTTGAGACATTCCACAGAGCATCCCATTTCCTTCAACACTACCATCAGCAAAGACTTCAATATCAACATTGAGTGTAGTAGGCATAAATACTCCAGAACCATCTCCTGGATCTAATAACATTTCAATTAAAGTCCAATTGCCTTCAATTCCTGTCCTTAGTACTTCATCTTCTTCTTTATCTCCGCAGCTGATGACGAGAATTGAGAGTAGTAGAAGGCTAAAAATATGTTTCATAATCGTAGATTTAATTAAACCCATCGTTGGGTTCACTATCTAATACACGATTGAAAAGCAGACTGCTGCAAACTTTCGAAACTAATTGCCAGATAGGACATCAATCCTTATAAAAATAAATACAGATTTGGTTTGTATTCATTATCCGATCCAGAAAAATTATTAAGTTGACATTTTGTGGCAAATCACCTCGAAATTCAGCCTCGCTTTCCACAATCTACCAAAAAAAAGCCCACACTTCTGTGCGGGCTTTCTAATATAATTCTTCATTCACTCCTCACAAAGAAAGAGAAGTAAGTTATACATTATTCGATCACAATCATTGACTTATTCCATTGAGTACCATCGATGTCTAGGACATATCTGATGACACCAGCAGTCTGTAGTTGTCGCTTAGTGATTCTGATCGTATTATCTCCAATCTCTAATTCGACATCTTGTCTATAGATCACCTCACCTAGGTTATTGTAGAAGGTCAACTCTCCTACTGTCTCCTCCGGTGACACGATACTAATCTTAGTACTTTGCTTCCATGGATTTGGATGATTAGAGATATCAATTGCGTCTATTGCGATGCCTGATAATGGCTCTAGCGAAAGTCGCTTGACCTCTAGTTCGGTTCCATGGTACGATTCATTGGCAATCTCATTACTTACAATCAACTGAGTCTGTCCAGCCAACTTAATCTGGAAGAGCTTAGTCAACTGGTCATTAGCGATCCCGTGAATGTGGTTATATGATATCCTTACGTGCTGACCATCATATGTATAATTGTCAGTTGAGAATCCAGGTAAGTCTGATGTCAATTCAGTGAATCCAGGACCTACCTCAATACTGACTTGAAGACCATATAACATGTCTTCTGACTCAGCAGAAATATTGAACACTCCTTCTTCTATTTCTTCATATTCTAAGACTTGAGTTTCTATTCCTCTGATATCTATATCGCCACTATGAGCTAGACTTGTATATGATCCATTGACATCACCAACTTTGACGGCTATGAAGTCTGTCACCATATCTTGTACTAAGAACGGTATCTGATAAGATTCATCTGGAGCAGGTAACCAAGGATTAGTCGCATCGATAAATGTATGCGTCTTGTCAATAAATCTCCAACTCGTATTAGCAGGGAACTTATCAACGATTTCTAAGATAACCTTACGGATGTCTACCATATCCGCTGACGTGACTGACTGACTACTATTAGCATCAGCGGCAATCAAATCGTATGGGGAAGCAAGTGGTTGTAGATTCAAGATGTGCCTCTGAATCAAGATAATATCCAACGTACTTACTCCTCTCCTATCATCAATATCCAAGAATGGCTCTACAATATAAGCACCACCCATTGGCATTTCTGTAAAGGCAAATTGCCCTTCGTCATTAGTGACCTCTACTTGAGCACCATTGACAAGCGATACTTCTACTAAGTCAACTTCTACTTCTAACTCTGTTGCAATACGTCCACTGATCGTTGCCATCAATGTCTCACTAGGTTCACATATTGCCACATCATTATTATCTTGAATGATGACACTTGTCTCACAGAAGGCTTGATTACCATTCAGGTCAGTCAACCATAACTGGACAGTCTGAGTACCGATGTCATCACAATCGAAGAACATCACATCATCATCCGGATCTTCGCTGAAGCTAAATGTGAATGTATATGATGACCCACACGGATGATCACTACCTGCATCTATGTCTATTGCCCATAACTCGGCTGTCTCAGTCCCTTCAGCAACATTTGCAGTAAGTGGCAAGACAAGTCCGCTCTTACACTTCGGACTTGGTGGTGTACTATCGATCACTGTAATAAGTGCTGAGCAAACATCTGTGTTATTACATTGATCAGAAACTGTCCAAGTGATTTGGTGAGTACCAACTGGCATCATTTCATCAACGATATCAGTTGTACCTTCAAGATCAATATTACCATCTGCTTGATAGTCCACAATATAGGACCACTCGAAGTCAGTTTCGACAGTACAATCATCAGTCGCTGTTGCTTGGAAGACAACTTGTCCTCCTGCACAATCTTGTGATGTAGTCTCTATAGTCATATCATCACATCCTGCAATCAACTCTGGTGCAACATCATTCAGCACCTTGATTGTCTGTACGTGCTCATAGATCTCGTGTCCATCATCTGACTCAACACACCAATTAAGAATCTGCCAAGTACGTAATATTTTATAACAACCAGTTTGACCTGATGCTACTTCAAATATCTCATCTGTATGGTTCATCCCAAGAAGACTGCATTGACCATCCACAACTCCAGGATACGCATTCGCTAGTGGTAGATCCTGAGGTGAAAGATTATCAATATTACATTCAAAGTCAACATCTAGATCTGCAGGCCACACAATATCCATCTCCGACACGACATCTGGTGATTGTAGTGTAATCGTTTGTACGCAAGTCTGACCTGTTTCTGTCACAGTCCATGTACGTGTAATCTCACCAAGATTACAAGCATCCAAGTCTGTTATATCATCTTCATATGTCGCATCCAAGTGAGTACAGACTGATGATATTGCTGGCTGACCAGTAATCGCAAGATTTGTATAATCTTCATCACATGTCAATATCACATCAAATGGACATTGGAAATTCGGGATAGTCTTGTCTTGAACAGTGACTGGCACCATACACTCATTATAATTATCGCCGGCAGTACCAAAGACACCATCTAAGTCTGCATCATCCCATACTCTCATCACAACCATCACTGGACTATTCGCAACATCTTCACAACAGAATGTCACGTCATCTCCAGGAACTAAGTCGTCTCCATTGAGACAATCACTATCCACTCTATAGAGCTGTCTGAAGATATCTGTACATGCATCATGAGATCCTTCATCGATAGATTCAGGGAATATCTTCGCTGTTCCTAGCGTATTTAATCCTACAACTACATCGAAGTCACAAATGACAGTCGGAGCAGAATTGTCTGTTACTTGTATGTCAAATTCACAAACTGCAAAATTGCTACATTGATCTTTTGCCTTGATCTTTACTGTATGCACTCCTGTGGTCAGATCTCTGATGTAATACTCTCCGCTATTCGGTGGACTTTGATATACCGTACCTGGAGTAACAGTAATGACTGTATCCTTAACCGTCCCACAAGCATCATTGATACCAGGGAAGTAATCATTGAGATAGATGTCACCAAGACAATCATGAGCACTGGCATTAATAGATACTGTCTCTGGACAATGATCGAAAACTGGAGGTGAACTATCTAAGACTTTGATAGATTGATAGTGCTCAATAGGATTGACAAATGGAATAATTGGGTCACACATATCTCTAATCAACCAAGTACGAATGATCTCATAACTCCCTTCACAATTGAAGAGTATCTGATCATCCCAATTCCAGAAGTGGGAACACAATCCATCTCCCGTCTCATAGACAGGGATGCCTCCAAGTAATGGATAACCAGTGTGCTCAGGGTGAAGAAGAGTTGGGTCATCTTCTATTTCACTACATGTATATGTCTCAGTCAATATGATGTCATCTGGATACACTACAGTTTCTAGATCAAAGTCTGTAATGGTAATCATTTGCACACAAGAGATCTGGTTGTTAGACTCATCAATGATTGTCCAAGTTCTTTCAATTGTTGCAACAGGATCGTTACACATTGTTTGCTCAATGTAGTCATCTTCATATGTGATATAGATCTCTTGCTCACAAGTTGTGACTTCTGGCATACCAGTGATCTCAGGATCAAATGCCATATTACATTCGATAATTGTATCTGGTGGACAGACTACCTCAGGGATCAACTTATTCTCAATATTGACATATCCCCAACAACAATTGACTCCATCTTCACAGTTTTCACAAATTTCAACAATCAGAGTCTGACCAATGTGATCTTCGGTAACGATGTTAGTGCCATCAGCAGATGTACCTATTATCGTTTCGTGATCTTCGGCTTTAAGCGTAACACAGAAGTCATCAAGACATCCATATCCATCTCCTTCTAATATCATATCCGCTGTAACAAACTCCATACAATCTGCTCCAAGTGAGAGATTGATTGCACTATTACAAGCAAGTGCACCATCTGGCTCCTCATTAGGATTAGGTAGCACTGTGACGGTGAATGTACACTTGGATTCATTGCCAGATGCATCCGTGACTATTACACAAATATCTTGAACACCTTCTGTCAAACCATCCTCTAATGGTGGATCAAATACAAACGTTGCTCCAGGACATTGATCGGTGAATGTTGGCACTGGTACTGATGAAATCGGTACTAAACAATCATCTTCTAGCAAGAACAACGTCACATCAGGACAAGCTGATAATACTGGTGCCTCTACATCGCACACCTCTACTTCGAATGAACATTGTGATTCATTGCCAAATTGATCAACAAGTGTATAGACAATCAAGGTTGTACCTACAGCGAAGAATTCTGTTGCCGTACTTCCACCAATAACATCACCATTGATAGGCACTACGATATCATCTTCTGAAGAGTACTCAACTGAGATACCTCCTTCACAACAGTTATCCCAAAATACTGGATGATCCCAGATATATTCTGCTCCACACATCTCTAGATCGTTATCAAGCTTGACATCAGTCTGCGCATAAGGTAGATGAGTCAATACTTGGAATTCCACATTATCTAGAATTGCAATACCTGGACTTGTTTTCTCAAGACTAAGTGTCCACGTACCGAGAGATGATTCATTGAAATATGACTTAAATGATTCGAGAGGCTCATAGACTAAGCCGTTTCCAAGAGGATCACAAAGCACTGTACTCAAGTTATCAGTTGCATTCTGATCGAATGTCACATCGACATCAGCAGTTCCGCTACACATTCCCCCGAAGATTTGTACTGTTGTTCCACTTGGACTGATTAGGTAACCAGAAAGAGCACCTGCATCTGCTATCGTCACTTGAAGATCTGAAAGAATGACTGTGCCAACTGGTACATCATCCGTAACGACAAAGTCAATCGTAGTACAGAGTTCTCCATCAATATTTTGTGGAAGTGTGGTCATATATGTCAATGTATCATACATTGCACAAGACGGCACTTCAGTATCTTCTATTGTAACTTCAAAGCTACATTCTACAATTGAAGGGACTCCTTCTTGGAGCCCTACCTTTGTACCATTGTCTGCAGCGACATCTAATTCTGGATTGTAGAAACCATACGACCCTGCGAAACAACTAGCAGCGACTTTAAAATCACCTGCAAAATCGTGATCACAGATAAAGACTCTTATAATATCTTCTCCTACAATGTTTCCTGCGAAAGGATATGTTGTGGATGCATAGCCATTGATAGATACTCCATCAATCACTCTACCAACGAGGCTGATGTAATAACCTGCTGGATCACCAACGCCGATATTTGTAAATGTTTGAGTAATCACACCTCCTACTGGGATACAAGTTCCATTGGCAAGATTATAGCTTTCTGGGCTTGTTCCTTCTCTGACTACATTGAGGCAAGAGACATCAACTGCTGCTGGACCAATATTCGCAATCTCAACTCCTGTGATAACTCCATCTTGGATAATCTCGGTAATCAAGATGAGTGGTTGGTCGATAGCTTGGTAATTCACTGTACTTATACCAGTAGGGAAGAATTCTCCACTTGCATCGTCAAATCCATCAGCGATGATATTTCCATTTTGAATAATCTCATACTTCACGACTAGGTTATCAGGGCAATTATCTGTCACATCAAATGGTGCAATATCATCAATCACTGCTCCACAGACACCAAAGTCATTGACAGTCATTGTATCAATTGGACAACTGATTGTAGGTGGGGTATGGAAGTCATTTACAATGATTTTAATCTCGCATTCCGATATGTTACCACATTCATCTTCCGCTTGATAGGTCAAAATTGTCAACCCAACGGGAAAGAGATCTCCTGTCGTCAATCCAGTATCATCTACTTGAGTAACTGTTGTCTCTCCACATGCATCTTCAGCAAGAGGGCCAGTAAAGTTAACATATGAACTACACCATCCTGCAGGTGCATCCACAATCGTTGGTGGCGGACAGAATGTAAACTCTGGAGGTGTCACATCTCCGATACCAAAACGATTAGTAAAGCTATCAGCATTACCGCATTCGTCCGTAGCTGTAAATGTCACATCCACAAATCTTGAGAATCCACAAATAAACACCCAATTGTCAGGGTCAAAGTCATTAGTCCAAGTGAACTGGCTACAGTCATCAGTGGCCGTTGCGCCTGCATGATCTTCTAACCAAAAATCAAACTCTGGATAGTTGTCTCCTCGCGGCTCACACTCTTCCATCAGCATATCTGCACCACCTACGATAAGAGGTGCTGTTGTATCTTCTATTGTAAATATTGCTTCTGAGGTAGAGACATTACCGCATTCATCTGTTGCTGTGAATCGGTAAGTTTGGATATTTGTCAGAGCACAAGTTTCTTCAATAGTGATCAAATCAAACTCCCAAACTACGACGCCACAATCATCTACTGCGATTGCTTCTCCCTGACCATTCAAGAATGCCGCAAGGTCTGCTTCATTACCCATCCCGTCACATTCGACTGTCATACTCATTGCCTCTGGCAAGATGGTTGGTGAGGTCGTATCTTCTATGATGAATGAAGCGATTGTAGATGCTGACTCATTACCACAATCATCTGTTGTTGCAAACTCATAAATGAAAGTCATTGTCTGACCACAACCAACTATAGTACTTACTAGGATTGGTTCATCCCAAGTAAATGGACTACATATATCATCAGCCTCTGCATTTCCATCAGCTAATAACCAAGCCTCTAGAGCGGCAATATTTCCCGCTCCATCACATTCGACTGTCATATCTGTGGCAGGTCGCGTAATTGTTGGTGGTGTCTCATCTACAACTGTGACAGTTGCCATCGTTTCATCAGAGTTACCACATGCATCCGTTGCCGTAAATGTCACCAATGCACTTCCTGTCAATGGCGAACAACCATTAGTCAACGCAACAAAATCATTAGTATAAGTGATCAAGCTACAATCGTCTTCAGCGTCTGCCCCTCCCACATTAACCAACCAAGAATTAATCACATTCATCGGATCCACATCACCAGTACACTCGAGTGTCAAGTCACTAGCTGGTATCTCAAATGTTGGGGCCTCTGTATCCTCAATTGTCAATGTTGCTGTAGTTGTACTTACATTATCACACTCGTCCGAGACGGTAAAAGTCACAGTAATACTTCCTTCACCATCACATGCTCCTGCTGCTACCATTCCATAGTCATTTGACCAAGTCAAATCTCCACAGCCATCTGTCGCAACTGCTCCACCATTATTGTTGAGCCAGTTAAGAAGGATCGCTACATTATCCGAGCCATTACACTCAATAACCATATTAATCGCTTCCGTGACTATAAGTGGAGCTATTGTATCTTCTAATCCATAATCAGCTAATGCGGTTGATGTATTACCACATTCATCAGTTGCTGTGAAGAGATATGTCTCAGTAAATGTATCTCCACATCCACTAATTGTGTTCCATAGTTCTGCAGTGATGATAGGTGTGCCACAGAGGTCAGTACTTGCTGCCATCGCTATCCAGTCATCAACCTCTACGATGATATTTTCGCATTCTTCTACTAGGTTCGTAGGAGCGACAAGTTCTGGTGGTGTCGTATCTTCAATAATGATTGAAGCAATTGCAGTAGAGAAGTTACCGCATTCATCCGTAGCTATGAATGTATAAGGTGTATTAGTTGTATTACCACAAGTCATTTCTTCAGCACCTGCTTCATTTGTCCAAGTAACTGAACCACAGTCATCTGTTGCCATTGCACCACCATTAAGATCAAGCCATTCAACTATCGCCACATCATTATCTGCATCATTACACTCTAGGACCAAGTCCAATGGAAGTGGATCAATCACTGGTGGTGTCGTATCTTCTATTGTAACTATTGCTGAATCTGTATTGACATTTGCACAAGCATCCGTTGCCGTAAATGTATAAGTCGTCACGGAGGTGTTACCACAATCTGGCACTACCACCGTTGTTGTTGCTACTGTCACATTGACATCACAGACATCAAATACTGTAAAGTCATTGACCCAAGCAGCGATGATTGCATCATTATCATTTTCTCCACATTCTAGCAAAATATCTGCTGGAGCTGTGATCTCAGGTATCACTGTATCTTCGATCGTAAATGTCGCTGTAGTTGTATTGAGATTACCACAAGCGTCAGTTGCAGTGAATGTTACTTCTATAGCTCCAGTTTCAGCACAAGCATCAGTAAACATCGTCGTGTAATCATTCGTCCATGTGATGTCAGAACAAACATCGGAGGCAATTGCTCCGCCATTATTTGATAACCAACCAAGTAAGGCCGCTGTGTTTCCGATACCATCGCATTCAACTATCATATCCATTGCTGGCGTATCAATGGATGGCATTGTTGTATCCTCTATTGTGAATGTTTCGAAGCAAGTGGATGTATTACCAGCTAAGTCAACTGCTGTAAATTGATATACGAATGCTTCTGAATCTCCACATCCACTGATTGTATTAATTACTCTATTTGTGATTGTCACTGTTTCGTCGCAATTATCAGTAGCACTAACGGTTGCTAACCAATTAGCTAAGTCAGTAGCGTTACCTAGGCCATCACATTCTATTGTGAGTGGAGTTGGGCAAGTGATCATTGGATCTTCACAGTCTTCTATTAAGACATCGAAGCAACACATACTTGTATTATCATTTTCATCAGTGATCGTATAGCACACTTCACTTAATCCAAGTGGGAAAACTTCCCCTGAGGCGTCATCAACACCACTTGAAGTCAGCTCTCCTGTTATTTCATAAGTGATATCAAATGGACAATTCTCTATGCTTGTTGTAGGACCAATATCGACACTAGTCCACTCACAATCACCTGCATTGTTACAGGCAATTACCGTATTAGATGGACAAAGGATATTCGGTACATCTGAGTCTACCACAATGATATCAAATGTGCAGATATCTGTATTACCACAATCATCGGTCGCGGTAAATTCTAATGATGTTGTGCCCACAGGGAATTCTGTTCCTGGAGCAAGTCCGCCTGTCTGCTCAACTAGCACTTGTACATCACAATCATCCAACGCAACAGGTGTTGAGAAGATTGGGAAGGCACCACAGACATCCACATCGACATTGATTGTTAATGGTGCTGTTGGACAATTGACAAAGTATGGATCTTCTGTATCATCCATTGTAATCATCGCTTCACAAGTAGTGACATTACCACAATCATCTGTTGCAGTGAATGTGACATCTACACTACCCATGCAAGCAGCTGGGAGTGTCCCTGGATAGTCTGCTGTCACATCTACACCACTACAAGCATCAGTCGCTGTACCTGCGGCTAACCAATCAATTACAATCTGGTCATTATTAGGATCACCACACTCAAGGACAAGTGTTGATGGACATACGATTGCTGGAACTGTTGTATCTTCTATTGTAAACTCAGCAAGTCCTTGAGAAACATTGCCACAGTCATCCACTGCTGTAAATTCGTAGACTTCCGTTGATCCACCACCACATACACTGATTGTATTGAAGAGTAGATTGGTCACAACTGAAGTTGCATCACAATCATCTACTGCAGTGGCTGTCATTAACCAAGCAGTCAAGTCTGCTGTGTTACCAGCTCCGTCACACTCAACCACTAAGTCAGTTGGAGGTGTGAGTACAGGTGCAGTCGTATCGGTCGTCCCAAATGTAGCAGTTGCACTACTTGCATTGCCACAGTCATCTGTAAGTGTAAATGTATATATCGTGCTTGTCGTAGTGCCACAAGCTGGAATTGCAATAGCTGCTGCATTAGACCATACTGGTGCATCATCACATAAATCTTCACCCATTGCTCCACCATTCATCGCCAACCAATCTGCTAAGGCACCTGCCACATCACCAGCACAATCCACAAAGAGATCCATTGGTTCAACAGTAATCTCTGGAGCAGTTGTATCTTCTATTGTAATCGTTGCATCACATGTCGATACCAAGTCACAAGCATCAGTCGCGGTGAATGTCACCGTAAAAACTCCTGTCATTCCACATGCTGGAACAAATACATCAGGATAGTTGTGAGTAATTACTACAGTATTGCAGTCATCAGACGATGTTGGTATTGCTAACCATGCTTCTATGATTGCAGCATTTGCAGGATCACTGCACTCAAGCGCAATATTATCTGGACAGATGATGACGGGTGGCACGGTATCTTCTATTGTAAAGGTTGCTTGTGTTGTGTTCTCATTGCCACAGCCATCTGTTGCTGTGAATATGACATCAACTTCACCTGTATCTCCACAATCATTTGAGAGTAATGTGGTATAGTTATTAGTCCAAGTAATCTCAGGACCACAAACATCTGTAGCTATTGCTCCCCCATTGTTTGCCAACCAACCAAGGAGGGCATCTGTATTGCCATTGCCATCACACTCGACAGTCAGGCCTGATGCGTCGGTGTCAATTGCTGGCATTGTCGTATCTTCTATAGTGAAGGTTGCGAGACATCTGTCTTCATTACCCGCTGCATCAGTTGCTGTGAACTCGTAGGTAAATGATTCAGTATCTCCACATCCACTAATTGTATTGAATATGTTAGTTGTAGGTATTACTATTAAATCACAATTGTCTGTAGCACTCACTTCTGTTAACCATGCCGCTAACACATCTGTATTGCCTGCTCCGTCACACTCTACTGTCAGATCAGGAGGGCATGTGATCTCTGGTGATTCACAGTCTTCAATGATTACATCAAAACTACATGTCGCCATATTGCCGTTGTCATCTAGTATCATGTATGTCACGACACTAGTCCCTAGGTTAAATATTGTGCCCGAGACATCATCTGTACCACTTGCTACTATCGTTGCTCCAGCAACAGTATAAGTAACTGTGTACTCACAGTTTTCTATTGTGGTCGGCGCTAATCCCGAACTCACCCAAGTGCATGTCTCGTCATCTGCACAAGCGACTACATCATTGGATGGACAAAGGATAGTTGGCTCATCTGCATCTATGACTGTAATCGTAAAGTCACAAGTCACACTATTCATACAATCATCTACTGCTGTAAATTGTACTGGTATAGGAGCTCCAACAATAAACTCTTCTCCTGGAGCTGGACCTACTGTTTGGGTAACAGTTACTTGATTATCACAGTCATCTAATGCGACTGGTATTGAGAATATTGGCATCCCATCACACTCATCGACATCCGTATTGATCGTCAAGTCGCTTGGACAGTTGATGAAGTATGGGTCAACTGTATCATTAATTGTAATTGTAGAATTGAAGTCGTAGTTGTTACCACATTCGTCACTGATATTGAATGAGACAAGAGTATTGACACCACAGCCATCAACCAACTCACCATCCCAAGTACTCGTCACGGTGACATTGCCTCCGCAGAAGTCTGTCCCTGTAAACTGGTCTAACCAAGCATTGATGAGAGATGGATTATCTGGATTACCACACTCAAGCATCAATGGATCTGGTTGTTCTAGAGTAGGTGCATCTGTATCCTCAATAGTAAATGTAAATAATCTCGTGGAAGTATTTCCACAAGCATCGGTTGCTGTAATCAAATATGTCTCAGCTGAGGTACCCCCGCATCCTGATATAGAATTATAAAGTTCTGTTGTAACAACTGGTGCTATATCACAGACATCCGTTGCAAAGAACGCTGCAAGTAATGTTGATATTTGACCAGGGTTATCGGCAGGATTACAAGCCATCGTGGTATCATCAGGGCCCACAATGGTCGGTGGTGTCGTATCTTCTATAATCACGCTTGCAATTGCTGTACTTGTATTACCACAATCATCAGTAATTGTAAATGTATAAGGTGTCTCACTTGTTCCTCCACAATCGATAACTGTAGCTCCAGCTACTGCTACCCAATCAACCATTGCGTCACATCCATCTACACCTTCACCATTACCGTTTATTGAAACCCAATTGGTGATATCGCCCGCATTGCCCAAACCGTCACATTCAACAATTAAGTCTTGTGGGGAGAGCAAGAATTCTGGGTTGAGATTGTCCTCGATCGTTATCGTTGCTTCACATATTGATGTCAATCCACATTCATCAGTTGCAGTGAAAGTCACTGTGTAGACTCCAGTATCACCACATTCGCCGACGAAGACATCAGGGTAGTTATTCATAATTGATACTGTATTGCAATTATCAGTCGTCGTAGCAGTTGCTAACCATGCATTAATGATCGCATCATTTGCAGGGTCACTGCACTCAAGTACGATTGGAGTTGGGCAGACTATCTCTGGTGCAGTTGTATCTTCTATTGTAAACGTCGCCATTGTTGTATTCTCATTGCCGCAATCATCTGTTGCTGTAAAGATTACTTCTACTTCGCCTGTATCTCCACAATCATTTGAGAGTAATGTTGTATAGTTATTGGTCCATGTGATATTTGGGCCACAAATATCAGAAGCTACCGCTCCTCCATTATTCGCTAACCATCCAATTAAAGCATCTGTATTACCATTACCATCACACTCTACAGTCTCGTCTATTGCGTCAGTATCGATGACTGGGTTACTTGTATCTTCTATCGTGAATGTTGCTAAACATCTATTCTCATTACCGGCCGCATCTATCGAGATGAACTCGTAGGTAAATGTCTCAGTACCTCCACACCCACTAATTGTATTAAAGATATTATTCATTGGTGAGACTACTGCATCACAATTGTCTGTAGCACTTGCCGTTGCCAGCCATGCTGCTAACTCAGTTGTATTACCTGCTCCATCACATTCGACTGTCATAGGTGCTGGACATATAATCTCAGGTATCTCACAGTCTTCTACGATTACATTGAAGCTACACGTTGAAGTATTTCCATTGTCATCGAGGATCGTATAAGTCACAATACTTGTACCTAAGTTGAAGGTCGTTCCTGACACATCATCCATTCCACTTGCTATAGTGGTTACTCCTGATACCGAGAATGTCACATCAAAATCACAATTCTCAATCGTCGTCGGTGATAAGCCCGAACTGACCCAAGTACAAGTTCCTATATTTGCACAAGCCACAACATCGTTAGAAGGACAGAGGATATTTGGAATATCTGAATCTACTACAGTAATTGTAAAGTCGCAAAGTGTTGTATTTCCACAATCATCTTCAGCTTCAAATTGTACAGCGATAGGTGCTCCTACTATGAACTCCTCTCCTGGAGCCGGACCTACTGTTTGGGTAACCATTACTTGATTATCACAATCATCTAATGCTACTGGAATTGAAAAAATCGGCATTCCATCACACTCATCAACGTCAGTATTGATAGTCAAATCATCTGGGCAATTGATAAAAAATGGATCTGCAGAATCATTCATTGTGATTGCTGTAACACATGTAGATGTATTCCCACATTGGTCAGTTGCTGTGAAAGTGACATCGACACTACCCATACAAGCATCAGGTAGTATCCCATCAAAATCAGTCGTGATTGATATCTTATTACTTAATTCTTCTGGTGTTGGACATTCTGGACTTAATCTGAGATTGTATGCACCTCCACTATTTGTAGTTGTAAACTGGATTGCTGAGGCAGTAGTATTGGACTCCCATACGAATCCACCAGTTTGAGCAGTTGTGCTACTATCATTTGTTACAGTATAAGCTGGTGGAGTATCACTAGCACTATACCCTGGCAGTAAAGTTGTCGTCAATGTGTATGAACTACCATCAAGGCTTACGATTCCATCCGTATTGCCAATTGAGATGCCTCCACCATGTGTTCCTCTAATAAAGACAGGCTGACATCCACTAATTGTAAATTGAGGAGCTTCGCCCGCTGAGAGAACATACGTACCATTTGCATTAGTATTTACATTAGAGGCACTTACAAGAATGCTCCCTGCGGGTAATCCAAATTTAGCACTCACATCGACGTTTATTGCTGATTGATCATCTGTATCATCGACCAAACCTAAGTCTGCTGGAGTAACCACAATAAAACCTTCAGAGCATGCATCTGAGATACAACCATCAGTGCAAAGATCAGCCGCAGTTGCAGAAGTCAACCAAGCATTGATGAGTTGATTATTATTGGGATCACCGCATTCTAGTGCTAAGTCATCAGGACAAGTGATCTCCGCAGGCGTTGTGTCTTCGATTACAAATTCAGCAAGTCCTTGTGTAATATTCCCACACTCGTCTGTTGCTGTAAATTGGTAAACCATAGTCGATGCTCCGCCACAAGCACTGATAGAATTGAAGAGTTGACTTGAAACTACAACATCAGAGCAATCATCAGATCCGCTTGCAGATAATAACCACGTAGCTAAGGCTCCAGAGTTACCAGCTCCATCGCATTCTACAAGCATATCTGCTGGTACTGTTAGAGTTGGCATTGTTGAATCATCAATAATCACACTAGCAGCTGCTACACTCATGTTCCCGCAATCGTCTGTAATTGTAAAAGTATAAGGAATCTCACTTCCTCCACCACAACCCTCTATCGGAGCACCTTCTACAATTGTCCAATCTACAATTGCATCACACTGGTCGGCCGCGATACCTCCACCATTAGTGCTTAACCAATTGGTGATAGCTGCGGAGTTGCCAGCTCCATCACATTCAACAATTAAGTCCTGAGGAGCAATTGTAAATTCTGGTATAAGTGTGTCTTCGATAGTTATAGTTGAGACACAATCGGCTGTCAACCCACAAGCATCTTCTACTGTGAACGTGACTGTGTATATTCCAGTATCGCCGCAGTCGGAGGCGAAGACATCAGGGTAAGTATTCGTAATCATCCCTTCATTACAATCGTCTGAAGATGAGGCACTTGCTAACCATGCTTCAATGATTGCATCATTTGCAGGATCACCGCACTGAAGCACAATTGGTGATGGACAAACTATTTCTGGAACCACAGTATCATCAATCATAAATGTTGCTGTGGTAGTGATAAAGTTACCGCAATCATCTGTCGCTGTAAATGTTACTTCTATTTCTCCTGTATCACCACAATCATTAGAAAGCATTGTTGTGAAGTCATTAGTCCATGTAATATCTGGATTACAAATGTCAGATGCTACTGCACCTCCATTATCTGCCAGCCATCCAATGAGAGCATCTACATTTCCATTACCATCACATTCTACAATGAGATCCATTGCTTCTGAGTCCAGAGCTGGTGGTGTGGTATCTTCAACAGTATATGTTGCATAGCATACCTCAATATTTCCTGCCGCATCCGTAGCTGTAAACTCATAGACATATGATGCTGTGTTACCACAACCACTTATTGTATTGATTAATGTTTCTGTAACAACAATATCATCATCACAATTGTCCATCGCCATTGCAGCCCCTACTAGTGCATCTCTTGCATCTGAATTATCACAAGTCTGCGTCAGCCCAACCTCAACTTCAAGGATTTGCTCGCAGTTATCTACATCTGTAATAGTCACTAAATAAGTACCTGCTACCACACCGTTCAAGTCTTCTGTTGTATCTCCAGTTGACCATAAGAATGTATATGGTGCTGCAGCTGGATCAGTTGTTACATCGATACTTCCATCATCTAAATTCGGACATGATGAGTCAGTAGATGTTACCATATTTTCATTTTGGCAGCAAGCTGGTTGACCGTTACCACAAACAATTCTGACTGGGTCAACAAAATTATTAAACGACGTATAGATCGGGCTATCTTCCGTACCAGTCACCCAAGCCATATCTGTAATCCCACTCGTAATCAGTGGGATGAAATCAAAAGTCATGTCGCACCCAACATTACCAATTACGGTGCCATCTGTACAACAATCTATCCAACCAAAATTTGTCATTATCGTCGGGGGTACACCAGTGATTTCACCAGCATCATCAGAAAGATCAATCGTCGCGCCTGTGGGTAAGCAGAAGAAATCTAATGAACCTCTACCACCACCACCACCAGGTGCATCCATAATGACTACAAGACTAATATCACCTGTATTGGTGTCTTCATGAAGAAAGACTAGAGTTGTATTCACTAGTTCAAAACCAGTATTAGCAGATGCAGCATTTGGACTACCATATGAATAAAATGAAACAGCACTTTCTGCTGTTTGAATCGTTGTAATCGGGAAAGATTGGTCACCTTGCGAAACTTCACAATTGCAATCCATCATCCGATTATCCTCATCTTGAATCTTGTTTACTTCTTCAAATCTTGGCTCTTCTGGAGAATCACATTCTACGGTTACGTCTACAGGACAGATAAGAGTTGGTGCCTCGCAATCTTCAACAGTTACTGTAAAATTACAAATCGTCTCATTACCGTTTGTATCAGTAGATGTCACTGTTACAGTACTCGATCCTACTTCAAAAACGTACCCTTCTATTTCTGCAGGAGCAGATGTCGAGCCATCTGGATTCCCTACACTGTATGTTAATAGAGTACTACCACAATCAGAAGTCAATGGGTTAACAGAATCATCACTTACCCAAGCACATGTACCTGGATCATTACAAGCATTGATACTTGGAGGACAAACAAGTTCTGGATTCTGAGTATCTAATATAACAACATTTGTTGTACAAGTAGTTACATTGCCACAATCATCTGTTGCAGTAAATGTGACAACTGTGGTCCCTATTGGAAACTCTATGTTCGGTATTGGAGAAGTCTGTACAACACTCTCGATACCATTGCAATCAGTAGCTATTGGAAGCGGTATTGCTATATTTGCCCCGCAATCATCCACGTCAACAGAGAATGTATATTCAGGCACACAAGTCAATTCTGGACCAGTTGTATCGTCACTAATAATGATATTTGCACCATCAGATGCAGTAGCTCCACATGCTGTTGTTACTGTCCAAGTCACAGGAATTGTAATTCCACATGCATCAGTAATTGCTGTTGCATCATAGTCAGTATTCACTATTGGATTTTCAATGTCGAAGCAATTAAATACTAACATATAGTCATCTAGCCACTCTGTGACAAGTAGTGAAATATCTTGCTCACAACTCACCTCAAGGTCAGCAGGTGCTAAAACCATCGGAGCATCAGGATCTTCAATTGTGTACGTTGAAGTTAATGGCAGAGATTGGTTTCCACAAGCGTCTATTGCCGTAAATGAGTAGGTATAGATAGTCTGAGCAGTTGTCCCAGAGCATAATTCTTGAAGATTTATCAAGGCAAATGAGATTAGAGGCGCTGAATCACAATTGTCCATTGTTGTAGCTGTCTGTGCCCAACCTTCTGGGTCTACAGGAGTTGTGCAATCTACTACCGTTGCTGCAGGAGGATTCACGGTTGGAGAAGTAGAATCAATAATTGTTACTGTCGCTACCTCTGAAATGGAATTACCACAAGCATCTTCTGCAGTGAAAGTATATGAGATAAACTCTGGACAAGTACCCGTTGCAGTACCAGCTACAGCAGAAAGTGTCACATCACCATTATCATCAACAGCAACCATCCCTCCAGATAGAGCAACCCAATTTGAAATTTCAGCGACATTACCACTCCCATCGCATTCCACAAAGAGGTCAGATGGTGGCACCATAATGACTGGTTTATTTCCATCAACTGTGATGATTGCACTCGTTGATATTGAACAACCACTTGCTGTGCTCAAGGAGTAGGTCACGACATAGTCTCCAGCAACTGTATTCATAAATGTAGCTGTTCCATCACCATTATCAGTCACTCCAAACCCTGTAAATATTCCTCCATCATCTGCTGCTGACAAGTTAACAACTTCTCCCGCACAAACGACTTGATCATCATAGTTAATCAATGTATCGAATTCATCTGCTGATTCTACAGTGATGTCTATATCTGTCGTAACCTCACAATTGCCATCAGTATATGTATATGTCAACGTATGAGTGCCTAATCCAGCAGTGGCTGGGTTAAATGTAGTACCTGCAACTCCTGGACCTGAAAGTGTACCACCAGCAGGACTGACAGATACATCAAGTGCTTCATTTACAAGACAGATATATGTAGGAAAGAGGATTTCTGCTTCTCCTGGAATTCCACAGGTGCCATTAAGGTGGAACTCACAACCTTCCCCATCAAGGACGGTCACTGACCAACTCGTTTGACCTGGGTCCAAAGTCAAGGTAACATTCCCTCCAACTCCTGTAGTTGTGGAACTCAAGGTCCCACCAGTGGGTTGTAAAATATAATCAGGACTACCAGAAGTAGCGCTTGCAGCAACTGCAGCAGGAAGACCACCATCAAAACCAGTGATTGTAACAATCCCTTGATTCGTGCCTGCAGCACAGGCACAAGAAGCGACAGCTGTAATGGGCTTTAGTAAGACAAAAGAAATGTAGTTAGTATTCTCACCACAATTGACAATTTCTCCAAAGCATGAACCGACACCAATGGGTTCAACATTACTATCACCCCAAACTGATCCTACAACTTCAATAAGAGTGTTTGCTGGTAAATTCACCCCTCCGCTTGTCAAAGGTGCATTAGTATTCGAGTGATCTTGTATTCCTTCACAATCGTCATTGATAATCGTAACCTGCGGATTTGAGCCTGTTGAAGCATCATAGACATTCACCACATCTCCTGCTATTCCTCCATCTGTGGGATATGGATTAGCTGGATTAGGACCTCCGCCAAAATAAAAATCCAAATGATATGAACCTGTCATTGGGTTACTATCAGCATCACCGCCCGACCCTATAGGGTCATCAAACATTAGGTCTCCTAATACATCGATATTTATTGATTCGCCTTCACAGATGATATTTTCAACAGAGTTGAGAGATCCAGCTTCTGCAGTATTTTGAATTGGCCAAGTAAAAGAATGAAGGGCAACACAATTACCATCTTCGAACCCAAAAGGAGGAAGACAATCTACACCTCTTCCTGGGCCACAAGTACCATCAACTTCTGAGCCTTGAAATCCAGGAGTCCCTCCATTTGTCCGTACAGAGAATGTTATTATTCCATCTGCTGCTGCTTCAGTAAGATCTGCGGCCGGAATATTTACTTGAAGTGGAAAGATGACATCGCACTTATCACCTTCTGGTAATCCAGTAAGATCAGATTGGGCTATAATAATGCCACATTCGTTGACGATATATGCTACCTCACATGAATTATTGAAATCTCCTCTAAGTGTTATTGTTAGAACTCCTGCTTCGCATGATTCTCTCTTGTCTGCTGTGACAGGAATATTGAAAAAAACATCAGGGCCTTCAGTATCAAGTCCAGTATTCCCGTCATGATCACAGTATTCAGTTCCATCTTCAACTAATACCTCAGTAGCTCCTCCAACATCAGTCTGAGTAACTGTAGCAATGATATTGAGATTATTATCTCTTGTATCGATATCATCACCAATGAATACACCTCCACTACAATCGTTTATGTTAAATGGTGGTACTCCTGAATCATCACAAGAAATTGGGTCGGGGAGTTGAGCATCCAAACCTAAAGAAAATAGAGACACTATAAACACACTTACTAGAATTTTCAAAAAAGTGTGTATGTCTCCAATGACATATTTTAAAGCTATGGACATAATTGTTGTATTAAGTAACCATTAATGTGATAGACGATACTAGTATCATATATCCCAAAAACAATAACAAATTGTGGAATTTGGAAGTAAAGAGGGTTGATTGTTCTATTCTAAGCCGCACCTAACGTTATCACAAGTACCACGTTCTCACTCACTTAGACAACACAAATATATGTATTAATTAATATAAAATATGTAAAACCCACTATTTATACCTGCATTTAACATCGTAAAACAAGAACTGATTAATAAAAACCTAAATCTAAAGGCAAAAAATAAAAAAGGCTACCAATTAATTGGCAGCCTTTATCGTCTTGGTTAATAAAATTGAGTAATGCCCTTTTGATTAAAAATCAAGCATTATGGTTCAGATTAATTGTTGGTTATTTTGTCTTTTTTTCTGCTATAAGTTCACTCATATAGTACTTAATCATAGAGCTAATTTCATTGTTTAGTCTAAACTCTGGTTCGATTTCGTAGAGCAAACTATGTTCATCGATATTCTCCATTAAAGCTTCTTCCAAAATTTTGATGCCTTCTTCTCGCTTACCAGCAAAGTGAAGTGCTGCAAATTCACAATATAGTAATCCAGCACTGAACGTGGACTTACTTGCCTCATTTAGTACAATAAATGCCTTATCAAGATCTCTGATGCTAAGTAAGAATACAACATAATCAACCCAATAATTGCAATCTTCAGGAGCCATCAATGCCGCCTTACGCAGATATTGCTCTGCCTTACTATAGGCGCCGGTTGCATAAAAGGCCTTACCTAATCCCAAATAATAATCTTCAACTAGATCTTCTATTGCGATAGCTTTGAGATAACCCTTAATTGCTTGAGACCAGTTATCTTTCTTAGCATAACACTTGGCTAGGATAAAATATGACTCGTCACAGTATGGGTCTAGTTCAATTGATTTGAGAATTGTTGACTTAGCTTCATCATACATTCCTAATTCGAATTGACATTCGCTTAGCTTTATTAACAACTCCTCATCATAGCCAAATACCGCAAAGTATTCTTTATAGATTTCTAAAGCTTTGCTGTAATTTTTAGTTTGACAACAGATATCAGCACAGTCAAGATATCCGACTGAGAAATCTTTATTGACAATAAAAGCATATTCTAATGCATCGATCGCAGCACTGTATTCACCAATGCATGAAAGAGCATGCCCTAGATTGAACCAACCTAGATAAGAGTATGGATCCTTATTAAGTAACTTTTCGTGAAAACGTATAGAATCTATATATCTCTTAGATAGCTCCACGGCAAACCATATACGTTCTAGTGCTTCTTCGCATCCAGGTGCAATGTCTAATGCCTTAACAAGGGAGTCAAACATCTTATCTAAATCTTGCATAGTCTCATATATATGGGACTCACAGATATAGACTTCCACCAAATCAGAGTGGTGGGTCTTCAACTTTAGTTCATTGACTAGCTCTAATGCCTCATTCAGTTGACCATTTGACCCAAGAATTCTTGCTTTCAATATTTGTATCTCTAACTCATAAGGTGCGATACTTTGCGCCTTATTGACGTTAGCTAAGGCCTTAGTAAAGTTACCTAGCTTGTACAAAATTCTAGCTTTGAAAATATATAGGTCAGATCTGAATCGGTACTGATCAAGAGCAATATTTAACACCTCGATAGCCTTGTGATACATCAGTTCATCCTCATAATAGTTGATGAGCTTTTGTAAAGTCGATTCGTCAAGATACGCTTGCTGTCCGCTAGCGATTTTTTGTTCAAAGGATGAGACAAGAGATATGAGCTTCTTATCTCGCTTGGTTCGATTCTCCATTGGTTATTAAGTAGGTTCAGAGTGTTGGGAATTCGTTCTGTAAATATACAGATTTTCATTTCTGACACGTTCTTTCGTTCTTTTTTTTTCAATAAAAGATTAACTTCAATTAATTGAATTAAAAATGTTTAACCTGTTGACTATCAATATATTAAACACATAGTCTTAATACCCTATATTACTTAAGTTACTCTTAGACATTGCTTAATACATAAATATTTTATTACAATTGAAAGAGCTAAAATATCCAAGTCGAGTTAAACAAAATATAAGGATAAAAAACAATGTAATGCCTAAATGCCGCAATTCTGACTTTCGTATAAAGATTATTTCTATTTTGTATTCTAAATAAAATCTTATGCACCTAATTAAAAGACATCACATCATTTCAACCTTAGGGCTGATCCTACTAGGGTTTTTCCTGATGAGCAATTCTGGTGGTAGAGCCAATATCGGAAACTCTGCTGCTACACTTGCCCCTGGCGAAACAACTCAGACTTGTAGTTCATCTTCTTGTCATGGTAATAATTCTTATGATCCAGTGTTGAACTTTACTGTGATTAACGAAAATGGTGTAGAAGTAACATCCTATGAATTGGATAAAACGTATACAGTCAGCATAAACATCTCTGCTAATATTGGCACGCCAATTGGGTATGGCTTTCAGGCTGTTACTCTTGATGGACTTGATAACAATTACAATGCTTGGGGTACTGAATTCTCTCCTGGGACACAGATAAGCGAGTTAGGAAATGGACGTGAATACTGGGAGCATCTTGCCTTACTTCCTGACAATACATTTGAGATTGACTGGACTTCTCCATCTTCTGATCTGGGAGATATCACATTCTATGGAGCTGCTATTGCTGCAAATGCGAATGGTAGCCGCAGTGGTGATGGAGGTACAAATGCGACATTTGCACTTAGTGGGCCTACAATCTCAGATGTAGATGACATTGAGCATATACTCGACGTCACTGTTTTCTCTAATGCCACTACCAGAGGACATCTTAACTATGAATCCAATCTGCCTATAGATAGAATATTGGTTCTAAGTGTCCAAGGAGGTCTAGTCCAAACTTTTGAAAATCCTACAACATCTCTAGATATCTCGTTGCTTTCTCAAGGCATATATATTGTGAACTTCCAAAATAATAGTGCTCACTTTTCTTCTAAAATTATTGTTCAGTAATGATCAAGACGATAATTTTTGATTTTGGAAATGTACTTATTGATCTTGATGTCGATACTTGTATCAATAGACTTCGAGATATCTGTGGTCTAGATGAATCTGCATTTCGTGAGCGATTCACTTCAGTACTCCTAAAGTATGAGCAAGGTCAAATTGGTGATGAAAATATGATATGGCACTTTCAGCAATGTAATAAAGAGATCAATCCAAGAGAAATTGTCAAAGCATGGAACTCGATGCTCCTGACTATTGATGCTTCAGTGCTCACTATGCTGGATGGATTAAAAGCAGATTACAATCTGCATCTCCTTAGCAATATTAATGGATTTCATGCAAGATGGATTGATCGATATCTGAGTAAAGAAATGAATAAGTCAGATTTTCTGACACACTACTTTGACAAGGTATTCTACTCACACGAGATACATATGCGAAAGCCTCAAGAGAGAATATACAACTACGTTACCAAAGAAATCGAAGTGACTGATCTCAGTGAAATACTCTTTATAGATGACAAGCTGGAAAATGTAGCTGCAGCAAAAGCATATGGGTGGAACGCTATCCTACACATCCCTTCAGATCGTATTGCAAATAAGATCTCTGACTATCTAAAGAAGTTCTGACTTACAGAAACTTCATTCGATACTCAGTCGAGACGTTTCCTAGCTTGATTGCTTGTAGTTTTCGTTGGACCCGACGCTTTTTAAGTGGCTTGAGCATATTGGTGAAGAGTTTCCCTTCTATATGATCATATTCATGTTGTATAACCCGAGCATTCATCCCATCGTACTCTTCAATTACCTTCTCTCCTTTTTCATTTTGGTATTCTATCTTGATATTCGAAAGTCTAGATACTTTACCTCTGATATGTGGTATCGATAAACAACCTTCTTCGTACTCTTTTTCCTCTCCTGTTTCTTCTATTATCTTGGGGTTGATAAATACTTTTTTGATACCAGTTTTGACATCCTCTTCGTCCTTTTCTACCTGAACAGTATCAACGATGAAGAGCCTAAGAGATTTGCCCACTTGTGGAGCAGCTATACCTATGCCACTTGCTTTATACATTGTGTCCCACATATTACTTATTAGCTCGATTGTCTCGTCTGTAATCTCATCGATGGGGGCCCCCACTTTATTGAGCACAGGATGTCCATAGGCATATACAGGTAATATCATATCTGAGTAGATTCTAAGTATCGTTTTAAAATAATGACGGCACTCATCTGGTCTACAAGTGCCTTTGTTCTTCTTTTTTTCTTTTTGACTCCCGAGTCTATCATCAGCTGCTTCGCCTCAATAGACGTGAATGCTTCATCTTCCAATTCTATTTTGACTTCAGTCAATTTAGTCTTCAACTTACGCAAAAATCCTACTAATTCAGATGTCTGCTTATTAGGCGTACCATCTATTTTTTTGGTGTCACCAAATACAATGGTCCCGATCTCATATTGTTCTGCAAGCCTAAGAATAGCTTCCATTAACTCTGCTGTGGGAACAGTGTCAAGCGGATTGATTGCGATCAACAAAGGTCCTGACATCGCTAGGCCTGTTCTCTTCAATCCAAAATCAACCGCAAGTATTCTCTTATGCATACTCAAATGTATAGAGTCTTTACATTATTATACAAAAAAAAGATCCCCTCCCGCCGAAGCAGAAGGGGAATCCCATCCCAAAAACAGTAAATTATGATGTATATCGCTTAGTTAAGCAATACCATTTTTCTAGTCTCTGTGTAATTACCAGCCTGAATTGAGTAGTAGTAGATACCACTTGTGCTCAATTGATCTCTCTGGATATTGACAGTATTCATTCCTTTGGAGAACTCACCATTTTGTCTGTATATCACTTTTCCAGTAATATCTCTGATCATAAGTTCTGCCTCCATAGTCTGTGGAAGATTGAAACTGATATCAGTTCTTCCAGAGAATGGATTCGGTGTATTTTGATATAATGCATATCCCTCTTCGATTGATACGCTATTACTAATCACTGGCTTCATAATCTCCATGTCAACATCGTATGCCTGAGCATCAATACCTTGTGTAGAGATCGCAAAATTGCTGAGATCTACTTCTGCGTTAACCTCTGCCGTGATGTAGAATGCTACCTCATCATTAGAGTAAGTAACAGCACTTGGCGTATTATAACTAATCGCTAAACTGTTACCGTTTACTCTGTAGTTATCAGCCTTGATAGCCATAGTACCAGGCTTGACTCCTAAGATTGACAAGTCATTACCGTTATAGTCGATTGCGAATTGGAATCCATATACAGCTTGGTTAGCATATACTGGAATCTCTACTTGTCCATATTGATTCTCAACATTGTCAAGTGTCATCTCGAATAAAGTGCTATTTCTTACCTCACTATCTTCACCCGCAAACCCTGCAAGTTCCACTGAGTTATTAAGATCACCCACCTTCATTGCGATGAAGTTGACAATCATATCAGTATTAAGATTTGGAATTTCATAATCTTCCGTAAATGATTCTACTAATGGATTGTTGTTATCAATGAATGCGTAATCCATATCAACAAATCTCCACGCTGAATTCTGAGGGTATTCACTATAGTATTCTAGTACAAGCTTTCTGATATCAACGATATCTGCTGCTGTTACAACTCCATCGTTATTAACATCTGCTGCTATCACTTGGTATGGACTCTGTAGTGATTCTAGATTCAATATGTGTCTCTGAAGCACTAGGATATCCAATGTAGATATACCATTAGGATGTGCATCTTCTTTATCTGGCATCACAGTATAGTATCCACCATCTTCCATTTCAGGGAACTGGTAAGAACCAACCTGATCAGTAAGAGTAACAGAATTACTTCCGTCTAAGACAATCTCTACTTCGGATAGTATTCTTCCATCTTCTAGAGATACTAATCCTGAGATCGCATGTCTCGCATTTGTACCTCCGGTAAGTGGAGTATCACAAGCGTTACTATTATCTTGGATTTCAGCAGTTACTATTACAGAAGTACTGATAATATTTCCATTTTGGTCATACGATATCGCATAGATTGTTTGCTCAATCACTGTAGTCGTTGTACCAGGATCCAGGTCATCACAAGAGTAAGTTACATTTGTGATAATCTCTGTAGGTGAGAATGATAGGATTGCATCCACATCACATTCTTGCTCAGACGTACAAGCCCAATCTGTAACCCAAATCTCTACCTCACCCTCTGCTCCTAGTGGTAATACTAGTGCTGGAGATGTACAGTAGATAGTTGGTGCATTACACGGCACTACAGTAATTTCTTGAGTACATACATCTGTGTTACCACATCTGTCATCTACTTGCCACTTAATTTTATGAGTACCTATTGGGAATGTTTCAGTAATCTCTAGTGTAGGACCTGTTGTAGTTATAATATCTCCGTCGAAAGAGCCATCGTTGTCAAAGTCAATGTATGCGGTCCACAATAAATTTTCTGGTAAAGTACAATCCGTATCAGTAGCTGACTGTGATAGCGTAATATTTGCTTCACACTCTCCTTGTTCTGTACACTCCACAATAGGATCACAGTCTCCTGTAATCTCTGGAGCTACGTCGTTCACAGCTTTGATTGTTTGGACAAAAACATATTCATTCGTGCTACACCAATCAATTACTGTAAATGTTCTTCTTATTTTGAAACAAGCATCTGGCTCATTATTGTTCAGGTAGAACACTACATCTGTAAAGTTGTATGCAAGTACATTACAAGCATTAATACCTGTATATGTTGGCAATCCAGATTCGTCAGTACCGATTGACGATGGATCATCACACATATCAATTTCAATTAATTCTTCAGGCCATACAATGTTAGCTTCTGTAATATCTGCAGGATCTTCGAAGTCTATGATCTGAATACAAGAAGTTGTATTACCATCACCATCGTCTACGGTGAATGTCACTTCTATGAAGTCAATATTTCCACAAGGACCATCTACAATGTTGTATGCTGGTACTGGTACTAATTCATCACCACAGTGATTCGTCGCTGAAGCTCCAAATCCATCTACATGTGAGAAATCTGGATTGTCAATATCAAATGGGAAATCACATGGTACAACTAATTCAGGACCACATTCGATGTTCGGTCCGATCTTGTCTTGGACATCCACATTGACCATACATTCATTCCAGTTACCGTACTTGTCAACTGCTCTGAGTACTACCATGATATCCTCATCATCTACATCAGCACAACAGAATTTAACCTTAGTACTGAAGGTACATGGGTCATCTAATTCCATTACGTATGGAAGCAATGTTAACTTATCGTCACAACCATCATACTCATAGTGGAATTCATCTCCACCTGCAGCCTCTACAGCTTCTTCTACCCAAGTTTCTTCTGCACCATTGTTATAGTCAACAAGGTAACCGCCCATAGCAACAGATAAGTCTGAAGCCTTGAACCAATCAACAGAATAAGATGAGTGATAATAATAGTGTCCTTCGTATATACCTAAGAATGTTGCATCTGGATATACAGGCGCATCACACTCGCATTCAGTATCCATTCTACTTACAAGAATCTTCTTCAATTCACAATCATCGTGGCTACCATCATCGAATGATGATGCATAGACAAATGCTTCTCCAGTAGTTGTCAAAGACACAACTGTATTCTGATCACATATCGGCGTAGGAGGAGTATTATCCACAACATTAACCATATAAGAACATTCACCAACGTTATGACAATTGTCATAAACGAAGAATGTAATCATAGTTAATCCCATATCAAGATCGATCTCCGTCATCCCATTCCAATCATCAACAAAACCAGCATTTCCTGTTTCCATCTGAGTGAACTGAACATCAACCTCAAACTCTGTCGAACAGTTATCAGTGATATCTGGTATTCTAGGTAAATATGTAGCTCCACACTCTGTGCCAGTGCTATACCCGTGAGTATTAGTTGTAATTGTCTCAAAACCAAGGCAATCTTCTTCTTCAGTAAGGACAACTGCATCACAAGTCACGACCGGTGCTTCAAAGTCTTTAATTATTATAGTCTGAGGTATTGTGATAGACAATTCTTCACCACAATACCACTCTCTGATCTCCCAAATACGGAGAATCTGTCTTTTACAATCATCAACTAACGGATATTCTTGATCAGTATAGTATAGTCCAATACTGCACTTGTCATCAGAAATTGGCCATAAATTGACACCGCCTAGGGTAGGTACTCCTACTTCAAGTGGGTCAGGATAGTT
>CALISO010000051.1 GCA_938041445.1 uncultured Saprospiraceae bacterium
ATAGTAAGGTGAATTATTGAACGTAATATACTGTAAATCAGGTGTATACAGAAGTGCTAAATGTTAATACAAAATGGTTGCACCAGTTATTATGGGCAGTTGTAGGTAATAATAAACTATAATTACAAAAGGTCTATTAAACACAAATTAAAAACCTTGTTAATCTAAGATTTTATACAGAAATGTTAAAAAGTAGTCACTATTCAAAATAGTGTCAACCTAGGGATTTGGCTTAATTCTCTATAACGAATAATTGTATGCAGCGTCTCTACGACGAAGGAGTAGATATGCTGTCATACATAGTGTTAGTGACAGCTATTCTTTCTCTATTTGCTTTATTTTAAATGTTATCCAAATTTGATTTATAACTCCTTCAATTGATTGATTCTTCATGTCAAATTGCATTAAGTTAAACGATTTTTCAATTTTCTCTGTCACAGGATAACCGCTACCGACTGATCTTGTAAATTCTGTAACTTTTCCTTCCTTGTTTAAATTTACTCTATATACTTCTGTTATAATTAAATCTTGAGGTTTGTTGTTGTAAATATCTGGTGTTAAGTTAATTGCTTTTAGTACGTCTTCAAGATTCATTAATTCGGGATAGACACCTGGAATAAATTTTTCATTATTTTCCAATCTTCTTTCGCTTGGCTTAATTGAAATTGATTTTGAAATGACTGGATTATCATACATAGGGAAGTTTCGTTCAGCTTTTTCCATAATACCATTTCGCATATGAATTATTTCTTTAATTTTTCCATTCGGATAATACCAATAAGTTGGACCTTCTGTCTTCCCATTTATATAGTTTGACTCACAATGTATTTGGCCTTCTTTAAATAAGGTTTCTTTTCCATTCCGTGTACCGTTTTGTATTTCGCAGGTTGATGCTAGTGATTTGTCTAAGTTATAATTGTAAAGTATGCCGTTTCCATTCTTTATTGAATAATTTCCTTCTTCATTAATTTGATTAATAAATTTCGTTTTATCATTTGTGTATTCTGTTTCTAATGCCAAAGAACCATTCATGTGATATACTTTACTAATTCCAGTTGGTTTACCTAGATGATTGTAATTTATTTCTTGGTGCAAATTTCCGTTTGAGTACCATCGCTTTAGTTTTCCAACAACTTTTAGTTCTTGGTTTACTGTAGATTGGCATATCAAGTTTCCATCTTTATCATATTCAAACGAGATTAATAGATTTTTAGATTCTTTTATTTCTTGTTTTATCTCGCCATTTTCAAACCAAACAGTTTGAAATTTGTATCTCTTGCCATTTTTATATTCACCATATAATCTATTATTTCCTGACTCGAAATATTCCTTTCGATATCCATGCAATTGATTTCTTTTTTGTGTCCATTTCCACTTCAATTTACCATTGTCATGGTATGTTTTATGTACCTCTAATATTTCTCCTTGATATTCTATAGTATCCATATTTTGACTCAGACCATTTTGCAGGATTAATGCTAATATGATAATTATAAGTTGTTTCAATTTTCTAGTTGTCACTAACAAGGTTATATCCGCACCTAATCTCCTAGAGTTACACATACATCTCATATATGACTATCTCAATTTATAGCTTTTTCTGGCAGTTACACCAAAATTGACAATTCGAATCAACTTGTGGGATCGTTCTGACTCCTTCCCAACAAACCATTACTCTATAAACCGTCAAATCAAAACAAAAAACCTACCCCTGCTCAAAATACCGTCGATATATGCGCTTTCTAGGATAAAAGCTCAACATAAGTGGCAAATAGATCAGGAAATCCAACCACTTCCTTCCAGACGAAAACGTGATATCATCTACAATGATAGAGTTGTGATCATCTACCTTCTCCACGATGTGTCGGTGTTTCCATTCTTTGAGTGGGAATGGAAGTACTCTGCCTTCGTCGATAAAGTATGCTTGAGTGTGATCTGAACCGTGGTCAGTAATATCACTAATCCAGCTTGCTTTGATTGGACTGATGAACTTCAGCTCTACGATATCACCAGTCTCTGATCCAGTAAACTGGACAACTTCCATCTTAGCACCTATGGGCTTAAGAGCTTCGAAAAGGTCTAGGTCAAATCGCTTCATCACGTCAGTGTAGTAACCGTTGACTAGAGTTTTTAATACGAAGTTCATAGGTGTCAGATTTTGGTAGCTGTGAGTTATATAGAATAACATCATTCTCTCCACCAAGTTCATTTACGTTGTAGTTGTCAGACCTCAGATTTAGGCTTGAGCAATCCACCTATGTAGGATAATAATACTGATGCTGCTAGTAGGTAGAGACCAGCATGTGGTCGAGTCACTAGGTAGTCCGTCTTGTAGGCAAGTAGTAGCAGGATGGAGATCAAGAATACATCTACAAATGCCAATCTTGCTAAAAACTGCATAAACCGCTCAACGCTGATATTCTGAATCCTGCTACCAAAGAACCCATACAGATATTTCAGTAATGGACCAACAAAGACAAAGAGTACAAGCAGTATAGACACAGTCCTATTCCCAGAATTGTACAAGTCTTTGATCGAACCGATATAGTCAAAGTACTCCCAATCAGATGTATGCTCATATGTGGTGATAATCAGATCCACACTGACCTCTACCCTGGAGCTAAACAAGTCATACAATGATAGTGGGACCACTAGACACCAGAGCACAAATGCTAATAATTGTATTCCTAGATAGAGATAATTACGTGACATTGTTATCAGATTGATATTGAAGAATCGCCTTATGCACTGAGATATGGATATATTCTTGACCTATTGCATTGGTGATACCAGACTTTGACAATTGATGTCTGAATCTTGCCATCCCACCACAGATATGGAGTTGGATCTGATTTTCCTTGAGATATTCTAGGATATCAAAAAGTGTATCTATCCCGCTACTATCAATTTGGAAGATACTCTTGGCATCAAGAAATACATCTGTGATTCCTCGATTGTTGCTATCTACTAACCGTCGTAGTTCTTCATCGAAGAATTCATTATTACCAAAAAACAACTGATCCTCTAATCTGATAATCAACGTACCATCTAATTCTTCTAAGTCGCTCAAGACACTTATATTCCTAAAGTTAGTTGTACCTGGCACTCTTCCTAAAGTGGAAATTTGAGGTTTACTACTTTGTTGTAAGACAAGTATCAATGAAAGTACAACACCGATTAATATTCCATATTGGATACCGAGGAGTAACGCAGCAATAAACGTAGCCAACATCACCAAAAAGTCTCTACGATGCGTATCGAATAAGTGCCTGAATGTCTTGATATCAAATAACTTCATCACTGAGATAATGATGATGGCAGCAAGTGTAGGCTGGGGCAAATGATAGACAAGTGGTGTCAAAAACAATAGGGTTACCAATACAATAGCGGCAGCGATGATTCCTGTCAATTGACTGACTGCACCTGCATCCTTGACAATTGCTGATCTGCTGAAGCTTCCTGATGTCGGGAATGTACTTGTAAATGCTCCACCAATCTTTGATAGACCTAGAGCGATAAACTCTTGATTTGGCTTGACTTGATGCGTCTTATCCTCTAGGGCCTTCCCCATACTAAGGCATTCAACAAGATTGACAACTGTAAGCGTCAATATCGTTGGCAATAATCCTAAGAATGACACCCTATTAATTGTAGGAATGGTAATACTTGGGAAGCCTTTGTCTACAGCACCAAGAACGTTGACACCGAATTCATCAAGTGCTAAATACTTAGTAACAATGATGGAGATCACTACGGTAATAAATGCTCTTGGCAGTCGCTTATTGAGCTTCTTGAGTATCCACATTATGATGACTGAACCCAAAAAGATTGCTGTAGCTATCCAATTCACTTCATTGATATGCTTCCCTATGGCAATGAGATTGTGCAAGATAGATGGTGGCCTTTCAATGTTCAACCCAAAGACACTCTTGAGTTGACTGACGATAATAATCAGGGATGCCGCTGCTATAAATCCCTTAACTACAGGATTAGCAATAAAGTTGACCAGTGAACCAAACTTGAAGACCCCTAGTAACAACTGAAGTACACCAACATAAAATCCGCATGTGATGACTAGTTGGATATACTCGGTGGAAAATGGCTCAGCTAGTGTACTGACGCCTTGTAAGACTAGGATACTAGAGATAGCCACTGGACCTACTTCTAAGAATCTAGATGTCCCAAATATTGCATAAAGCACAATCGGCAATAACGCTGCATATAGCCCATAGACTGCGGGCATACCAGCAAGTATAGCATAGGCTAAACCTTGTGGAATAAGTAAGACTGCAACACTCAATCCAGCATTAGCATCTTTCCCAAAATCTGAGAAACTGTATGACCCTAATTGATCAAATAATGGTGAGATGATACGTTTACTCTGAGTCTTCATTCCTAAGAGGATACTTATTTTTTACTCCCTTGATAGAGTTCGTACTTCATAAATTTGACAGGGATCGGACCATTAAATAGCTCGATACGTTGACTGGTAGATAATCCAACAAACTTAAGAGCATCCATATGTCCAGACAATATCCAAGCTGTGCTTCCTACAAACTTATGCTTCAGTCGAGTGCCGATATCTTGATAAAATCCAAGTATATCATCTACCTCCAACTTATCATCGTATGGCGGGTTGATGACGATAAGCAACTGCCCTTCTCCCTCTGATCTAAGGAAGTCCTTTCGCTTAAATATGATATTGTCAAGACCAAATGGCTCAAATGGCTCAAAATTTTGCTCTGTCTTACGAATGCTACTCATCTGCTTATCACGGCATATGATTTTACCTCCCCAGTCATCGACAATTTCTGCATTTGCATCAGCGACTACCTTATCCCATATCTCAGGTTTGAAGTGTGACCATTGTTTAAAGCAGAAGTAATCTCTAAAATATCCAGCTGGAATATTTCGCTTGACCATATACGCTTCGAGGCCAAGGGTTCCACTTCCACACATTGGATCAAGGAGATCCTGCTCACCAGTATAACCAACCATCTTGAGCATACCAGCCGCAAGTACTTCACTCAATGGAGCTTCGATCTGGTGGATCTTATAATTACGCTTATGCAAAGATTCACCACTACTATCAAGAGAGACGATACACTGCATCCGATTGATAAAGATGCTGACTTTGATATCTGGCTGGATTCTGTTGACATTGGGTCTCTTATGAAACTTCCTTCTGAATCGATCAACAATAGCGTCCTTAGTTTTGAGAGCTACATATTGACTATGGGTAAATTTATCAGATGTCACTACTGAATCCACGGAGAACGTTTGATTGACATTGAAGTAATCTTCCCATGGAATACTGTACACAAGGTCGTATAGTGCATCCTCATCTTTGACAGCACCCGTCTTGATATTGACTAAGATTCTGAGAGCGGTCCGTAGCAAGTAATTTGCTTTGTAAAGTACTTCAGTATTCCCATTGAAGAGGACTCCCCTTCTGACCTTTGTGATATCTTCTGCACCGATTCGATAGAGTTCTTTTTCAAGATAGTCTTCGAGGCCTGCGTATGTCTTAGCTACTAATTTCATTGTTCTATGTCTGGATTACACCAGGATTAAATTTTGGGATTGGAGCCTTGGCAGACATCTTTAATGCTTCTGATAGTACTTGTCTAGTCTCTCGAGGATCAATGATCGCATCTACCCACAATCTTGCTGCCGCATAGTATGGAGTTGTCTGAGAATCATACCTATCCTTGATAGAATCGACAAGTTTGATCTCATCGGCTTCACTATATTCTTCTCCTTTTTTCTTAGCACTACTGATTTGGATTTGGGCTAGGACCTTGGCAGCCTGAGCTCCACCCATCACTGCAATCTTAGCTGTAGGCCAAGCAACGATCAATCTAGGATCATATGCCTTACCACACATGGCATAGTTACCTGCTCCATATGAGTTACCCATCACGACGCTGAATTTTGGTACTGTGCTATTTGCAACAGCATTAACCATCTTAGCACCATCCTTAATGATACCACCATGTTCTGATCGAGTACCGACCATAAAGCCAGTCACATCATGAAAGAAGACTAGAGGTACTTTCTTCTGATTGCAATTGAGTATAAATCGTGTTGCCTTATCTGCTGAATCACTGTAGATAACCCCACCTATCTGCATCTCTCTACTACTAGTCTTGATCACTTCACGATTATTCATCACGATCCCAACAGGCCACCCATCAATACGTGCATAGGCGCAGTGAATCGTTCGACCATAGTCCTCTTTATAGAATGTCAACGAACCTTCATCTACGATGCACTCTAGCAGCTGAGCAGTATTATATGGTACTGTTCTCTTCTCTGGAATGTAGCCAAGGATGTCCTGGGGATTGATTGCAGGCTTTTTACTCTTCTTTCTGATATATTGATCAGGATCCGTAATGGATAACTTATCCATAATATCTCTAATCTTATCCAAGCATGCTTCATCATTTTCTAGTTGATAATCTGTCACACCAGATATCTCACTATGTGTCTTAGCACCTCCAAGGGTTTCATTATCAACATCTTCGCCGATTGCTGCCTTCACTAAATATGGCCCTGCCAAATAGATACTGCCTGTACCTTTTACAATCAATGCCTCATCAGACATGATTGGAAGATATGCTCCTCCAGCTACACAGCTACCCATGACAGCAGCAATCTGTGAGATACCCATACTAGACATCACGGCATTATTCCGAAAGATGCGACCGAAGTGCTCCTTATCTGGAAATATTTCATCTTGCATAGGGAGATAAACACCTGCACTATCTACGAGATAGATGATAGGCAATCTATTTTCAATTGAGATTTCTTGGGCTCTGAGATTCTTCTTACCTGTAATGGGAAACCAAGCACCTGCCTTTACAGTGGCATCATTAGCAACGACAATACACTGCACATCACTTACGTACCCAATCACAACAACAACACCACCAGCTGGACATCCTCCATGCTCTTCATACATCTCATATCCTGCTAAATGTCCAATCTCCAATTGCGGAGTATCATCGTCTAGAAGAAAGTTAATACGTTCTCTGGCGGTTAGTTTGCCTTTAGCATGTTGTTTATCGATTTTCTTCTGTCCACCACCCTTTGAAATTCGATCTTTTATCCGAGTTAACTTGGACAATTGGAGGCTTATCTCATCCTTGTTCTTTTCAAATGTAATATCCATAATGAGTCGTAATGTCTATTTGGTTAGCAAGGTACGTTGATTTTTTATTGGTGACAGTATGATATACCGTTTGATGCTATTGGAGTGAGTCAACTTGTATACATTTGCGACCCGTTAGACAATCATAAATCATTTTTAGTTAATTCATCCCAGCAATTATGCCGACAACTTCAAATCGTGGAATGCAAATAGGTGCATCTCCAATCAGGAGCCTTCTACCCTATGCACGACAGGCTAAGAATGATGGGGTACATATCTATCATCTCAACATTGGTCAGCCAGATATCGAAACACCATTAGCCGCAAGGCGATACCTAGCTGCCGACGATGAACCTATCATCGGTTATGGACCTTCAGAAGGTCTTCCAGAGTTGAGAACTGCGATTGCAGACTATTATCAAAAGTTTGATGGTGGATTGACATCTGAGGATGTACTAGTCACAACAGGTGCTTCTGAAGCGATTCTATTTACAATGATGAGCTGCCTAGATCATGGAAGCCAAGTGATCATCCCCGAACCTTTCTATGCCAACTATATTGGGTTCTCAGCAATGAGTGGAGTGGATATCGTACCCATTACGAGTACAATAGATACGCAATTCACACTGCCAACCATTGAAGAATTTGAGCAAATCATTACTGACAAGACAAAAGCAATCTTTCTCTGCAACCCTGGTAATCCAACGGGGCAACTCTACGATAAAGCCCAGTTACAAGCATTATCCGATCTAGTCAAAAAGTACGACCTATTTCTAATCGTAGATGAGGTGTATAAAGAATTTGTGTATGACGGAGAGTTTACATCAGTACTCTCGCTTCCGCAAATAGAAGATCACGTGATAGTTATTGACTCTATATCAAAGGTGTTTTCTGCATGCGGTGCAAGAGTAGGTTGCTTGATTACTAAGAATGCAGCTGTCAAGTCGAGTGTGCTGAAATATGCCCAACTCCGGTTGTGTCCACCATTTCACGGTCAAAAATTGGCACTAGCTTGCTACGCTGGTACGGATCATTACATCCAATCAGCTATCCAAACATATCAAAAGCGAAGAGAAATTCTCTTTAATGCACTGAGCGAAATCGAAGGTGTAACATGCTACAAACCAAAGGCAGCATTCTATAATATAGCCGCTCTACCAGTCGATGATGCTGAGGATTTTTGTCGATGGCTATTGACAGATTTTAGAGTGAATAAAAGCACATTAATGTTAGCTCCAGCGAATGGATTTTACTTCAATAAGTCATTGGGCAAGTCAGAGGTACGCATCGCCTACATTCTGAATAAAGAAGATTTGACCATTGCTATTGACATCCTCAGTAAGGCATTGATTGCTTATAAAGAAAAATAGACATGAAAGTCGCTCTTTATCAATCTTGGTCTTTGGTATGAGATTTGGTGCTTTATGATGAGAAAGGATAGACAATAACTTCCTTATTCACGTTACAGATGTACTGTTTTTATTATTTACCCGAGTTAAAACAAATCTCTTTGATACTCATAGGTAAATGTCATACATTGCAATAAGCACCCTAAACATTGACAGCGATGAACTATCGTCAAAAAATTGAACATTTTGTAGAACTCACTCTTGATGTGCTCTACCCTAGTCGACTAGGACAAGTCAAGCCAACTAGCCATCAATACTGCCACCTAGAAAAGCCAATGTATGACTTGATGGTTGGAAATATTGCAGACTGCTGTCTCGACGCTGATATAGTTAGCAAGCAGTTTGTTGAAGCATTGCCAGAGATTCATAAGAAGTTAGACAAAGACATAGAGGCCTTATATGATGGAGACCCAGCAGCAGCAACAATCCTAGAGGTAGTCATCGCCTATCCAGGATTTCACGGCATAGCAAGTTACCGAATAGCGAATGTTCTTTATCAGCTAGAGGTCCCGCTTATCCCAAGAATTATTACGGAATACTCACACTCTTACACAGGTATTGACATTCATCCTGGTGCTACAATCGGAGAATCGATCTGTATTGACCATGGTACTGGTGTCGTCATTGGTGAGACCTGTGTCATCGGTGACAATGTCAAGATCTATCAAGGCGTGACCCTCGGAGCACTCAGTATTCCCAAGGATAAGAGCAAAGCAAAAAGGCATCCTACTATAGAGGACAATGTAGTGATCTATGCTCAAGCAACGATTCTAGGAGGCAACACAATTATCGGTGAGAATAGTATCATCGGCGGTAATGTCTGGATAACGAGTTCGGTACCACCCAACTCCAAGGTAATCTACGATGGAACAACCTTATCCAAACAACTTGAAATTACGTAAATACCAACTCAATGGGGATCGATAAACTTATCGGCAATACACCGCTTGTAGAAATCAAAAAACTCAATCCAAACCCAAATGTCAAGCTCTATGCGAAACTTGAGGGTAACAACCCAGGTGGAAGTGTAAAGGATCGAGCAGCTTACCAGATGATTTCGCATGCGATGTCAACTGGGCAATTAGCCAAAGGAGATACATTGATAGAGGCTACTAGTGGCAATACTGGTATTGCATTAGCAATGATTGCAGCGGCATTTGACATCAATATCAAACTTGTGATGCCAGAAGGTGCAACTCCTGAAAGAGTGAATACCATGAAAGCTTACGGTGCTGAAGTCATCCTCACTCCTAGGGCAAAAACGATAGAATATTCTAGAGAATACGCAGCTGAGCAATCTGCTAAACACGGATATATAATCTTGGACCAATTCAATAATCCTCAGAATAAACAAGCACATATCTTGACCACGGGGCCAGAGATCTGGAAGGATACAGATGGTCAGATTACTCACTTTGTTTCTACAATGGGGACAACAGGTACAATCACTGGAACCTCTACTTACCTAAAGGAGAAAAACCAGAATATCAATATCATCGGTGTCCAACCTGAAGAAGGTACTCGTATCCCAGGAATCAGAAAATGGTCACCAGAATTTCTTCCAGGTATATATGAACCAGATCGAGTTGACGACATTAGATTTGTCAATAAATCAGATGCTACAGCATCAAGCAGAGACCTTGCTTCTATAGAAGGCATCTTTGCTGGTGAGAGTACTGGCGGAGCATTCACAATCGCTAAGCGTATCGCCTCAGAGTTAGATTCTGGATTAATCGTCTTCATCGCTTGCGATCGTGGAGATCGCTATTTGAGTTCAGAACTATATGCAAAATAGAATATATGAACAAGATTAGGCTAGTCCAAGAATCAGACATTCCTGAACTAAAACACATACTGGATTCTATCAATCTCTTTCCATCAGAAATGTTAGATGAGATGATATCTGGTTATCTAAATAATCCAGAAAATGAAGACATCTGGTTTACTGAAATTGAAAACGACAGACCTATCTCTATCGGATACTGTGCTCCAGAAACGCTTGCAGAAGGCACTTATAACCTTTATGCCCTCGGAGTAAAAAGCGATACCCAATCTAAAGGGACAGGTACTCGGATGATAGCTTTTATCGAAGACCACTTGAAACTACATAACCATAGAATTCTCATTGTTGAGACCTCTAGTATTGACGATTTCAAGTCAAGCCGAGAGTTCTATGAAAATCTCGGATATCACAAAGAAGCCGTCATTAGAGACTTCTGGAGTAAAGGTGATGATAAAGTTATCTATTGGAAAAAATTAAAGTAACATCACTCTACTTCAATTATCCAAAGCATTGAAATTAGGGTAACTCTCCACTACTCCTACAAGCTGTATCACCACTTTTTCTTGACTTCTATTATCTTAGATTCTAAATTACATAGAATGAAAGCTAGAAATTCATTGTTGTTCTTGGTGGCATTTTGTATCATACTATCATGTGGTTCTCCATCAAAGTTATTGACGAGTGGCAAGTATGACAAGGCATTTGATAAGGCATTATCAGGCTTAGAAAAAGGAAAAAACAAACGCGAAAACAAGTCTGTCCTGCTTAAAGCATTCAATGAATCTGTCAAGTCTACAGAAGAACAAGTAGAAGTACTCCTTGTAAATCCAGATATCAAATATGCCGTAGAAGCTTACGAAGAATATAGCCAACTTAGTAACCAGTACCAGAGTGGTAAAACTTGGCTTAGCGGAGATTACGCTAATAAAATGGCTGATATCAACGCTGATCAAGAGTCAGTCAGACTCAATATTGTTGACTCATACTGGGCATATAGTCAAGAGGATATTGACAATTATGAAAGCACGGAACAGAAAGTCTATGCACAATCAGCTTTTGAAAACTTAGAGAAATTTGAATATTACGGAGGAGAGTCACCAGATCTGAAGACTTTAAAAGAAACAATGTATGAAGCTGGAGTCATCAAGATTAATGTGAAGGCTGAACAACGTTGGGGATTCTCCAATAATTGGGACATTGACAATACCTTTGACGATCTTGAAAGAATCTCAACAAAGTGGTATGACATTACCTATGATGGTATAGATCAAGATTATGATTGCTTAATGCAAATTTCTTTGTCAGATATCGATTATGATGTGAGACAAAATAGGGATACTCAACAGTACTCCGAAGAAGTACAAAATGGTTATACAACACAAGTAGATACCTCTGGAAATACTATCCAAATTCCCAAATATGAAACAGTCTATGGAAGTGTAATCACCTACCGTACTAGGGTCACAGGAGAATGGTATGCAGATGTCGAATGGCTGAGCAGAAACGGTGACTGCGAATTTAGAAATGAAAGATTCTCAGCTGATGACTTTGAAGATTGTGAATACTATGAGACAAGTGGAGATCAACGTGCTATCCCATCTCAATTTCTAAACCAATCTGCATTTAGAGACGACTGTGATGTCGAAGAAGAAATTCAAGACGAACTACTTGATGACTTATATGATGATATCCGGCGAGAATATTTCAGATAAAGATATTTCTCTAATATTCATCTGTGTTTAATCAATCATCTTAATCGCTCTTCCTGGAGTATATGGTGCATCAGCATCTTCAAGTTTTTGCTCAAGTGCATCAAGATCTTCTTTAGCAACCTTGACTAGCACATCTAATATTGGCCCAAATTCTTCTTCTGCGATACTGTAACTCATTCGATGAGTCTCGGTAGGATCAGAAGTAGAATTTCCTTGCTCATATTGAATCCATCCAATTCTTGATGCGGGAGAAGGTGGCTGATCAATATCAAGTAATGACTTAAGATTATCTCCATATAGAGCATTCCTAACCTTCTTCATATCTTTCTTAATATTATCGTAGTCAGCATATAATCCATTATTCGGAGTTTCTACTTTTTCGATAGCGACTTTGATATATTTGAGTTTATTATCTATCTCAGAGATCATCTTACCTGCTCCTTGAATCTTTCGAGATAGCTCAGTGACATCCTGCTGAAACTTCAACTTAGCCGCTGTATCTGTTACTGGCATTACTGCATTATCTATACGTTTAACTTCAAATGTCATTGGTTCAGAAATAGCTTCAAATTCACTACCAATTACCTTCTCCATTGTAACCGTATAATTTCCTGGAGAAACTAGTATCCCCTCATCACGACCGGCATAAGGATTAAAATGCTTAGGTCTATTGATACTGATTGGACGCTTAGATGCATAGCGTAGGTCCCACTGAAGTCTATGGATTCCCTGCTTTGCAGGAGCTGCAAGTTTCCTGACGACTTCTCCATTGGCGTCAGTGATCGTAAATAGAAGTTCTGGAGAATACTCATCTTTTTCTTCTTGAAGCTCTTCATATGTTGGATATGGATCATCCTTACCTGTCTTATTCTTACTTTCAGATTTACGTTTTGCTTCAAGTGATTCTTCCTTAGTGGGATAGTAGTAGTCAATCAATGCCACTGGCTCCAGATCATCTCCCGAATAAAAACTATCACCTTGAAATGATTTACCCGATAAACCCATCGGATTGGATTGCTCATACTGAAGTGTTGGTCTTGCTGCAAAAATCTGAGCTTCATCTGCCATCTGACCATTACCAACTTCTCTAAGTAACGAATAGTCGTCTAAGACATAAAATCCTCTTCCAAAAGTCCCCAACACAAGGTCATTTTCTCGTTCTTGAATTGCTAAATCTCTTACAGCAATAGTCGGCACACCCGCCTTCAACTGTCTCCATCGTTGTCCTCCATTAGGACTAAAGAATACACCAAATTCTGTCCCACAAAAGAGTAAATCAGGATCAACATGATCTTGCTCTATCGCATAGACAGAACCTCTGTCTGGCAAGTTACCACTGATTAACTGCCAAGTTTGACCCTTATTAATTGACTTGACTAAGTAGGGTTTGAAGTCTCCATACTTGTGATGGTTAATTGCTGCAAATATGACATTCTCATCATGCTTAGAACAATAGACTGCATTAATGTAAGAGTTGTTTGGGACGCCTGAAATACTACTGATCTTCTTCCAATTACTACCACCATCAGTCGTGACGTGAATGAGTCCATCATCAGAACCTACTACGATTAAGTCCTTATCCAATGTTGATTCAGATAGTGCTACTAAAGTCCCATAAGGTGATGTTGAACGATTTTTGGCTATCGTTTCTATACCCCATACCTTATCCATTATTCTGAGTTCATTCCTATTAATCTGCTGAGTCAGATCATCACTTAGTACTTCCCATGAATTTCCGTAATCATCAGAACGGAACACTTTATTTGCTGCAAAGTAAATCCTCCCTGAAACGTGACTACTCGCCTGCAACGGTGCATCCCAATTCCATCGATAGCTATCTTCTGCCTTTCGTTCTTTTGGTTGGATACCGACTTCTTCTCCACTCTTGCGATCATATCGAACTAAGACTCCATATTGTGATTGAGAGTAGACGATATCTGGATTTTCCGGATCGACCTGTGTCTCAAACCCATCTCCACCATGAGTAATATACCAGTCACTGTTGACTATGCCGTGAGCTGTAGAAGTCCTAGATGGACCACCCATACTGTTATTATCTTGTGTACCTCCATAGATGTTATAAAATGGTTCGTCATTATCCACTGAAACTTTATAAAACTGCGTAATTGGAAGGTTCGCCTTGTAGTCCCAAGTCGCCGATGCATCCCAAGTTTCGTAGATTCCTCCATCACATCCAACTAGCCAGTGCTGAGTGTTATTTGGGTCAACCCAAATACAGTGACTGTCTACATGCTTCGTCAATTCTTTAACTCGGTTAAATGACTTTCCTCCATCAGTACTCATACTCATCCAAGTATCCATGGAGTAAATGACATCTGGATTGACTGGATCAGAAATTATTTCTTGATAGTAATTTCCACTCGTAACATGCCCTCCTCTTTTCTCCCAAGTGGCACCACCATCTACTGTACGATAGACTCCACTTTTATCATCTTGCGCTTCAACAATTGCATAGACCTTATTGGGATCAGCTGGTGAGACTGACAGTCCAATTCTACCTAGATCACCTCCAGGTAATCCATTGTTAGTCTCATTCCATGTCTTTCCACCATCTACTGACTTATAGATACTACTCCCTGGACCACCACCAATATATGTGAATACATGTCTTGCTCTTTGGTGAGCAGCTGCATATAAAATATCAGGATTACTCGGATCAATAATCATATCTGCAATACCAGTGTATTTATCAATTGTCAAAACAGCCTTCCATGTAGAACCACCATCAGTTGTCATATATACTCCTCTATCACCACCACTATTCCAGAGTGGCCCAACTGCCGCTACCCATACCACATCAGAGTTATCTGGATGTACAATAATCTTGGAGATATGCTCTGAAGTCTTGAGTCCCATATTCTTCCATGTACTACCACCATCTATAGACTTGTAGATACCATCACCGTAGGCTACTGATCGTTGATTATTATTCTCACCACTTCCTACCCAAACAACATTTTTGTCATTAGGATCAAGAGTGACACATCCTGTACTATAAGAAGCCTGACTATCAAAAATAGGTGTAAAAGTTGTTCCTGCATTGACAGTTTTCCACACACCACCAGAAGACACCGCAACATAGTAAGTGGAGGGATTGTCTGGATCTATCGCGAGGTCTGATATTCGACCTGAAGTCTTAGATGGCCCAACCGAACGAAACTTAAGCGCTGAGATATTTAGGTCATCCAGTGGAGAAGTTACACTAGAATTAGTTTGAGAATTTTTCTTTTTAGATCGTTGTGCATTGATCTCACTGTAAGGCATAAGAAAAGTGAATATCATCACTATCAATAGTACTCTTCCCATTGTGGTTGTGTTAGGTGTAGTTACAAAATAGACTTATTGAGCAATAGCTAAAGTAGGGAATAAATATGAACTAAGCGGTCAACTTCAGTGCTTATTGAAGACTTGATACTAAAAGAAAAAAGGGCAATAATCAGTGATTACTACCCTCTTGTTTACTCAAATTTATCTTTTCTTTGAAGACTTACCTTACATAGCACCTCTGGGTGATATTATGAAAAGAGAGTAATTCAGTAAGAGAGTCTCCCATCTCGATAAACTCTTCTCCATCTTTCTCGTCTTCACCCCATCTTACGAATTCTTGACCAATAGCTGTAGTCTTATCTGGCATATCGAGGTAATAGTAAAGTGTAGCAAGATTCCACATCGTCGCAGATTTAAGTTTCACATCTTGCTTATCATCACTGCTATACTTCCCTTTTACACCTTCAAAATATTCGATGATAGGAGCTAAGTCAGAGACTAAAGATTCCATTGGTTCATTCCATTTCTTAGTTTCTAAGATTTTGAACATTGCATCAGTTGCTTGATTATACATTTCGTTCTCTGGATGCTTCTTAGAGTCCAACACCTTAAATTTCACATAGTCTGATCCTTTGCTAAAGCCATAGACACCATTAATGAAGTTATTAGTCGAATTGACAAGGTCATTAGGATAATCAGCTCTAAAAGCAGATAACTTGCTGTTAGTCAAATTCAATAGAGCTGTTCTAGCCTTAGTAGAAGATGTGTATTCACTCGTCTCATAACTATAGGTTCTTGTCAAGTCACCAAATGCGATACGATCAGATCCTTCAGCAGCATCTTCCAATTCTTCTCCAGCAGATGTACCTGACAAAAATGGATTTGAATTTACTTCTTCTTTCTTTTCAGCAGCTTCTTCTGCAGCTTTCGCTGCTTGCTTTTTCTCCCACTTACTTATTGCCATTTTGTTTTCAGGACCATATACATATCCAGCAGCTTTCCCAACTCCTCCTTGTGTCCATTTATAATAGTTCGTTCTGCTCGTTACGTTTCCTTCTTTGTCTTTTTTCTCGTCAACTCTTTTGACTTCTTGAGGATCTGTAAGACCAACACTCCCTGCGCTTACTTTAATCTTAGCATTAGCGTCTTCATCTACTTGTTCCCATCCGTTGATAAATATTTGATCATAAAAGAATTCTGGATCAATTCCTGATGAGCCGACTAGCTCGACAACAAAAGTTCGTTGATCTTCTGGTACGTAATGAGTTGGGCATTTGGCAAACTCTACCGACATACGTTTGTTATCAATATCAACTCGTTGTCCGAAGGCCATCAGAATCAAACATCCGCATATTGCGGTTAGCATTAACTTTTTCATTTTACTTTAATTTTGTTTATAATTTTAGTCTAAGTCGAGTCTAAATTAGCAGAATGACTCATAATAACAAACTAAAATCGACGAAAACCTACCTATATTATGGAGTAGAATGATTAGTTGACTGTAATCGCTAGCTTAAATTTTCACTTTTTGACTCTAGTCTATGTCAGGATGGTTCTCGATAAATGTTGCTAGATCTTTGTCGCCTCTTCCAGACAAGTTGATCACCACAACCTCCTCTGACTTTAGATCCATCTTACCCAATATCGCCAATCCATGAGCAGTCTCAAGTGCAGGAATGATACCTTCTATAGCACTCAACTCATAAGCAGCATCCAAGGCTTCTTGATCTGTAGCGGAGTAGACCTGTGCTCTACCTGTGTCTATCAAGTGAGCATGCATTGGACCAATACCTGGATAATCCAAACCTGCCGATAAAGAATATGGTTCAATGATCTGACCATCCTCTGTCTGCATCAACATAGTCTTGCTACCATGGATGACACCAATAGATCCCAGTACACTCGTCGCTGCGGATTCGCCAGATTCAATCCCCTTCCCTGCTGCTTCTGAAAGTACAATCTTGACACTAGGATCATCCAGGTAGTGATAGATAATACCGGCTGCATTACTACCACCGCCCACACAAGCAACGACATAGTCTGGAAGTTCACTTCCTGTTTTTTCCTTCAGTTGCCATCTCACTTCTTCACTTATGACTGATTGAAATCTCGCCACCATATCAGGATACGGATGAGGTCCCACTACTGATCCAATGATATAATGTGTCTCTTCTGGATGATTTATCCAATCTCGAATTGCCTCGTTGGTTGCATCTTTCAATGTCTGACTTCCACTAGTAGCTGGTATTACAGTTGCACCAAGCATTTTCATCCTTGCTACATTTGGCGCTTGACGCTTAATATCATGAGCCCCCATATACACAAGGCACTCCATACCCATCAATGCACAGACTGTGGCAGTAGCGACACCATGCTGACCAGCCCCAGTCTCGGCAATTATCCGAGTCTTTCCAATGTGCTTAGCCAACAGAATTTGACCTATGGTATTATTAATCTTATGACTACCTGTGTGGTTTAGATCTTCTCTTTTGAGATAAATCTTACCTCCATATTTTTGAGATAGCCTAGGAGCAAAATACAAAGGTGATGGACGACCAACATAGTCCCGAAGTAGGTCATCAAAGTCCTTCTTAAAATTATCTAGCTCTGCAATCTGTCGATAGTTTTTCTGTAGATAATCTATATTACTATAGAGCATCTCAGGTATAAATGCCCCTCCAAACTTGCCGTAAAATCCATTTGTGTCTACTTGATAAGTCATATATTATTTATTGGGTGTTCTATTGAGTTCAGTGATAAATGATTGAATTAATGCTACATCCTTCTTTCCTGGACTCAGTTCAAATCTACTATTGATATCAATCCCGAAATACTTAGGATGATGAAATTCATTCAACGCTGCTATCGAGTGCGGTCCGATGCCACCACTCAATAAAAAGGGTGTCTCACCTGTGTAAGCACTCAAGGACTGCCAGTCAAATGCAATTCCAGATCCTCCATAATCGCTTGTATAAGTGTCAAATAAAAATAAGTCACAAAACTCATAGTCTGCTACTTGTGAAAAATCAAATTCTTCATTAACTCTGAAGACTTTTATGACTTTGGTAAATCTGCGGACGGCTTGACAAACTGGTACAGATTCATCTCCGTGTAATTGTGCATAGTCTAGCTTGTCCCGATTGACCAAAGATTCAATATTTGCGATATCTGCATTGACAAAGACCCCTATCCTCTTGACTTTAGAATCAGCAATATTCAATGTGCAATCAAGGTATCGCTTAGATTTTGGATAGTAGTTGAATCCGACCATTTGTATACCAGTATCGATCACAGCATCCAAATTTTGTTGTATTTTTAGTCCACACACTTTGATAATCATTGGATTTACATTTATGAAAATTGCTATTCTATTTTTAACTATTACAATTCTAGCCTCTGCTTGTGGCAATGACTGTGATGATTTTACACCTGAGATAATGAACGTGAGCAACGAGATGCTTATCTGTTTTGACTCAGTTGACCTTCCTGAAAATTGCTCAACATTTATAAAAGGAGAATCTCAAGCCTTCCTGATTCCAGTTGAGTTTACACAGAATCCTGACTGTCCAAATAATCCTTATTCTTTCAGCATCACAAATACTAAAGTCACTAGTGACAGCGACATATTGATTAACAACAGTGTCTTGATCAACGCCGGCACCAATCTGCTTGCCTTAGGAATCGATGCAGGTCCTGTCCTTAATGATCAAAGAATATTCCTATCAACTACAGAAGAATTTCTCCTACTAGGTCTAGACTCTAATATAAGTTCGCTAGCTACTATCTACGGACAAGAATCAGCAGTCTTTAACTTTGAATTTACCGCCAGAGATACTGATACTTATTATGGGTCTAACACCTTTATGTTTGACCAATAGGTTTTCCTATTTCTTTATTTCAGATAATTAGAAATCATTTCTGCACAAGCTTGTCCAGGATCGTTTGTTGCCATAAATTTCTCACCGATTAAGAAGCCATCAAATCCTGCTGCCGCAAGATCACACATCACTTCTACACTAGTTATTCCACTTTCAGCAATCTTACATAAGTCACTTGGCAGTTGACTGATCAAGTCAATCGACTGTTGGTAGTCAACTTCAAATGTGTCAAGATTACGATTATTGATACCTATCAAATCTGGCATTACTTTCACTTTTTCTAACTCTTCTGGATTATGCACTTCAATCAATACTTCAAGATTGAGTGAGTGAGCAATATCTACAAAGTGAGTAATCTGATTGGCATTCAATATTCTTGCGATTAACAATATACAATCAGCTCCAAGATGTCTAGCTTCGTAAATCTGGTAAGGATCAATGATAAAGTCCTTTCTCAATAATGGTATCTGATTAACTTTTCTTGCAGCTTGAATATCTTCATCGCTTCCTCCAAAAAAATGGGCATCTGTCAACACAGATATTCCTGATGCGCCTCCATGCTCATAGTCAGGTGTCACCTTCTCAACTACAGCATCAAGATTGATCGTCGGCTTACTTGGTGATCTCCTTTTAAATTCGGCTATCACACCACTACCATCGAGTATATGCTGTCGCATTGATCTTGGCTGATACTCCCACTTTCGGACTAACTCCAACTGCGGAGTTTTAAATTTCCGCCCTTCGACTTCTTTGTTTTTATGTGCAACTATAGTATCTAGAATATGCATCTTGATTAATTCATTGCGATTAATTGTTCTAGTGTCTTGATACCTTTACCAGCAAGTAAGGCTTCCTCTGCTTCAGCAACACAATCCCCAATAACCTGCTCAGGTTTAAAGGTTTGGATAGCAAGACCTGCATTTGCTTTGACTACTGCATTCTGTGCTTCTGTTCCATTTCCCATTAGGACATTGACAAATATTTTCGCTGCAGACTCAACATCATCTCCACCAAAAATTGATTCTTGGCTCAATTCACTTGACGTAAAATAGGCTGGATCAACTAACTTCTCGGCTCCATTTTGAATCAACTTTGTATCTCCAGTCAGAGATACTTCATCATAGCCGTCGATAGCGTGAACTACTGTATACTGCCTGTTACTTTGCTGAAGTAAGTATTGATACAACTTTAAAATCTTCAAACTAAACACTCCAACTAACTGATGTGTTGGCTGACATGGGTTAACTAATGGACCTAGAAGATTAAAGAATGTTTTCACCCGTAAGTCTCTTCGGATCGGCCCTACTGAAGCTAATGCTGGGTGAAATAACGGAGCATGAAAGAAGCAGATATTTGTGTTGTCTAGTTCTCGTTTGAGTTGATCAATATCAGTTGTAAATGCATATCCCAAAGACTCCAACACATTACTTGATCCACATACTGATGATACTCCATAGTTACCGTGTTTGGATACTTTATAGCCTGCTCCAGCTAATACAAATGCCGTAGCAGTAGAGATATTAAAGGTATTCTTTCCATCTCCGCCAGTACCACATACGTCAATGCTTTCAACTCCTTCTAGATCTACTGGAATACAAAGCTCAAGCAATGCTTCTCTGAAGCCATCTAACTCTTCTACTGATATAGTCCGCATCAAATACACACTAATAAATGCAGCAATCTGGCTTGGATTATATTCTCCTTTACTCATATTAATCAGAACATCTTTCGCCTGATCTCGAGTCAGTTTTTGATGGTTAAACAGTTGGTTCAGTATGGCCTTCATTATGATTATGAGTTGTGGGATAAGAAGTTAGAAATGATCTGCTTCCCCATCGGTGTCAAGATTGACTCGGGGTGATATTGGACTCCATAGATTGGGTACTCTCGATGCTCGATGGACATAATCTCACCTGTCGCGTCTACGCTTGTAACTGTAATCATCTCTGGAACAGTGCTTTCATCTATCGCCCAGGAATGATAACGGCCTACTTGTATTTCTTCTTCAATACCACTGTAAAGAATTGAAGTATTCTCAGTCAATTGAATACTTGTCTGGATTCCATGATAAACTTGCGGAAGATTCTTGAGCTTAGCGCCAAATACTTCTGCAATGGATTGTAGCCCAAGGCAAACACCAAGGATAGGTTTCTTCCCAGCGTACTCAGCTATTACCGCTTTGGTGATTCCTGCTTCATCAGGTATGCCTGGACCAGGAGATAAAATAATCTTGTCATACTCTGCTAGTGAAGCTACTGTGACTTGATCATTTTTGACTACAGTAATCTCATATCCTAGCACTTCGTAGAATAAGTGAACAAGATTATAAGTAAATGAGTCATAGTTGTCTATTAATACTATTCTATCCATAGGTTAGATTGTTTGAGCTAGTTCTAATGCTTTATTTAATGCTGCAAGCTTATTACGTACTTCTTCCATTTCGCTTTGTTCATTGGAGGAAATGACTAGCCCTGCACCCGCTTGGTAAGTCAATTGATTATTCTGAGATAAAAATGATCTGATGATAATCGCGTGATTGAAATTTCCGTCAAACCCTATCATCCCTATTCCTCCTCCATAGCATCCTCGAGGAGTTGGTTCATATAATCGAATGAGTTCCATTGCCTTGTACTTGGGTGCTCCTGAGAGTGTTCCAGCTGGAAATGTATCAGCGAATATTTGATAGCCAGAGACACCATCTTTGATCTTGCCCTTAACTACAGAAGTCAAATGAATCACATGGCTGAAATACTGGACTTGCTTATACGCTGTGACCTCAACATCTTGACAATTTTTACTCAAATCATTACGAGCCAAATCAACTAGCATCACATGCTCTGCTGATTCTTTTGGGTCATTGCTAAGTTCAATAGCAAGTTCTGCATCTCTTACTGGATCGAGTGTTCGCCTAAATGTACCTGCAATTGGGTGAATCTCGGCAACTCCATCTTCTACCTTGAGTTGTGCCTCGGGCGATGAACCAAATATCTTATATGAACCATAGTCAAAGTAAAACAAGTATGGACTTGGATTTATTGATCTTAGTGCTCTGTAAACGTTGATATCATCCCCAGTAAACTCTTGCTTGAATCGCCTTGACAACACCATCTGAAAAACATCTCCACGTTGGCAATGAGACTTGGCTTTCGTTACAAGACCCTTATAGTCTAGATCAGTCATATTTGAAGATTCTGATCCAGTGAGGCTGAATGGATGGGTCTGATAGTCTTGTATTTTAAGTAACCGCGCGACTTCGTCTATAGAGGATTCTGAGCCTACTGGACAGTGCTCCTCAATAGTCAACCGATTAGTAAAATGATCAAATATGATGACAAACCTAAAAAAGTCATACCTGACAAGTGGATAGTCGCTTCGATTCTCAGATCGATCAAATGGTAAATCATCCAAGTCATCAATGGCATCAAATGCTGTATAACCAAATACTCCATCTGACTGAGAAATACCTTCTCCATTAAATTGAGATAAGAACGTATCAATATCTGATACCGCAGATGCTGAATTGCTTTCTACACTTACAGTATCATCAACTTCCATCTTGAATGTCTTCAACACATCAAAGCACAAAAATGACTTGCTATCCTCTTTAGAAGAGTAGTCAGAACTTTCTAGTAATAAGACAATCGGATAATTATCTCTAAGCTTAAGGTAGGCACCCAACGGAGTTATTAAGTCCGCCATCAATTGCATTTGGTAATTTGTATACTTCATTATCATTATGTTCAATAAAAAAAGGCTTATCGAGAATCCGATAAGCCTTCAGTTATATCTATTTGACATTAACAAATCTTAGATCGTGATTCTGCCTGAAGGACGGAAGCACCACCACCAATTTTGATCTGTTATTGTGTTTATCATATACCAAAGTTAAGTATAATTCTGATACGATACCAAATTATGTAATTGTCAAATTCCCAGTAAGAGTATACTACTCACATTAAAAAATAGTGTAGATATAAAAAAAGATGATTAACCTCTGGGAGATTAATCATCTTGGACTTTGTAACTAAAATATTATTAATAAACCAAAATAAACTTGGACTGTAATCTTTGTCTACTTTATCAAGGTGTCTGCATTGCTAGAAAACCAAAACTAACAATACTCTAAAGTTATTTTATACATCACTTTTATACTCAGCATATGAACATACGACACATCTCGTCGAGAATTCGTTATCTCTGAATGAGAATTCGTTTGACGCAATTAACATATTTGGAATTATTTAATATTAATCTGATTGATAATGTGAGAGTTATTCTTAATATGAATCATCGTGTATCATCTTGATTGCTCGTCCTGATGGCTCATTCTGATTTTTGAATGACGCATCCCATTCTAATGCTACAGGAGTACTACAGGCGATGGAAGGTACTGATGGCACAGTTGATGCCGAAGCATCCGATGGAAAATGTTCTTCAAATAACGTTCGATAATAGTATTCTTCTTTTGTAGCGGGTGGATTGATTGGGAATCGATGAGAGACTGTTTCCATTTCTACATCAGTTACAGTATCATCTACCAATTCTTTAAGAGAATCAATCCAGTCATATCCGACACCATCACTGAATTGTTCCTTTTGTCTCCAGGCTACTTCATGAGGAAGGTAATCTTCAAATGTTTCTCTGAGGATATGCTTTTCAATCTTTCCATTGCCACACATCTTTGCCTCAGGATTGAGTCGCATCGCTACGTCCATAAAGTCCTTATCCAAGAAAGGCACCCTGCCTTCGACACCCCAAGCTGCGAGTGACTTATTAGCTCTCAAGCAATCATACAGATAAAGGGTAGATAACTTTCTGACCGACTCTTCGTGAAAGGCCTTAGCATTTGGAGCTTTATGAAAGTAAAGATATCCACCAAAGATCTCATCTGCACCCTCGCCAGAAAGCACCATTTTGATTCCCATACTTTTGATGACGCGAGATAATAGATACATAGGAGTAGATGCCCTGATAGTCGTAATATCATATGTCTCTAGATGGTATATAACATCTTTGATTGCATCAAGCCCTTCTTGAATAGTGAATGTCACTTCGTGGTGTACAGTGCCTATCTGATCTGCAACCTTTCTTGAGGCGGCTAAGTCCGGTGATCCTTCCAAGCCAATTGCAAATGAATGCAGAGTTGGGTACCATGCTTCAGACTTATCTTCTGATTCGATTCTTTTAGAAGCATACATTTTTGCAATAGCAGCAGTTAATGAAGAATCTAACCCTCCTGACAACAGGACTCCATAAGGCACATCTGACATTAAATGAGTCTTTACAGATTTTTCAAGTGCCGCTTTTAGTTCTTGTGGATTGGCTGGATTATCCTTGACCGCATCATATTGCATCCAGTCTCTATCATACCATTTGACTAGATCACTCTTACCCAGCTTATAATGCCCAGGTAAGAAGACCTCAATAACATTGCAGACGCCTTCTAGAGATTTTAACTCAGAAGCTACGTAGTAATTACCGCCTTTATCTGTGCCTTGATACAGTGGAATGATACCCATATGATCTCTGCTGATCAGATATGTATTTTCACCAGCATCATAAAGTGCAAACGCAAACATACCGGTCAATTTATCAATAAAGTCTGCTCCATATTTCTGATAAAGAGGAATGATGACTTCACAATCTGATTCTGTCTTAAATTTATATATCCCTTCGAATTCTTTCTTGAGTTCTTGGTGATTATATATCTCACCATTTACTGCAAGTACGACACTACCATCTGTGCTATACAGTGGTTGTCCACCTGATATCGGATCTACAATAGCTAGACGTTCGTGAGCAAGTACTGCCTTTTCACTCACGTAAATACCGGACCAATCTGGACCACGGTGCCTAATTTTTTTAGCCATATCTAAGGCACGAGCTCTCATCTCTTCAACTGGAGACTTAAAGTCAAAGATTCCTATGATTCCACACATATATTTATATTTTAAATAATTTGATGCAGTAAAAATATATTATTTAAACTAATTTAGCAATTTAAATTAACATTATTAATGATAGACGAAACAGATCTTAAGATTTTAAATGCTTTATTGAGTAATAGTAGAGCTAGTACGACTAAAATAGCTTCACAGTTAAACATCTCCAATGTGGCTACACAAGCGAGAATTAACAAGATGGAAAAATTGGGAATCATCAAGTCCTATACAGCGCAGATTGACTATAACTTGATTGATTATAAGACCACCGCTTATATTGGGATATATCTAGAAAAAGCTAAGAATTACCCAGAAGTCTTAGCCCAGCTAGAACAAGTACCCTACATTACAGAAGCACATTTTACAACTGGCACATATAGCATATTCGCTAAGATCTTAGCAAAAGACAATCTCCATTTAATGGAAATCTTAAGTGAGCAAATTCAAAATATTGATGGAATTGCGAGAACTGAAACCTTTATCTCATTAAACAAGGGGATTCATAAATCAATGCAGTTGACTTAGGATACTATCTTGAACCTTACCTTCGTCATTATGAATGAATGGCACATTGTCATAGCAGTATTTGGAGGGTTCATTGCAGGTGTGATCAATACATTTGCAGGAAATGGGTCTGCAATTACACTAAGTATTCTTACAGAAGTATTGGGACTACCCGCTAATGTTGCCAATGGAAGCAATCGAGTCGGTGCTATGCTACAGTCTTCGACGTCAACGTTAGTATTTTACAAGAATGGTAAGCTAAACCTAAGTGAAAGTAGGTCAATCATCATCTTAACTGTAATCGGTGCATTTGTAGGTGTTTGGGCAGCAATCAACATTCCAAATGCTCAATTTGAAGTCGTTTTCAAGTATCTGATGCTCTTTATGTTAGTTGTCATTTTGGTCAATCCTAAACGCTGGATGAGGGAAGCTGATATGTTGTATAAAATGCCGCTTGGATTACAAGTTCCTATCTTTCTTGCACTAGGATTCTACGGTGGATTTATCCAAATGGGTATGGGTATTTTTTATCTAGCTTCTTTAGTTTTGATTGCCAAATACGACCTCATTAGAGCGAATGCAATAAAGATATTCGTGGTTTTCGCATATACAGGGGTGGTGCTTGCTATCTTTCATTGGAAGGGATTGGTAGATTGGAAGTATGGTGGTATCATCGCAATCGGCCAGGCTACAGGCGGATACTTTGCTGCTCAGATTGCTTCTACTTCTCCTAAGGCCAATATCTGGGCCTATAGAATCCTAGTTATTGTAGTAATTGTAGTCGTATTGAGATTATTTGGGCTCTTACCATTTTAGGCAACTCTATTGACAAGTCTACTATTTATCACAATTATTTAGCTGACAATCAGATTGATATGACGTATGATGCGAGGAGGTCATAGTTTATCTGTACTTTTATGGTATATGACATTAGTCAGATTACACATTATCCACCCTATATATGACATTTAAGGAATTAGGTATGAGTGAAGTGTTGCTTGAGGGGCTCTCTTATATGGGCTTTGAATCAGCAACACCAATCCAAGAACAAGCAATCCCTCTTATTCTTGAGGAAAAAGATCTACTTGCTTGTGCCCAAACAGGTACAGGAAAAACTGCTGCATTTATTCTACCAGTACTAGATGTGCTATCTCGGATGGACCGCAACCATACTTCTACGTTAGTCGTAGCACCTACAAGAGAACTTGCGATTCAAATTGAAAGACAAATACAAGCGTTTTCATACTTTGCTGGCATCAGTTCTATTGCGATATATGGTGGTGGAGATGGTAATAGTTTCGTAGAACAGAAAAAGGCGTTGTCAACCGGTGTTGATGTTGTTGTTGCTACTCCTGGTAAATTGATTTCTCACCTGAATATGGGTTATGTCAAATTTGACAAAGTGAGTCACTTTATCTTAGATGAGGCAGATCGTATGTTGGATATGGGATTCTTTGATGATATTAAGTTTATCGCTAGTCACATCCCTGAAAAAAGACAGACCCTACTCTTCAGCGCAACAATGCCACCGAAGATTAGAAAGCTTGCAAAAACTATCCTTAAAGAATATAGTGAAATCAGTATTGCTATTTCTAAACCCGCTGAAGGAGTCCTTCAAGCAGCTTATCTAGTTGACAATCACGCTAAGTCAGCACTCATAAGAGAATTGATCAAAGATAAAGATGCTTACCATAGTATTATCATCTTCACCTCGACTAAGAAAAATGTCAACAACATAGTCAGGGCAATCAGTAACCAAGGATACGAAGTCCAAGCAGTCTCGTCTGACCTCAAGCAAGAAGACAGAGAGCTTGCCTTGCGCAAGTTCAGGGCAAAGACAACAAGAGTCCTTGTCGCAACTGATGTCTTGTCTAGAGGTATAGATATCAAAGACATCAACTTGGTCATCAACTATGACGTACCTAATGATGCCGAAGATTACGTCCACAGAATAGGTCGTACAGCAAGAGCTGATACGACTGGAGTTGCACTCACACTTGTCAATCAAGATGATATGTACAAGTTTGATAAAATCGAAAAGCTGATCGAAGCTAAAGTACAAAAGCTTCCAGTCCCTAGCCACATCGGCGATACACTCGAATGGAATCCTAAAGGAGGTAGCGGTGGTCGTGGCGGATATAGAAGTGGCGGTAATAGAAGCGGAGGAGGCAGAAACAATCGTGGCAAATCCAACTCTAGAAACAACAAAAAACACTACAGTAAGCGACCTAAAAAATCCTAATTAGCTGATGAACCTAGGTGAATACAATACATTAACTGCTCTACGATTCAAAGAACAAGGGTGCTACCTTGGACCAGAAGGTCAAGATGTAGGCGGAGTTCTCCTCCCAAATGCCTATGTTCCAGAAGGATTGAATATCGGAGATAAAATAGAGGTCTTTATCTATCATGATTTTGAAGATAGACTTATCGCAACCACGATCAAGCCAGCTGTACAACTGCACGGCTTTGCGCCATTAAAGGTGAAGGACATCACTTCTGTAGGTGTATTTATGGATTGGGGACTTCCTAAAAACCTCTTTGTCCCTTTTGCGGAGCAAGGAAGTAGTGAGATGATAGTTGGTCAGACTTATGTGATATTCTTATATATAGATACCGAGACTTCAAGGTTAGTAGGTTCAGCTCAAGTGGAGAATATCTTGGACAATGAAGAGATAAATGTCAAACAAGATGAAGAAGTTGATCTGATTATCTATCGAGAATCCCCACTTGGCTATATGGCGATCATCAACAATGAGAATATTGGACTCATTTATAAGTCATCGACTTTCCAACCACTTCATCGAGGACTGCAACTCAAAGGATTCATTCAGAAGATTAGAGACGATAATAAAATAGATCTAGTGATCCAAAAGCAAGGACATCTTGCAATGGAGAGTAATGCTCAGCACGTTCTGGATATATTAAAGGAGAATAATGGCTTCCTGCCTTTCACTGACAAGTCAGATCCTGAAAAAATCAGGGAAACATTTAAAATAAGTAAAAAAGTCTTCAAGAGGGCAGTTGGCAATTTATACAAACAACGTATCGTCAGATTAGCCGCAGAAGGATTTTATCTAATCGAAGATGGTTCAATCCAAGAAAAGGAACAGTAGTCACAATTCCTATAAAGCTTAGATGTCGACGTATATTATATACAAGCCATATGGGATGCTAAGCCAATTTACTCGTGAAGTACCTAGCCACATCACATTAGCTGATCTAGATTATACTTTTGAATCAGATGTATATCCTGTAGGTAGGCTAGATGCAGATAGTGAAGGACTCCTCATCTTGACGAATGATAAGAGTCTAAACAATAGACTTCTCAATCCGAAGAACAAGTCACCCAAGACTTACCTAATCCAAGTGGAAGGAAAACCCAGTAAAGAAGCTATAGAGGAAATAGCCGCAGGAGTCACCATTAGAATAAAAGGAAAGAGTCATCAGACACAACCTTGCTTAGTATCCATTCTAGGTTACGAACCGATACTACCAGATCGTAACCCTCCAATAAGAGTCAGACGAACTATCCCCACGACTTGGTTATCCATAACTCTTACAGAAGGTAAGAATCGTCAAGTACGAAGGATGCTAGCAGTTGTAAATCACCCAGTTCTTAGACTTGTCAGATCTAAAATCTGGACTTACGAACTCAATGTAGCACCTCTAAACCTTATAAAATCAGGTGCAGTTGTGAAACTCTAGTCTACTCAAGAAAATCAAAAATATTTTTCAAGTTAAATCATCTATTGCTAAGTCATTAGCTATCAGTCGGATACAAAATCATAATCCTACATATGTTAAGAAATAAGACAACTTTAAACATATTATGAAATATTGGCATATGTTTTGCTCCTTGTATGGTGTTGAGATTTTTATCATTAAAGACAACGAGCATGAGATACTTGCAACAATCACTTACGGTAATCGCGGTCATCCTGTTTTCAGGAGTAATCGCAAATGGACACGACATGTTACTAAGGGACTATGATCCTAAAACTTCAGTCACATTCTATAATGGATCTTTTGATTCTGCTAAGGTAAAGGCCAAAGGAGAAGGGAAGTTATTCTTTGTAGACTTCTACGCTAGCTGGTGTACACCATGCAAGTGGATGGAAGAGTCAACATTCAGAGACCCAGAAGTAGTAAAACTAATGAGTAGTAATTATGTACCTTATAAGGTAGATATAGATAACCAAGAAGGTTACAAGTTAAAGCAAAAGTATGGCGTCAAATTGCTACCGACTTTACTGATCTTTAATAAAGAAGGTGAGCTAGTGGAGCGAATTGAAGAGACCCTAGATGCAAGAAAACTCAGCACATTATTGAAGTTCCACTCTGAAAACTCTGTGTCTGGCATAAGTCATACACCTAATAAGAGTCCGTCAAGATCAGCACAACCATCTGCTGAAAAGGAAGAACTTGAAGAATTATACAAGAACTACAGAGACAAACTCGAAAGAGAAAATAGAACCTTCAATGCTCAAGTTGGCACATTTGACAACTATCAAGAAGCATCTGAATACGTAAGAACAATCAAAAAGCAATTCCTAGAGCCGATTATCGTATTAGCAGACTACAATAATGGTACTACTTATTACAAAGTATTACTTGGACAGTTTGGTACTATCGAAGAAGCTGATTCATTTGTGAAAATATTGATTAGAGACTTTAATATGTCTGCAATCATTCACTAAACTATTTTAGACACTTGACTAACCATACACCCAATTCTATGATACAATATCCCAAAAACATTGTCATTAGAAACATTGGAACCTTGTATGGCCTATCGCAAGAGCCTTATTCCTTCAAAAGGGGTAAGGCTCTCGCCGTTGTGCAATCTGCAAGCAATCAATATCTCTATATTAAAGACGGAAAGATTGCTAAATTCGGAAATGATGACTCCTGCCCTATCCAAGATGCCAAAGTGATAGATGCCGAGGGCGGTATCGTGATGCCTACCTATATTGATACCCATACACACATTGTCTTCGCCGCAAGTAGAGATGAAGAATTTGTGATGCGGATAGAGGGTGCTTCATATGAAGAAATCGCAAAAAATGGAGGTGGTATTCTCAACTCTGCCAAGAAACTCAGAGACACCGATCAAGCAGATCTCTATGCTTCTGCAAAAGCCCGCTTAGACCAAATGGTTCAGATGGGTACTGGAGCTGTTGAGATTAAAAGTGGCTACGGACTTTCTACAGAAAGCGAGATTAAAATGCTTGAAGTGATCAAAGAACTTAACCTTAATACGGATGTAGATATCAAGGCAACATTCTTAGGAGCTCACGCAATCCCTACCCCATACAAGGCTGATAGACAGCAATATATCAGTAAAATTATCAATGAAATGCTACCGCATATCGCCAAACATAGTCTCGCTGATTACTGTGATGTATTCTGTGATAAAGGATTCTATACAGTAGAAGAGACGGCACAGATTCTCACTGCAGCCGCTGAGTATGGCTTGAAACCAAAAATCCATGCAAACGAACTAGATGTCTCAGGTGGTGTGCAAGTAGGGATACAACATAGTGCTCTCTCTGTAGATCATCTAGAATGTACGACACCTGAGGAGTGGAAGGCATTAAGTGAATCCTCAACCATTCCTACTCTATTACCAGGTACATCATTCTTTTTGAAAATAGCTTACGGTGAAGCTCGTCAGATGATAGATTATGGTCTTGGACTTGTTCTAGCTAGTGATTTTAACCCAGGATCTACTCCCGCAGGAAGTATGCACTTTATCCAATCACTCGGATGCATTTATATGCAAATGTTACCCAGTGAAACGTTCAACGCTACAACCTATAATGCCGCTGCTGCAATCGAAGTAGAAGATACCTTAGGACGTATTGATATAGGTATGCAAGCAAATGTTCAGATACTAAAATCTGTAACTAATATCAATCAGATTCCTTACTATTATGGTAGTAACCCAACGGATGTCACAATCTTAAGAGGAAAGATTCAGTAAGAGAGTTATATCTCTACACTACCGGTATAGACTTTCTGAGCAGGACCAATCAACGAGATATCCTTGAATACGTCTCCATCTTTCTCGCCAATCGTTACCGTGAGCAATCCTCCATTAGTCTGTAAGTTGATAGAGCTACCTGCGTCATAATATTGGCTCAACACAAGAGCAGCTGCGGTCACTCCAGTCCCACAGGCATCAGTCTCAGCTTCTACACCACGTTCATATGTACGGATACGATATTGACTTCCAACCTTCTCAACAAAGTTGACATTAATTCCCGCCGCAGCAAATGCATCAGAATTCCTGATACCTCTACCCTGCTCAAAGACGTCATATTGCTCGATATCTTGCACCATCCTCACATAATGCGGTGATCCTGTATTTAAGACAAAGTCATCTGCTTGTAGAGAAATACCATCTACATCGCTCATATTCAGTTTTACGATCCCGTCTTTGGATATTTCTGCAGAATGCACACCATCTATGGCTTCAAATGTACATTTGGTATTGATCACGCCTAAGGCTTTTGCAAATGCCACAATACATCGACCACCATTACCACACATTGTACTTTCATTCCCATCAGCATTATAGTAGATCATTTTGAAGTCTTCAGTTCCTGATTGACATAATAAGATAAGACCATCAGCTCCAATTCCATACCGTCTACTACAGAGAGAATTGACTAGCTTACTATCCAATCTGCCACCAAGATGATCATCCAGGTTATTAATCATAACAAAATCGTTACCACAACCATGATATTTGTCAAAATTCATCATTATTAACTGTCACTTTATCAACATTTTACCTATTACAATAATGCATAATATGTAATTTTATCTTAATTTTACCCTTCGTTAAGCAAATTAGTAGAATTTTTCTGTTCATAGATTATGCAATCAACTATTTCGACATTTATCATCTGCATATTGACAAGTATCATTACCATACTTGGCTATCACGCATTTATGTCCAATCATCAAGCTGAAGTATCAGCAGATAATTATTCATACGCGGTCAGTAATAATGATTTGAATCTTGGGGGTAACTTAAGAGAACACTTCTACTCCGCTAAGCCTAATGACTTTATCAATTCTGCTAAATCAAGTATACCAGCTGTGGTATCAATCTCCACAACATCTGGCAACAAACCAAAAAGAGGTGGAAATTCTAATACTAGCGGTAGCGGAGTTATGATTAGCAGCAATGGCCATATTGTGACAAACCTCCACGTCATAGAAGGTGGCAACAAAATCAAGGTAATGGATAACGATGGGACTGAATATGTCGCAAAGCTTATCGGTAGTGATAAGTCAACGGACATCGCTGTTCTAAAAATAGAAAAATCAAATGCACCCTACTTGATCTTTGGTAACTCTGATTCTATCCAAGTAGGAGAATGGGTACTAGCCGTTGGTAACCCATTCAAGTTGAATAGTACAGTTACTGCTGGTATAGTCAGTGCAAAAGGAAGAGATATAGACTTTCTGTCTAGACAAGGGATTGAGTCTTTTATACAGACTGATGCCGCGATCAACCCTGGTAATAGCGGTGGAGCTCTAGTTAATACTAACCAAGAGCTTATAGGTATTAACACGGCTATTCTTAGTTCTAGCGGAAAATATGAAGGATTTTCTTTCGCAATTCCAAGTAACATCGTTCAGAAAATCACTAATGATATCTTAACGTATGGTGCTGTCCAAAGAGGCTGGATCGGACTAAATATTCTAGATATTGACCCTGCCACACAAGACAGACTCAATCTCTCCAATAGTAATGGAGTACTCATCCACTTAGTAGAGAAAGAAAGTGCTGCTGCAGATGCTGGATTGAGAAAAGAAGATGTCATCACTCACATAGAACAAATAGGAATCTTATCAACTGCTACTTTCAATGAACAGATTGCCATCAGAAGACCAGGCGATCAGGCAATCATTCATTATATCAGAGATGGTAGAGCTCAACAGGCTACAGTTACTCTAAGAAATCAACTCAATAGCACCGACTTCATTGCTGTCCGCAAAGATGCTGAGTTTGCTGATTTAGGGATGGAAGTACGAGACCTTGATCAAATAGAAGAAGCTAGACTAGGTAGAAACGGTGTCTATGTCGTTTCTATATCACATGGGACAAAAATTGCCAATACCAATATGGAGCCAGGCTATATCATCGAAACCTTCAATGGCAATCCGATTAACTCCGTTGATCAACTACTCTCACAACTCAAGTCAGCAAAAGGCAATGTGTTTCTAGAAGGGTTTTATGAAAAGTACCCTGGACAGTTTCCTTATGCGTTTGCTATGTAAGCACTAGTTTTTTTTGAATTTATTTATTAAGACGATGGAATATGATGCTGTGATCATTAAGGCCTACCGCTATGTATAATATTCCAGTAACTACAGAACTATAATGATCTCAACTACCAAAAACTTTATATATTGGGGTAAATTAATTACGATTATGAAATTTCAGCTGATTTTCTGCTTGCTCCTTGCTATTACGTTTATCTCGTGTGATGATGATGCCGATGCATCTATGGATATGGAACAAGAAACTCTATTGACGGGTGTTGTGAGAGGTATCGACTTCACTTACGGTTCAGGAAGAGTCGTGGACTTTGGAAATGAGTTTGACGAGTATACGATCCGTATAGACAATGCTGGGCCGATGGTTACTGACTCATGTACGACTAATTCAGATGATGCGTATATACGATTGGATGTTGATAGAAGTCTGGGGCTTGGTCAAAGGGATTTATTCTTTGACAATTCTACTGGAGATGGCATCACAGTTATATTCCACCATCCAGATATCTTCCAAAATTTAATCGTTAGCAGCGGTGGCTGGTATAATATTATATCAAAAACTGATGATGAAGTTGAGATAGAATTTGATATTGATGCAGGAGAAGACAATAATCTGAAAGGATCATGTATTGTCTACAGGTGCAACTAGTCTCAAAGGTCTATACTGCTGCTATACAGTAGGATAAATAGAATACTTAGACATCTTGGCTTCTACTTGCTTTCCAATGTCTGCAATCATAGAATCATTGTCTGAATTCTTCAAAACAGCGTCGACCCATTCTACAATCTGGACACAATCTGCCTCGACTAGTCCCCTACTTGTAATTGCTGGACTGCCAATTCGGATACCACTTGTAACGAATGGTGACTTGTCATCAAATGGGACCATGTTTTTATTCACTGTGATATGAGCTCTACCAAGTGCAGCATCCGCCACCTTTCCTGAGATATCTAGGTTATGTCTAAGATCTAGTAACATCAAGTGATTAACTGTACCGCCACTGATAATCTTATAACCAAGATCAACAAAGGCATCTGCCATTGCATCTGCATTAGCCTTTACTTGTTTTTGATATGTTGCAAATCCAGGAGACAGTGCTTCATTGAAGGCAACCGCCTTAGCTGCAATGATATGCTCTAATGGACCACCTTGCATTCCTGGAAATACACCACTATTCAAGACACTAGACATCATAATCGGACTACCCTTTCGCGTTGTCCTTCCCCAAGGATTCTCAAAATCTTTTCCCATCATAAAGACTCCACCTCTAGGACCTCTTAGCGTCTTGTGAGTTGTGGTACTTACTATATGACAGTGAGGTACTGGATCATTAAGAAGTCCGGTTGCAATCATCCCAGCTGGATGAGAGATATCTGCTAGTAATAGTGCACCTACAGAATCAGCTATTGCTCTGAATCTTATATAATCCCAATCTTGAGAGTAAGCTGAAGCACCACAGATAATCAACTTAGGTTGACAGGCTTCTGCTTTAGCAGCTACCTTATCCATATCTATAAGGCCAGACTGTTCTTCGACACCGTAGAACTGAGCATCGTAGATTTTTCCCGAAAAATTGACACTCGATCCATGTGACAAGTGGCCACCGTGAGAGAGGTCAAATCCAAGTACAGTATCTCCTGCTTGGAGTGTTGCTAAAAAAATAGCAGCATTGGCTTGTGCTCCTGAGTGTGGTTGCACATTGGCATACTCAGCTCCGAAGAGTTTCTTCAGTCGGTCTATCGCTATAGACTCTACTTTATCTACTACATCACATCCTCCATAATACCGCTTGCCAGGATAGCCCTCAGCATATTTATTAGTAAAGACATTCGCCATTGCATCGATTACCTCCTTACTTGCATAGTTTTCGGAAGCGATTAACTCTACACCATTAACTTGTCTAGTCGTCTCTGCTTGTATCAGCTGTTGGATTTCAGTATCTCTCATTAGTTGATTTAAAATATATAAGAATCAGATATACAAAAGTACTATAAAGTCGGCTTCTGCATTCAGAATATTCTGAGAGAATTTCTCCAGAATGTAAGGCCAATAAAAAAGGGTCTGTTGGATGATCCAACAGACCCTTTAAGTAGGTTTTTCATATTGTCGACAATGACAATTCTATTTTTCTATAACGCTTAGAATTTATCTAAGAATTTACCCATTTGCTTGCTAGCAGCTTCTTTACCACCAAGTCCGAATGAAAGCGCAAATGCTACTGCAACTGCACCTAGCGTCAATCCGAATGCAAGGTTTACGATATCGTCTGCAAGACCCATATACTTAAGAGCCATCGCTACGAATAATCCAAGTGTTGCAAATCTTACGATAGATGCCATCGCTGGAGAATCTCCTTTCTTGAAGTAATCGCTTGCCATTTGTGACAATTTGTTACCAATTAATAAGATGATACCACCAAATAATATCTGTCCTGACATCGCTAAGATTGTATCAAGAATTCCTGACAATTGAGTGAATTGTAACTTTTCTACTGCAGTCACCACACCAAAGAACATAATGAAGAAGTAAAGTAGTTTAGTAATGATGTCAGAGATATTTGCTCCGTTAGTGATACTTCCGATACCCATATCGTTAGCATACTTATCAACATTCAGATTCTTAAGTAACTCGCTTACGATACCTACTACGAACTTTCCTACGATGTAGAATACTCCTAGTACGATTGCAGCAGCTATAATATTAGGGATTGCGTCAAATAGTGAAGTCAACATCTTCTTAGCAGGATCTGATACAGCCTTCATATCAAGTGTATCTAGTGCAATCAATAAGATTGGGAAGAAAATAATGACAAATACGATTTGCTTGATAAGTCCTGTAAGATCGAAATCTTTGCTAAGACCATACTTGTCAGTAAAGTGCTCAACAGAACCTGATATAAATCCAACTCCTTCTTTAGCAATATTTGCAAGAGTGTATCCAACGAAACCGATGATTCCAGCACCTATAATCTTAGGTAAGTAGCCTGTAATCTGGTTAAGCATATTTTGTAATGGCTCAAGTGCATCAGTGATACCCATCATATTTAACACAGCCATTAAGACTATTACTACGATTACGTAGTAGATAAGCTTACTTACTGCATTAGAAAGAGAGAATGAAGATGAACTCAATCTAGAATCAACACCGCTTCTTCTCAACGCTTTTGCAATCAATCGTCTGATTACACCAGCAAGAAAAAGACCGATAATCAACACCAATAATGCTGTTAGTACCTTAGGTAAAGCTCCTCCCATATTAGTCGAAAGAGAATCAGTAAGGTTATCTACCCATGGGATACGTGTTTGAAGGAATAATAAATTTGTCATAAGTTATTTTATAGTTTATATAATGGAAATGTTTAGTTAAGACTAAAATAATCGCTCAAGTCACCTCAAACAAGAAATAAAATTAACATTTTTTAACAAAAGCAGCTTTTGATGTTACGAAAAGGTGGAATTCCACTCTAGAACACCTCCTAGTAGGTTCCTGACTTTGGTAAACCCATGTTGTGCCATCATCTGCTTAGCCATACCACTTCGTTTGCCTGATCTACAATGAATGACAATTTCTTCATCTTTCTTATCTGAATACTTTTCAAGATTCTCCATCAGAGTACCTAGAGGGATTAAATCTGCCCCGAGGTTAAATTCTTCGTATTCGTAGTCTTCTCGGACATCTATGAACACAAAGGACTCTTTAGCGTCCATCTTTTGCTTCAATTCTTGTACTGTGATATCTTCCATTGTAATTGGGGAATATTAAGATTATTGACAATTGTCTGATTTTGCTTGAGCAATAGTAAGAATCATAGTCTCACCCATATTGATCATTTGCCCAGGCACATATGCTGGCTCTTGGAGGACCACATAGGCACTATTCCTATCGGCAATGGGTCCTTCATCGATAACTTCACCGAGTTTAAGGTTGCTAGATTCTAAGATAAACTTAGCCGCACCATAAGTTCCACACTGGAGATTAGGTATTTCAACTAATCCACCTTGTCTCTTACTAAGGACAAACTGGAGTTTACTACCCTTCTTGATCTCTACTTCATCCTTTCTACCAGAGCCTGTGATAATTGGTCTTCCTTCGTACCACACTTCTAGGATGTGATCAGGCTCTCCAGGGTCATATTCATAGCCTTTTATTTCACTCTCGATATTGAGGTGAGTCAGTTCATTCTTCTTACTCTCGTAGTCTTGCCCGTACATCACACCTAATGAACCAGTCTTGAGAACATCTGCATTGTACTTAGTGATTGTCACATACACCTTTCTATTTTCTTTGACTTTAGCGTAAGCTGGAGGGTTCTGAGATACGACCTCTCCTCCTGGTCTACCTACGATATGGATACTATCACTTACTACGAGTTGAAATGTCTGATCATCTCCGACATCTTCTGCCTTCTCATAATCCATCCCAACAAAGTCAGGTAGCTCGAGCTTCTGGCCGTGATGTGTGTAGGTCTTGAGCCAAAATAATACTCCTAGAAACAACAAGGTCATTACCAATAATAGTAACAACATACTTCGTAAAAACTGCTTGAATGTCACGTTTTGTTGGTTTAGTGAGTTGAGATTAGGGTTGACTCAGATTTCTGTTGCCCAAAGTTGAGTATTTTATCAATAAAACTGAAAGGTTTGTAGTGATTAATGGCGCATTGGTGAAAGATACAAGTAGCTGGAGTTACTCCTGGCAAGCTATTTACTTCGATAATGATTGTTTCAACTCGACCATCACTATAAATCCTTACAAATGCGTCAATTCTACAATACCCTTCGACTCCTAATAGTTCCGCTGCTTGTTGAAGTGTTTGCTTTACTTCAGCTGAAATGCGGTTATATTGGGATTGGTCGCTGCCAAATCTTGCTGGAGTAATGTTCTGGCCCTGTCCAGCAAGGAATTTTTCTTCAAGACTCAGGATTTCGTCACCAGCCAATACTTCTGATGGTTCAAATACTTCAATCTTTATCTTACCACCATCTTCTGCATGATATAGCATACCACCTGTCACTTCTAGAAAATCAGGAGCACCATTATCATCAATCAAAGATTCAATCAGTACTTCTGACTTTTGAGGAAACTCTTCATTGTGGGCAAGTCCTAGTGCTGATCGTGCCGCTGCATCCAATGCCTCTTCAGATCTAAATAATGCATTAAGGTATTGCTCCAACTGTGCCCTAGACTTAATCTTCACTACAGCACTACTGCATCCATCATCTACTGGCTTTGCGATGAAGGGATAGTTAAATTGATCTTCAATGAGTGTGTACCATTCATCATTATCTATATACTGAGATCGTTGATAGCGCAATTGATCGGCAACCATAAATCCATGAGACTTGAGTAATTGCAATGTCTCATACTTGTCTATCGTAAGCGATGAGCTTTTTGGACCAGATCCGTTATATGGAATGCAATTTTCCTCTAAAAATGCTTGAATAGTACCATCCTCACCAGGACGACCGTGCAATGCAATAAATGCTAGATCGATGTGGTCAGCAATAGAGTTTGTAATATCAATAGGCGCTGTAATTGCAGAAGCATTACCATACTTGCTTAAGAGATGTTGTTGGTCTGTTCGCAAGGTCTTAGTGATAGTATGCGTCTCATAATTGGTAATCGAATCTCGGATATCGTCAGCATTATCCTTCAATAAAATATTGATAGGGATTTGATACAATTTATCTGTCGCCTTGCCATCTCCATATAGAAAAATCGGCACCACGGCATACTTACCACTACTTGCAAGTTTCTCATAAATATTACGGCCACTTTCTACACTGATGTGTCTTTCAAATGAATAACCTCCAAGAATCACCCCTACTCTTTGCTTCTGTATGGCATTTGACTGAATAGAACCAATAGCAGCATCAAGTGTTGTCAGCATTGTTTTGTACCGGTTCAATGTGAGACTATACCTATCTCTTTCGGCAATACTGTTTCGGATAATAAATGTGATAAACCCAGAAGGATCAAGCCCCAACTCGGCAGCTTGGTGAAAGAAGAATGAGGATGGCAACATTCCAGATGTTGTATTAGGATCGTTGAGAAGTACTCGACCATCCTTTGTAAAAAATCCATCAATTCTTGCATACACCTTAAACCCAAGCATCTTGTAGAGTGCAACGCATTCTGATTGAATGAGCTTTATTTCAGCTTCAGCTAATTCGATAGGGGTTATTTTTCTGCTCCTACCAGGCATATATTTAGACTGATAGTCATATACTTCCTCCCCTTTCATGATCTGTGTTGGCGGTAAAGCAAAAGCTGTACCTGCTTCATCTACAGTCACTACACAGCTAAACTCCATTCCATCAATGAATGCTTCACAGATAACAGTCTGCTCTGAGTCCACTGCCTTGATTGTGATATTTTCGGTGGCATTAGCCAATCTATTATGAAATACTGACGCTTGATGAACAAGCTCTCCATTTACATATGCAGGTAATCCTATATTAGATTTTGGATCTATTAATTCTTTAACCAAGCCCGTAATCTGTTCTTCAGTGAGTGCTTGCAAGTCATCTGTATTGTACTCAACGGTAAAAAAGGCTTGTCCTACAGCTTGCTCGAATATGTTAGGATTGTCACTATTGATAATCGCTACGCCTATTGATGAACCTTGATGTGCTGGTCTGACGACAAATGGAAAACCTACTTTGGACTTGACCTCATGATAGTTCAATTGACCAGATTCAAAATCGTGTCGAGATATTTCCACAAATGGTGCTGTCTCAAATCGTGAAGTCTCCATCCAACGTTTCTGAAGTGCCTTGCTCATACCAACTGATGATCCGACAACATCACTTCCAGAATAAGGTATACTCATATAATCAAGCAACCCTTGAATCTCTCCATCTTCTCCAGATCGACCATGCAATGCAAGAAATGCGAAGTCGATTTTTTGTGATAATTCTGAGATTTCAATACGCTTACCAATACTATTGATTGCCAATTGATATTCTGTATCACTGAGATTGAGTGATTCTATATAGATCTGATAATCTTGCTCAGTAGAAGGAATAGACTCTACAGGTGGGTAAAAGTCTCTAATCGTACCCTTGTACACATACTCCCAATCGAGTTCAATCAGCGTATTATACGAATCGACAAATATCAAGACTGGCTCAAAAAGTGCCTTGTCAAGGTTGTCATAAACTGTCCTTCCTCCTGCAAAAGAAATTTCTCTTTCTCTAGAAGGTCCACCAAATAATATCCCAACTTTAATCTTCGACATATTCCTGCTATAATCCCATAAAGATGGCACTTTCTTTCATATTAACCATAATATCAATATGTAATTTGCCAAGGTGATAAAATAACGTAATTGCTACTGTACTAAATACATCATATTTGCCAGAATAATTCTTAGAGACATTTAGCTCAACGTCAGGGCTAAGCCCAAATACAGACGAATTACGAAACCAACGCAAGAGTCCCACCTTTACCAAATTGCTTTAAAACCTGTAAGTGAGATTGAATAGCTTGCATAAGTCTTTTGTGCTCATAATACGGTAGTCCAAAGTCAGCAACTGTCTCTCGAACTATTTTTGCAATCTGCGGATAATGGACATGGCATATATTAGGAAATAAGTGATGTTCAATTTGATGATTCAAACCACCACTAATCCAAGTGATGAATTTACTCTGAGTACTGAAATTGGCTGTTGTCAATAATTGGTGGATGGCCCAAGTATTCTCTACTGAACCGGCCTGATGAGTCACCGCATGATGGTGCTCTGGACCTTCAACCACATGGGCAAGTTGAAAGATGGTAGTAATATATACTCCTGCAAAAAAATGCATCAACATAAATCCTAGTATAACGATATACCAATCAACACCAAGAATAATTGGTAGCCCAATCACAGCAAATACATAGAGACCCTTACCTAAAATCATCTTTACCGATTCCTTAGTTGGATGAAAGCCATTTTTCAGAGTAAGACCTTCTCTATTGTAGTTGACTAATTGCTTAAAGTCTTTATAAAACACCCAGCTTACTGTGGCTAAAGAGTAAATCACCAAGGCGTACATATGTTGAAATTGGTGATAGCGCTTCCATTTCCCATGAGGCGATAAACGCAAAAATGGTTTGTCATCAATGTCCTCATCAATCTCATACATATTGGTGTAAGTATGGTGGAGGACGTTGTGTTGAATTTTCCATGTAAAGGCACTACCACCAACTGCATTGAGTGAGTAGCTCAAAAGTTTATTAACAAATTTATTGGTTGAGTAAGACCCATGGTTTGCATCATGCATGATACATAAGCCTATCCCTGACATCCCCATCCCCATCAGCAGGTAGGCCAATACTATCCACCACCCTGTGAGAAGACTACTAAGTATGATTATCAAAGGGATAAAATACAAGCCTAGAAAGACAGCAGTCTTAGTATACATTCTAATATTGCCAGTTCTTCTAAGATGATTGGTCTGAAAGTATTGGTTCACACGAGTATTCAGAGTCCTGAAAAAGCCGTCTGGCAAACTCTTGCTAAATTTTAAATGCGACATGCTCTATTTAAATGTTGATTGTGCTGAATGAGATTTGCTCAGTTATTTTTCTTCTATTGATTTTTTGATCCCAAGTGCAATGGCTTTGGCCAAAAGAGGAGGAACTGCATTTCCGATTTGCACCATTTGCTTTCCCTTTGCGCCTTTAAAAATAAAGTCATCTGGAAAAGATTGCAGTCTAGCCATTTCTCTTACTGTAATGACTCTAGGCTCTATGGGATGAATATTGACTCCTCCGTGATTTTCCTTGATTGTACAGCTTGCTTCGTTCCAAGGACACTTCTTCCATGAATCGGAATAGTTATCATAAAGGCTTTTGCCTTCGGGCACAGCAGCCAATCTGATTTTCATTTCCTCTTTATGCTTTGTTCTGATGTGATTAATGTCCTTATTATCCTCTACAGTAATCAGGTCACTGATCGCTTCTCTAGTGGTAATGTAGGATCCTTCCTCTAGAAGCGGTGATGGGTGATAATTATTCTTCTCAATTCTATTTGCAATGAATATGATTCTTTCTCTTTTCTGAGGAACATAGTAATCTGCTGAGTTCAGGACGGTAACATTGACCTCATAGCCCAATTCCTTAATGTCTCTTTTGATCTTGTCCTCGACTTTTCCTTTGAGCATTGAACGCAAACCTTTGACATTCTCGGCGACTATATACTGGGGTCGCAACTCATTGATAATTTCTAACATATCCTTGTACAGTGAGTTTCTAGGATCTTCTACAATCCTACTACCTGACATACTAAAGCCTTGACATGGAAAACCACCAGAAAGTACAGTCAAATCTTTGCCTTTCAGCTTATTCTTCACCGTATCAATAAATTGTTTCTTGACTTCGGTACTAGTAATATCTCCTTCGATTAATGGATGTTCAAAGTTGTGGCGATAAGTCATTCCTGCTTCCTTGAACCAATCCAAACCTGCTACTTGATTGAATCCTGCCATTTCGAAACCCTTAGCCATACCACCAGCACCACAAAACAAATCTGCAGAAGAAAACTTATTGGGCTTAATATTCTCCCATTCATCGGAAATATCTATCCAATTAACTATGTCTGTTTTAGTAGACTTACGAGTACTGGACTTGACGACTTCTTTGGGTTCTACCTCGTGCAACGAAAGGTTAATGAAATGCTGAAGCTCACTTTCTTCAATACGATGAACACCACCAATCTTATTTGACTTAAGCTTACCAGAATGAATGTATCTTCTTACTGATTTTTGCGAAACATTGAGCTTTGCAGCGACATCTTCGATTCGGAGCATTTTAGTGATAGTGTCCATACTTGTCCAATTTTGGGCAAATATAGCCTAAACAATCATATAGTGGAAATCATTATCTGTGTTTTCAATGATAAATATACACTTTGCAGTGACTGATTTATATTTAACAAGTTTGAGTGCTGAGTCGCTCAACAATTGATTGAAATCCTGATAGGCTGCATTCTTTAAATCCCAATGACATCTCAAAAATCTACTACGATCATTGTTCCTAAATGAGTGGTGTACGATAAAGAGTCGGTTTTGGATATTGTACCTCACGCCTCTACTTTGCTTTTCATAGTAAAACTTGATTAACTCTGATTCACACTCTTGATTAACCACTAAATCTTTTCGCAATGATTGAGGAACGACAGTACCTTTTACATCGAATTGTATAGAGTCATTAAATTCGACATCCCAAGTCTGATCTTTGTGATCTGGATTCTTTCTTACATTTTCTAAATTGTAAAAAAGGTATTCGTCAACTTGGGAGCACTTCCATAAAAACCAGCGGTATCTAAAATAATCTTGCTCTTCAAAAGATAATCCAGATATCGCACTCTCAAGTGAATCTCTGCTTCTGCAAGCAAACATGTTAACCTTGCTATCACACCTATCATTCTGCACTTTACCCCAATTTAGAGGTATCACTTTGGATAGACTTTGTAATTCCTTACTCAATATGGCGAAGTCACTATATGTCATCGATTCAAACTTAGAAGGTTACCAAAATTAAATCTAAATTTTAATGAATTTCTTGCGGTATGGATCTGAAATTCTCCAATAGACACTTTCTTGGACACTCCATACTTGATTGTCACACTACTCTTTTCTGTAAAGTCATTACTATAATCAATCAATTCTGAGTCAAAACATATCCCTTCTAACTCTGATTTACTAATAAGTGCGGATGAGATATTGCTTTCACTTAAATATCTGGACCAAAGTACATAGTCACATTCATTCAAGAATCTCACATACTCCTTGAGAAGTAGAGATACTATATTCCTATTTCTAACAAGCTCTCGAAACTTACCTTCATCAATGTTACCTTCATACCAACCTCGCTCAGAGAAATACAAGTCAAATGTCTTGGGCGATGGTTGACCTATTTCTGGTGGGCAAACCTTGTAGGATTTCGACTTATTGGTTTTGACTGAAAGTGAATGATCATCTTCAAGATAAAAATCAACCCCACTTTTACTACTGCTTCCTCTTGCCCTCTTTGCTGTGCCAGCATACTTGATAGGCGCTAATGGAAACAATTTCTTGCGATTATTACCATAGTGACTTTTTAAGGACTCTAATATTTCTTGGTCTGAGTTATTGATAAGTCTATCACTATCATTTCCAGGATCAAGATTGAAAATTTTGCAAATAGCCAGTTCTGCAGTATCGCCTAGAGTTGAATTATTAATGACTTTTTCCTTCTTCAAAAGTTCTGGAAAATTGTCACGGTGCAGTCTAATTTTAAAACCACTTCTATTGGCGTGCAATTGAAGTTCTAGGACAGTTTTACCTTTAAATTTTACTGTATTGGATTCATTCCAAGTCTCTTCAGTAGCCTTTGTAAATGAAAAATCCTTGAAGTCATAGGTTAAATCTGCTAAATCCTCTCGCTTCAGAATCTCATACCTATAGGTTGCATTCTCACGATAAAACCAGCAGTTATAGTCACTAACTATCGCATAGTCAACTACTATTGGAAGTATTTCATTAATCTTGGATAAACAGAAATGTCTAAAGTTACTCCGGTCAATTACCTTGGAATATAGATCACCAAAAAAATGGTTAAACGTTTCGTTACCCGCTTGTCCTACAACCTTTGGTGCAAACATTTTTCCTTTCCCTTTAAAGGTTCTTACAGAAAACGTTTCATCATTATCAAGTAAAAAATTATGAGGGCATCTTTTGATGTAAGGTGATGTGAACTGCGTTGAAGAAGTGAGATATTCAATGGGCTTGGGTTTCCCTTTGAATATACTGTCAATGATGTTAGACTTCAGGAATGATGAGAGCAAGTCTTGATCTACCCGACTTATGGAAATGTCATTTACAATCTCAAATTGCTTGCAGATTGCATATTGAAATGTCATTCCAAAAGTTTCATTATTCATTTCAAGTTATTTTTACCAATTTACGATTTTCCTATTTTATTCTCATTAATATTCTTATTGCAGGATTATGTATTTTCGTCCTAATTGATTTAAAACTAAAACCGCAACGTATTGAAACTTTACTCAACCAGACTCCATCTCTTATTATGCCTACAGATATTGTGTTTTGTTGCTTGCAATAATGAAGACACACCTGCTGAAGTAGAAGAAGAGGAGGAACAAGAAGTCATAATTGGAGAATGGGAGCTTTCCTTTGAGGAAGATTTCTCTGGAGATTTATCCCTTTGGAATATTTGGGAAGGTGGTGCCTTCAATGAAGAAATTCAGTTGTACCGAGAAAATCAACTTTCTATAAGCAATGGTATACTCACAATCACAGCACAACGAGATAATGTAAATGGAGCGACTAATCCATTTGACGCTACACCTAAGAGTTTCGAATATGTCTCCGCGAGAATTGAAAGTAAAGAGCTGTTCGGGCCAACATTGGTAAATGGCAATAGAGAAATCCGGATGATGGCAAGCATCAAACTACCTTCTGGAAATGGTATGTGGCCTGCTTTTTGGTCATATGGAGATCCTTGGCCGACACAGGGAGAGATTGATATCTTAGAAGCACGAGGAAGTACACCTTTAGAATTCCAGTCTAACCTATTTTATGGCCCAACTGCCAACATTAATGTCAATCAAGGAAATGAGAAAGTATACGATATTGGACAAAACTTGACAGAAGAATTCCATATTTACGAAATGATTTGGACCGCCAATTCGATACAAATACTATTTGATGGGCAAGTCCAACATACCTATTTAGCTGACTCTAATAACAACATCAGCAATATGCTCAATAAGCAGCAAATGGTGGTGTTAAATACCGCTGTCGGTGGATTATTCTTCTCTAATAACAATCAAGACTCTGCAAATTATGCAGATACAGCCACGATGGAAGTAGACTGGGTAAAAGTCTACAGTAGGTAATTCTAGGTATTATACTCTACCTAACAAGTAACCTTTAAAATCTTCATACCTATTGCTGAGTCCTGTTGCTGTTTTTTGCTTATCACTTAGCTTTTCTAGTCTTTGAGGAATATCAATATTTTGATCGAGAGCTGACTCTACCGTATCTAGAAATTTAGCTGGATGAGCAGTCTCAAGAACTGTCACATGAGTATCACTTGATGCTGACTTGAGATACTCTTTTGCTGCTAGGAACCCAACTGCACCATGTGGATCAGCTACATACTTGGTCTGGGTATAGATATCTGCCATCTCCGTTGTTGTTGAATCATCGGAATAGTGATATCCCACAATATCAGAAGTAATTGCGTTATGATTCGATTGATAGAGCTCTTGTATTCTCACAAAATTTGATGGAGCTCCTACATCCATTGCGTTAGATAATGTAGCAATAGATGGTTGTGGATTATATGTTCCTGTAGACAAGTATTCAGGTACTACTTTGTTGGCATTAGTAGCAGCAATAAACTTAGAGATATTGAGTCCCATTTTCTTGGCTAGTAATCCAGCTGTAAGATTACCAAAATTACCACTTGGAATACAAAAGACATTTTGCTGACTACTATCCAACTGTTTCATTGCTTCAAAGTAATAGAAAGACTGCGGAATCAGTCGTGCAATATTTATTGAATTAGCTGAACTCAAGTTATACTTACTATTGAGATCATCATCTAGGAAGGCAGTCTTGACGATTGCTTGGCAGTCATCAAAACTTCCTAAAATCTCACAAGCTGAAATATTTCCACCTAATGTGGTCAATTGTTTTTCTTGGAGAGGACTTACCCTCCCTGATGGATACAAGATGATGACCTCGATACCAGGAGTGTTGTGAAATCCAGCAGCAACGGCTCCACCTGTATCGCCACTTGTCGCAACCAATATTGTAAGTGGATCATTGGAGTCCTTAGTAAAGTATGACATCAATTGAGCCATATACCTTGCACCAAAATCTTTAAAGGCTAGTGAAGGTCCATGCCATAACTCGAGTGAAGATATGTTGTCATAGACTGGTACTACTGGCGCTTCAAAGTTGATTGCATTCTCGCAAATCTGCCATAAATCCCAATTATCAATTGTCTCACCAAATAAATTCTTAGACACTTGAAATGCGATCTCAACAAAAGAAAAATGATCTAAATTATCCAAAAAGGCTTGAGGCAATCTTGGAATATCTGCTGGCATATACAACCCATTATCCACTGCTAGTGACTTGAGGACTGCTTCCTTTAGATCAACCGTATTATTCTTATTGTTTGTGCTGTATAGTTGCATCTGTAATTATCGTTTACGTAGAGATTCCTTAAGTTCGATTGTATCTATCCAATCACTTTTGCACCTTCTGTATTTACTTTAGACGTAAAAATATCGGCCTTAATCCTATTTTCCTCTAAGTATTGAGCAAACTGTTCTAGGATGTTATCCGCTGTATCCTTTCCTTTACACAAGGCAAACATTGATGGACCAGCTCCACTAATACTAAACCCAAGAGCACCATTATTCAAAGCGATCTCCTTGTAATCATAAAACCCAGATATTAAATGAGCACGCTGTGGCTCAATAATTACATCTGTAAGTGATTGGCCTATCTTGTCATAATTAGACTCATAACATCCAGCAATAAATGTTGCGATATTACCAGTCTGAGCAATCATATTTAAGAGAGATACATTCTCACTTAAAATTGCTCTTGATTCACTTGTCAGCACCTCGATATGAGGATAGACCATAGAAAGATATAAATCAGAAGGCACCGGTATCTGGGTAATTTCAAGTGTTTCATTTGACCTGATCAATATAATACCACCTAGCAGACTTGGGGCAACATTATCCGCATGATAGGCTCCATCAGCTTTTTGCTCCCCCTCCACACAGAACTTTAGCAAGTCTTCTTTACCGACTGGTTGGCCTAGATAGGCATTGACTCCAAAAACTCCTGCCACTGCACTTGCTGCACTACTCCCAAGCCCTGTCCCCATTGCCATCTTTTTATGAATTTCCATTTCAATTGGCAATTGATCCTTGCCGATGGACCTCAAATATTGTAATGCAGCAAAGCCAGCCGTATTCTTCTCAATGTCATACGGTAATTTACCTCCATCACCTGTAATCTTTGATATTGTCAACCCAGGTTTAGTCCCAATCTTGACGACTACTTCATCACCGGGTGACTCCAAAGCTAAGCCAAGAATATCATATCCTACGGCAAGATTGGCTACAGATGCTGGCGCAAATACACGTACTTGTTTCATGATTAACTGACTGAATTGGCGATTGAAATAATTTCTGCAAAGACTCCTGCTGCTGTCACATCAGCACCTGCTCCAGGTCCTTTGATCACAAGAGGCCGCTTATCATAACGCTTAGTTGTGAAAACAAGCATATTGTCACTACCACCTAAATTATAGAATGGACTCTTCTGCGTCACTTCCTGCAATGCGACACTAGCTTCACCACTTTTAGTCATTGTAGCGATAAATCGCAATTTTTTATTCTTACTAGCAGCACGAGTAGCCATTGCCTCGAAATGCTCATCCATCTTCTCCAGTTCTACAAAGAAGTCAGATACTGATTCCGCTTCAAGGCACGCTTTATTTAAGATACCTTTTAGCTTGACTTGCGACATATTGACTGGATGACCAGCCTCTCTTGCAAGGATTGTAATCTTACGTTTGACATCAAGTCCACTGAGGTCATCTCTGGGGTCCGGCTCTGTATAACCTAGCTTCTTAGCCTCAAGGACTACTTCACTAAATTTCTTCTCTGGAGAAAAGGTATTAAAAATGTAAGAGATAGATCCTGATAAGACAGCTTCCAACTTGATGATCTGGTCGCCTGAAGACACAAGGTCTTCTATGGTCTTTATAACTGGCAACCCAGCTCCGACATTGGTTTCATATAGAAATGGAGCCTTATGTTTTTTAGATATTGCTTTTAACTTTTGATAGTTACGATAGCTTGATGATGTCGCCACTTTATTTGGTGTCACTACAGCGATGTTATTCTCGAGAATACTACTATAGTAATCTGGTATAGTTGCGCTTGCAGTACTGTCTATAAAGATAGAGTTAGGTAGGTTCATCTCTATCATCTCTTTGATATATTGATCGATATTAGCCTTAGATTTAGAGCTGGCAAGTTTTTCTTCCCACTTACTGATTTCAATGCCATTCTCATCAATCACCATTTTCTTGGTATTTGATATTGCGTTAACCTTAAGATTGATTTGTAGATTCTTCTTTAGCTTATTAACCTGAGACTTCAATTGATCTAGCAAAGTCCCACCAATCACTCCTATGCCAATCATGAAAATATTGATGTCCTTATAGGCTGACAAAAAGAAGGCATCGTGAATCAGATTAAGTGCTTTTATTTCATCGGACTTATTCACAACAAAGGAGATATTACACTCCGACGATCCTTGAGCAATTGCCATGATGTTTATGCCTTCTCTTCCTAGAGAAGTGAACAACTTGCCTGCAACCCCAGGCTGCTTTCGCATTTGTTCACTGACAATCGCAATGATATTCAAATCTGTCTCGACTAACACTTCATCAATGAGTCCACTTTTCACCTCAGGTTCAAATGCCTTTTCTATTGCTTTTTTAGCATTCTTAGCATCAGATGCTTTGACAGCAAAACTGATGGCATACTCTGAAGATCCTTGAGTAATAAGGATGATATTAATCTCCTTCTCAGCCATAGAAGAAAATAGTCTTGCAGCGATACCAGGTATCCCTACCATTCCTCCACCTTGAAGTCTAATCAATGCAACATCACTTAGAGAAGATAGACCAGTTATCTCCTTAGCGATAGATGACTTAACTCTGTGATCGATCATTGTTCCTTCGAACTTTGGATCAAATGTATTCCGGATGAGAATAGGAATCTTACGTTGAAGCGCTGGCTGTATAGTCGGTGGATAGATGACCTTGGCTCCGAAGTGAGATAGCTCCATTGCTTCTAAATAAGATAATGTGGGTACAGTAAATGCCTTCTTTACCTTACGAGGATCACAAGTGAGCACGCCATTAACATCTGTCCATATTTCCAATCTTTTTGCTCTAAGGCTAGATGCCAAAATCGAAGCAGTATAGTCCGATCCTCCTCTTCCTAAAGTAGTGGTTAGACCTCCGGCATCAGCAGCAATGAATCCAGTGACTATATGTACTTGCTTCTCATTTTCCTTATAGTACTTCGTGACTTTTTTCTGTGTCTCTTTGAAATTCACATTCGCCGTACCAAACTTTTTGTCCGTGACAATGATGTTTCTCGCATCAAGGTACGCAGCATCGATTTTATGCTCTTTCAGTGCATTAGCAATGATGAACGCTGAGTTTCGTTCTCCGAAACTCTTTACATAATCCATAGTCCTTGGTGATGCTTCCCTGACTAGATAGATTCCTTTGAGGAGGTTATCAAGTGTATCGTGATTAATCTTTAGATCTTTTTCAACTTGACGAAATTGCTTAATCGATAACAATTCTTTAGCCGTCTCTAAGTGTCTTGTTTTGAAACCTTGAAGTATACCTTTGTATGCATCATCTCCTTTAGACGCAAGCTTACTCATTTTTATCAATGAGTCAGTCACTCCACCAAATGCAGATACGACCACAGTATATCTAGTCTTCTTCTGAAATTGGGTTCTGAGTATTTCTTTTACCTTGAGTATGTTCTCAGCATTCTTAACTGAGCTTCCTCCAAATTTTAATACAATCATTGGTCTATAGGTGTCTTTCGTTGTTTAGTATTCTTTCAGTCTATTTTGAGTCTGATAAAACTCTGATATCTGTGTTGTTATTTCCTCTACCTCTATCAAAAATCCATCGTGGCCGTATAGGGATTCTATCTCTTTATAAGTACTGTTAGGCAGCAAGTCTGCCATCTCCTGTTGAAAAAATGCTGGAATCAGTATATCAGAATCAATAGCGATGACCAAAGACGATATTTCAATCTTTTTCAAAGCCTTCTGATATCCTCCCCTGCCTCTTCCAATATCGTGTGTGTCAAGACTCTTAGTAAGATAGTAGTATGAGATAGCATCAAATCGATCAGCAAACTTATCACCTTGATATTGCATATAAGATGCCGCTTTGAAATCATAAAGTTTCTCTTCGCTATCTTTCTGGGTGCTGATAAACGAGTTAGCAGTTCGGTAAGTCACCATCCCAATTGCTCTAGCTGCTTTTAGACCTAACCTGTTTGTACTTTTTGTTCCAAATGCTGGATCTGCCATCAATGCCATCCGTTGCGCTTCATGTATGGCAATCGACCAAGGGCTTTCTTTAGGACCAGCTGCAATTGTAATCATATGTTGAACTTTTCCTGGATAGCTATAGGCAAATTCTATCACTTGGCTACCACCACAACTTCCCCCTATCAAGGTATGTATATGGTCGATGCCTAAATGTGCTGCTAATTCAATTTCAGCGGTCACTGTATCTCTGACTGAGAACAATGGAAAGTCCAAATCCTGAGGGCAAGAACTTCCATATGGAGAACCGATAATATTAGCACAGATGATAAAATGGTCTTTAGGATTATAAAGACAACCATCTCCAAATAATCCTGGCCACCACTCTAGGACTTTACTATTTGCCGTCAAAGCATGAAATACCCAGATGACATTTGACCTGTCTATATTAATCTGTCCATAGGTAGAATAAGAAACTCTAAGACAATCAATCTTACCTCCACCTTCAAATTCAAAATTTGGTATTTCAAATACTTCTACCATTATCTTGATTGTCTAAGAGATTGTTCAATATCTTCAAGAATGTCATCAATATGTTCCAGTCCAACAGATAGTCTCAAATAGCCAGGGGTCACACCAGCATCCAATTGCTCTTCAGTATTCATCTTACTATGTGTCGTTGTAGCCGGATGCGTAGCGATACTTCTTGTGTCTCCAAGATTCGCTGTAAGGCTATGCAATTTGAGTCCATTAAAAAATGACATCACACGTGATGCTCCACCTTGTAACTGACATCCTACAAGACCTCCTCCTTGTGACATTTGCTGTTGAGCAATATCTAACTGTGGATTAGAAGGGTGATGAGGGTAAGTAATATAATCCACTTCAGAATGTTTGTTCAAATAATCGGCAACTGCAGCCGCATTACTGCAGTGTCTATCCATTCTAACTGCTAAGGTTTCTAGGGACTTAGATAATACCCAGGCATTGAATGGAGAGAGTGATGCTCCAGTTCTTCTAAGAAAATCCGAACACTTAACGATTAATTCTGACCGCCCTAAGATTGCACCCCCAAGCACTCTGCCCTGTCCATCTATATATTTAGTAGCTGAGTGAATAACAAGGTCAGCTCCAAACTTCACAGGCTGTTGCAAATACGGTGTCGCAAAACAATTGTCAACTGAGAAGATGGAATTATGTGCCTTACACAATTCGCCTATCTTCCTCATATCCAATGTTGTCAGTGTTGGATTTGATGGAGTCTCTATGTAGATCATCGCTGTATTTGGCCGAAAGGCAGATGCCCACTCATCCAGGTCTGTACCGTCTACAAAGGTTACTTCCACACCTCTCTCAGCAATGAACTTCTGGAGAACATATGTGGAGTTTCCAAAGATTCGTTTACTTGATATAATATGATCACCTGAGTTCAACAACGCAGCAAAACTTGTGTACACCGCTGCCATTCCAGATGCAGTCACCATCCCAGATTCAGCTCCTTCAAGCAAGCACAACTTTTGGACGAGTTCTTCACAGTTTGGGTTGGTATATCGTGAGTATACATTAGCCTTCTGTTCACCCTTAAATACCGCAGAGGCATGCTCAGCACTATCATAGGTGAAGCTTGATGTCATAAAGACTGGTACGGAGTGTTCCTTTTGATCAGTCTGCTTTGACTGAGTCCTGATGGCGATTGTTTCAAAATGTCTCTTCTGCATAACTTTTATTACATCGTTATCAAGAGTGATTTAACAATAGCCTATAACTACAAGGATCAAAAGAAGAGATTATCTTCAGAATTATCTTGCTCTTTATGAGCTGGAATTAGCACCTTCTTTGGCAGGACCAAGGGTTGCTAAGGTTTCTCCGGGCCATTCCCTCCACCTTTCTTGATAAGACAATATTAATTTTAAAATTAATTAAATGATCCTACTTATAGAATCCTTACAAAAGTAATCCATATCTCTTGGTCACGTATGATTATTTAGATTTTATTTGAACTTGACGTTTAAAATCATATCAGGATCGTATTAGACTTGAGGAATGAAACGATACTTGATCCCAAGCGTAGCAACAATATTTCGAGGCATTCCAGGATAAAAATATCTAGGCAGATTACCCCCAAAACTACTTGCATTGACTAGGACCATTGCTGCGTAATTTTGATCGAGTAGGTTATTGAGATTGACTCTAGAATAGATTGTCAATTTATCGTCTTCAAGAAAATCCAATTGATATCCAAGGCTTGCATTCAACAATGAGTAATTGTCGGCATAGATTGTATTCGCGTCATCGATAGGTAACCTGCTTCGATATTGATAATCGAGTCTTAGGTCTAATCCTTTATACTGAGCTTGCCATCTAGCTGCTGCGGTTAGTGGTGCTATCCCTGTCACATCATTACCTGCAAACTGAATATCTTCAAGTACAAAATTTTCAAATCGATTATGACTTAATGATAACATTGCTGTCAAATTGTGAGTGATTTCACTTGTCCTGAGGTTATCATAATATCCTACTATCTCCAAGCCAAAATGTCGAGTCTTACCTGCATTCACCCCGATAGTAATCTCTTCACTGATCCGCTGAGGGACAAGTAGGTTGTCAGTAGGCATAAAGAATGCGGTGATATCATACTTAAACCTATTGCGATAGTCCTTAGCACCTACTTCGAATGTCCACCCAGTCTCTGGCTGTATCATAGTGTTGATTGAGTTATTACTATTGAGGATCTCATCAGAATTAGGTGGAGAAAATCCTCTTGCAACAGAGATGTATTGGCTAGTATTGTAAGACCTACTTCGCTTGAACTTAAGGCTCGGCGACAGATTGTAGTATCGCTTGGTATCTGATACGATTGGAGTCATAAGGGCATTGTCTAGGTCATATCGATGTTGGGAAGTACTGACTCCTAATTGAATCTCACTAAAGCCTGCGATGCGAAATTTGAGATTGAGAAATTGCATATAGTTACGAGCACGATCAGCAAAATCACCAGTGAGGTCATTATTCACCGTAGTATCCCAGTATCTTATCTCCTTGATCATCTCAATCCCAGTCTCTAGCCTTAATTCACTGACAAACAGCTCATCCTTGGACGCTGTCATCCGCAAACTTGCCCCTCCGGTATCCTCGGAGAGTATATTGAATGGTCTAACTTCATCATTATCGAACGAGAAATTACTATAAGCCGCCTTGAATACCCAATTGGATAAAGTAGCATATTGCACAGAAAGCCCTAATCTATTGCGATGATAATCTTCATGACCATTAACCGCTAACCAATTGCTTGCTGCTAGCGATGGATCAGTACTAAAGTCATCAGCATTTATGGAACTTGGTATCTCACCATACACATCGGTATTGAAGAAAAACGCGGAAATAACAATGTTACTCAACTTTCCAGCTGTATACGTTAAGTGACCATTAATGTTATTTCTCTCATATCTACTATTCTGCCTCCAGCCGTCACTAGAGAATCGTGTAAAACCCAGTTTGCCCTTGAGGCGATTAGACATCGCTGAAAAATGTGATAGGTATGATTGATTGATCAAGCCATAACTCCCTATCGAAAACCGAGATTCTAATCCTGAATATCGAGGCATAGATGTCTGCATATCTAATACTCCACCAAGTGCTGATCCATAATTAACACTTGTAGGTCCTCTCATCACATCTACATTATCTATAAAGTCTAAGTTAAGATCATCGATTGCAAGTTCTCCCCTAGTGTTAGTGATCGGTATACCATTCCAATAGCCAAGTATCTTTGCTGTTCCAAACTGATTGCGACTCCCTATCCCACGCATAGTCAATCTACTTGTACCATACGTCCCAGATTGCATCAAGACTCCAGGAGTAAAATTGAGAGGTTCGCTAATATTTGTAGCTGGATTAGTAATAAGATCTTGTCTATCTAGTCTTGAGAAATTCTGCGCAGCTCTTACCTCAGGTGCAAGAATGACTACTGAGCAACTCGGCATAAAGCTCATAGTATCAATTGGCAGATATAATTCTATAAATTGACCAGTTGCTTTAATTTCTTGTTTCTCATATCCGATATAGCTGACTTCCAACGTAGAAGTATCTTGCACCAATTTAAGATTGAATTCACCATCAAAGTCTGTAACTGTGCCGTTAGTCGTGTTGACTTCATAAATAGTCACACCTACCATCGGAATAGAGTCTGTTGTCATTACAACACCTGCAATAACAGACTGACACTGAATAGATTGAATCCAAAACAAATTAAAACAAAGTAGTATCGTGAGAAATCGCAGGCTATAAAAGAAAAATCTTACCCCTCGAGATAAAAGAAACGAACTGTCCTGTAGTAAGAAATTCTGCATATGGTATTAATTCTTGTAGACTAAGTCAAAGCTAACTGATAATCATCAATTGCAATCGACCTTAATAACAAAAAGAGAATTCTCATATCACTCATCTTCTGAATTGTCAGATTTAAGTAGTGTAAGTATTTGCTGCAAACTTTCAACCCTCATTGGTTTGATTTCGAATTTTAAAACTATGTCATATTCCAATGAATTTTTCACATATTCTGGATTATTGGATGTTGTGAGAATAACTATTCGCGTCTTCGACATTGGAAATGAATGGCTAAAGGCATCTAAAAACTGCCAACCATCCATCACAGGCATATTAATATCTAGAAATATTAAATCGGGAAGCTTAAGACTTTCGTCTTTATATCGACTCAAAAGATTTTTTGAGTCATCAAAAAATTCAATAGAACATTGATTCTCTTTCGTGTAAGATGACAGTGTTAGTTCATGAAATCGATTGATCGCATAATCGTCATCAAGAAAATGTAGGGTAAGTTCCATATAATAATTGTGAAACACATTTGACTTAGATAAGTAATTTGAGCCTTACGCTTGTCACTTCAACATAGAAGAGAAAGAAGCTCTACTATTCTCATTATTTACTTTTCTAGTCCAGGGCAGTATCTGCTATCCTTGTATAACATTTCAAAGATATTGGATAATATGAATACCTGTAAAAGAAGAAATCTTGAAAGATTACTGTAAAAAAGAATACAACTACGCCATTATCGTTGGTATGGGTCAAAAATATCAACTGCTCATTCGTGAATTTCACTGAGCATTCATTAACTTCAACTCCTACTTAAAAATAGATACTTATGCGATTATACTTTACTTTGGCTTTGATGAGTAGTTTGTTTATCCAACTGACATCACAATCAGTGACCTATGAAAAAACTTTAGTTGATCCGATCGTGCCACTTGGTGTAGTTGATGTTCAAGACATTAAGGACCAATACCTTTTCAATCTAACCAATATAGAAACTCAAGATGCATCGGCACATATCATCAAACATAAGCTGATAGATATCAAACATCAAATCGATGAAGAGTATCCCAAGAAAGATATCAATCCTGTTAATACCCGAGGTGATAGTGAACCGCCCGTAATTCAGTATGGATTCAATGGACAACTGGCAACTCCAGGTGTTCCGTTGGATAATAGCCTTGCATCGAATGGAGAACAAATACTTATCGCTATGAATAATCACTTTGCGATGAGAAGGATTGATGGCTCAGCTATCGTCGGATTCTCACTGGATCATTTTGCAGCTGATGTTGGCCTAGAGGGCAGCACATTTGACCCTAGAGTCGTCTATGATCCAGAATCTGACAGATACATCGGCGTATTCTTGCACGGGTTCGAAAGTGGAGATACAGGAATCGGGATTATGTTTTCGCAGTCAAATGATATCACTGGTGAATGGGCAGTCTATGCCTTACCTGGGAATCCATTCTCTAATACAACTTGGAGTGATTACCCAATGATTAATGTCACATCGACAGATCTTGTCATCACAATGAATTTGATACGTGATAATGAACCATGGGAGACAGGCTTCGATGAAACTATACTCTGGCAACTGGATAAGTCAAAAGGGTACGTCAATGAAGATATGAACTCAATACTATGGCAAGGAATCGAATTCAATGGCCAGAATATCAGAAATCTCTGTCCAATGGAAAGTGCTGATGCCACACTAGAATCCAACAGTTATTACTTATCAAACCGAAACTTTGACATAGAGAATGATACAATCTTCTTTGTAGAATTGAGTGGAGGAATCGACGATGATGATGCTACATTAAGTATAGAGGCATTGATTACAGATATGCCTTATGGTGCCCCACCAAATGCTGATCAATCCATTGGATTTCTGCAGACTAATGATGCAAGAGTTCTAGAAGGATTCTATCAAGATGATCAAATTCAATTTGTGGGTAACACACGTAATCCGATCAATAATAAAGCTGGAATCTATCACGGTATCATCCGTAATGTATCAGGTGCAAAGGATATCAGCCTTGAACATATAATTCCAGAGGATTTGGAAATTGGTTATCCAGGAATTACCTACACTGGACTTGAGCCGACTGATCTTGATGCGATTATCCATTTCAGTCATACGTCATCTACCGTCTTCGCTGGTACATCAGCAATGTATTATCACCCAGATGATGGGTATTCTGATATTATAGAGTTAAAGTCTGGAGACAATTATATTGATTACCTACAAGGAGATGTAGAACGATGGGGAGACTATGCTGGATCTCAGCGAGAGTTCAATTCACCAGGTCAATGCCTTGTCTCAGGGACAATTGGGATTGCCACAAGAGATCATCGAGCATGGATCACAAGACTTTCTCGACCAGCACCTATATCTAATACAGATGACGAAATAGTAGCTGACCAATCAATCGAAGTATTTCCTAATCCGGTTTCTCACAGAGTAAACTTCAATTTCAATGTGCCTGATGGAACAAAGAAACTCAGAGTAGCAATCTATGATGTAAGCGGTCAGGTTGTACATATCCTCAAGAATGGAGCAGTGCAAAAAACTGGAGAATCCACGATGAGTTTTGAAATTAATCATCTTTCGCCAGGACTTTATACTGTCTCTGTATCATCAGATGACAGGCCAGTGCTTTCTGAGACTTTCATCAGACAGTAGTCTGATTGGTTTGACATCCTATGGTACGCAGTGGAATATCGTATTGGGAGGCAGATAGCTGGTATGATAATCAAGATTATGTCATCGTTGGTTCAGGCATTGTAGGTCTGACGACAGCTCTATACCTCAGAGAGGCCTTCCCAAGTGCTAGAATACTTATTGTAGATCGAGGGCATTTACCAACAGGTGGCAGTACTAAGAATGCAGGATTTCTGTGCTTTGGCAGTGTTGGTGAGCTCATAGCAAATATCAATCTTCACGATGAAGAGCAGGTAATCCAAATCATCAAGCGTAGAATTGAAGGATTAATTCTTCTGAGAGAAATTACTGATGGTGAAGATATTGGGTACAAGAATTGTGGAGGCTATGAAGTAAGCACCAGTGTATCCATAATGGAAAGTTTAGTAACACATCTTCCCTATCTCAATGATCTTATTCACGAACATTTTGGTTCTAAGGAGACATTTAGGTTGACTAATCATTCTATAGGAAAACTGGCTAAAACACAAATCTTAAACCAATACGAAGGGAGCATCCATACAGGAAAATTAATCTCCACACTCATCCGTAAATGTCATATTGATAAAATAGCATTTCTTCAATCCACAGAAATAGAATCTATCACAGCATATCAGGACCAACAGGTATTGCATTCAAACCGTGGAGAAATTACAAGCAAGGCGGTGATCTGCTGCACTAATGCATTTACTGATAAGTTAATCTCAGATGTAAATATCCGACCTCATCGCAACCAAGTGATCTTAACTTCTCCATTAAATCACAATCTTCCGGAAAGTTGTTTTCACTGCGATGAAGGTTATCTCTATTTCAGGCCTATCGGCAACCGTCTGTTGATAGGTGGAGCTCGCAATAAATATGCAACTACTGAAGCAACAGACAGATTTGGCAACACAACAGAATTGACTGAGTATCTCCGTAAATGGATAAGGTCAAATCTTGTCCCAAATCAACCTGTAGATATTGAAATGCAATGGAGTGGAATCCTCGGCACTGGCTCAAACCTACACCCTATCGTCAAGCAAGTCAGATCTAACGTCTATGTAGCAGCAAGGATGAATGGAATGGGAGTTGCAATCGGTACAAAAGTAGGAAAAGACGTTGTCAATCTAATTGTGAGTGATGTAAACCTAACCTAGCTACATTACGGGTATTTTGTCCAAAAATCTTGTCAACATTAAGTTGAGTTGTTACCCTTTTCATAAAATCGAGCAGTAAGTACGCTTGATAGCAGCAAAATGAATTAGATGTGTCTAAATTTGGTTATTATTTGACATAATCAGTTCAGATCTTCAGCACCTTGACTAACAGGCTCATCACATATCGACATATCACAAAGTGGCTCACTCAGCTGCTGATGTCTATTATTGCGATCACTCCTATGATTACATTTGCCCAAGCAGATGATACTTCTACACAAAGTGATACGATCTATGACCCAATCAGAGTGGTCTATGCAGATAGATTTGTGGCAGATAATAAAAATGAAGACGCTACTCAATACTATACTGGGGATGTCAAAATTGTGCATGACAGTACATTCTTTCAATGTGATAGTGCTGTAACTACAGAGAAATATCTAGTGGCATTTGACAATGTGACCATCATCAAGTCAGATACCATCGAAACTTTCAGCAATATTCTTCACTATGATGCAATCACTGAAGTCGCTACTCTTGTTGATGATGTGGCAGTGATCAATGGTCAACAAGAGCTCTACACTGATACTTGCTACTATGACCTAGTCAGAAATATTGTGAGTTATCCAGATACAGCATTGATGATATCTGAGAATAGTAAGCTCAGCAGTCGAAGTGGTCGCTACGAACTAAATAATAAATTCGCCTATTTCTACCAGGATGTAGTCGTCATAGATTCGGCTTTTACATTATTGACGGATACGCTACATTATGATATTGCAAGTAGTAAGGCATCATTCTTTGGACCAAGTTTCATCACTCAAGATGCAACGCAGATCTACGCTGAGAAGGGATATTACAATACAAGCACAGGTGATGCTTTTTTTGAGAAAAATGCCAAGTATAATAGCGAAACTGGAAAAGCTACTAGTGATATTATGCGCTACCTCCCCGATGAATCCAAGGTCATCCTCGAAGGAAATGCTATCGTGAAAGACTCAAGCTACTATGCAACAGCGGATCGCATCGAATATGATGATAAGGATAGTACGATTATCATGGTAGGTAATGCTTTTTTTAAAGATGATGAATCTAGGGCAGAAGGAGAAACGATCAAGCTCAATCAAAAGACTGGCGATATCCAGATCTATGGCAATGGTTGGTATCAAAATGGGAATACAGAACTCTCAAGTGACACTATCCTATACAATGAAAAAACCAAGATCGGTAAGACAACTGGTAAGTCAGTATTCACCGATAATGAAAATGATAGAAGATTGTATGCTGACCATCTTGACTATAAAGCCGATGGAAGCTACATCGCTTACAATGATACTAGTCGTCCATACATTGAACAAGTAGATAAGGGGGATACTACCTACTTAGCTGCGGATACGCTGTACTCCTACTCTGTCCCTCGAGATAGTACAGGAGTTGATTCAGTAGAGTATTTTATTGGGTACCCAAATGTCAGGATATTTTCAGAACGGTTTCAAGCGGTAGCGGATTCACTTTCTTATGCCCTGCAAGATTCTACATTGAGCTTGTTTGGCAATCCAATTGCTTGGGCAGATACTTCGCAGTTTGCTGGAGATACGGTAATTATGAAAAATGATGATGAAGGTATCAGTGATATCCATCTTTATGGAAAGGCGAATATCATCAACTTTTTAGATGACAGACATCAAGATCAAATAAAGGGAAAGACTATCCATGCAGAACTCGATAGTCAGAGTATGAAGCATATGGCTGTCGTTGGTAACGCAGAGACCATATACTTCTTGAGAGATGAGATAGGTCACTACATCGGTGCTAATAAGACAATCTGTAGTTATATCAATTTTATATTTGAAGAAGGAGAGTTGAGTGATGTAAAGTTCCACGGCGAGCCAGTCTCTGAAATGAATCCTATCGGGGTAGCAACAGATGATGCTCTTTATCTAAGTGATATCAAGTGGAATGAATCCAATCGACCTAGTAGCAAAGATGACTTGCTGACCGACACGATGAACACTCAAGGCATAGATCCTGAATCACAAGATTCAGATGCCGAACAAGAGTTGGAAAAAGACAAAGAAGTTGATACTTTTGAAGCGGAAATCAAAGAAGCCCTGAAAAAGAATAAGCGCAAAAAGTAATGAAGGTATTCAGCAGTCTAGTTATTCTATTATGCTCAGTCATATTTCTCTCTGGTCAAGGAGACCAAGCATTCAATGCTGGTAATTCTTCTTATGAAAACAAGCGATATGGTGATGCCATCATCGCATACAATAGCGTGATTAACGATGGCAAGGTTAGTCCAGAACTGTATCATAATCTTGGCAATGCTTACTATCAAAACAAGCAAATTGGTAATGCGATGCTTGCTTACGAAAGAGGCCTTAAGTTAGATCCAGCCAATGCCGAAATCATCCGAGATAGAGACTTTCTTAAGGATGTGATTGAGTCAGATATTTTTGAGGTTCCTGCATTTTTACCAGTAAGAATATGGAATGCATTCTGTAGGTTCCTCCCAGCCAATATTTGGGTATTATTACAACTTTTAGGATTGATTGGGATTGTTGGGTATCTCTTTGTCTTTTGGCTAAGACCAACATCGATGCATCCATCATGGCTCTCCACATTGAAGACTGTCAGTACGATAGTTGTACTCATCTCTACACTTGTCTTACTCTCGATATGGTATCAAGATCGATCAGATAATAGTGCTATTATAATGGAAGAGACTACTCTCTATACAGGTGCAGATGAACGTAGCGAAGAAGTCGGACCAATTAAAGCTGGTGAAAAAGTGAAAGTCTTAGAACTGTTCAATGATTGGGCTAGAGTACAATTGCTAAATCTTGAAGAAGGGTTTGTGTTGAATGATCACTTGGAAAAAATCTAAAATAGTCCAGAAATCAGGCAAACCTCTTTAGCCAAATACTTGGTAAGCGATCAAAGCCGCGACATAAGCTAACCCTGTCATAAATACAAATTGAATAATTGGCCACTTCCAACTGCCAGTCTCTTGCTTAGTCACAGCTAGTGTGCTCATGCATTGCATAGCAAAGACATAGAATAACAACAGCGATAAAGCAGTCCCCATATCGTATCGTTTACCACCTGTTATCGGATTGATTTCGAGCGCCATCCGTTGTCGGACTGTGAGTTCGTCTTCAGTAGATCCGAGACTATAGATGGTCGCCATCGTCCCTACGAATACTTCTCTTGCAGCGAATGATGTTAGCACCGCTATACTCATCTTCCAATCAAAGCCTAGCGGTCTGAATATTGGTTCAATTGCTTTTCCCAGGTGACCAATGTAACTTGCTTCTAATTTCTTAGCAGCTAGAGCATTGTCATAGTCATCCGAAGTAATATTCCCTGCTTGCTGCTCCTCTATTGTCAATTGCTCTGCCCTATCCATTGCTGCTGACGGACCAAAAGTAGAAAGCAACCAGATTACAATGGATATCACAAAGATGATTTTACCCGCTTCTATGATAAATGAAACAACTTTACTGATTGCATTAGAAATGACAGAACGCCATCGAGGTTGTTGGTAAGTCGGTAACTCTATCATTAAAGAAGATTGGTGCCTTGACTTAATAATCTTCTTAAAGACATATGCTGAGGCTAATGCTCCGATGATACCTAGCAAGTAAAGTCCCATAAATGCCAATCCTTGGATATTGAATACACCCCATTTGCCAGCAGGCACCACAAAACCAACTAACACCGCATACACTGGGATACGAGCACTACAACTGATCAGTGGTGAGACCATGATGGTAATAAGTCTCTCCTTCCAATTGCTAATCGTCCGGGTACTCATAATCGCCGGTATCGCACAAGCAGAACTGGAAATCAAGGCGACTATACTCCGCCCACTCAATCCAAACTTTCTCAGTAATCCATCGAACATAAAAACAACCCTGGACATATAACCCACCTCCTCTAGTATCCCAATCAAGAGAAATAGAATGAAAATCTGCGGAATGAATATCAGAATTCCCCCTAGCCCAGCAAGAATACCATCAGCAACTAGGTCAGCTATCCAACCTTCTGGTAGCATACTTCGAGATTGACCTGAGAGCCAAGCCATCGACTCATCTATCATATCCATAGGCCAAGATGCCCAAGAAAAGATCGCTTGAAAGACGATAAACATAATCCCAAAAAATATGATAGGACCAAGGATGCGATGCGCAAGTACTCTATCAATGCGATCACTATTATTTACGTCAACTCGCGAAAGTTTGGGTCTGACTTGTTTTACTTCTGCTTCAATCTGACTATAGCGTTCGAGAGTCTCATCTACCTGACCCTTGATGTTTTGGAATCCGAGTCCTTGCAAGGCGATCGCGAGAGTTTGCTTTTTGCCAGGAGCTATCCAAGATAGCCAATCACTATGATGAGCAGTGACTTTCGCTAGGTAGTTATTTGTTATTGGCAAGACATCCTTGACAGTACTGATGATGGCTCTATCGTCATCACTGAGACGATATGTTGACTTACCAGCTGTGATAGTTTCTGGATTGTAAGACCACTGATTGATCGTCCTGACTAGCTCCTCAATATTTTCATTTCTCCGTGCTGATATCGGGATGACAGTAACATCTAGATGCGATGCTAACTCGACAATATCGACGGCATCTGCCTCTCGATCTAGCATATCCACCATATTTGCAACGAATATCATAGGTATTTCGAGATCAATCAATTGCGTCGCTAGGAGTAAGTGTTTGTCTAGTTGTTTAACATTGGCAACGTAGATGACTAGATCAGGATAATGGCTATCTTCTGGATTAGTCAAGATATCGACAACCAGTCTTTCGTCTTGACTATTCGGATATAGGCTATAGAGTCCAGGCAAGTCAATAAGGTTAACGTCAGTACCATCAGGTAATGTCATCTTCGTTGACTTTCTATCCACCGTGATCCCAGGATGATTGCCTACCTGTTGAGACTCTCCTGTCAAGATATTGTAGAGAGAGGTTTTACCACAATTGGGATTACCTACGAGGCAAATATTTCTTCTGGAAGTGTCAGACATAATGTAGTTGACTAAATAGGTTGAACAGTCACTGTCTTACTTTGCTCCTCTCTGATGGCAATACTTTGCGTTCCCACTTTGAGGTAAAGAGACTCTCCAAGAAGAGACTTGCGTTGGACAGAAATAATCGTATTTGGCATTAGCCCCATAGATAAGATCATATTGGCGAATGGAGATTTAGAAACATTGATTACTTTGGCTTCCACGTAATGTGGGAGTTTATCCAATGATAGATCTTGGCTATGCATATTTAGTCTAAATTAATTTAGTTGCGTAAAGGTAAATATTGTGCTACAATATCTTAACATCCATGGATTTACTTGTTATTTATTTGCATGGAAATACAAAACGGTAAAATTTCAGAAATTGTCAAGTACTTTCTCCGACTAGGCTTTATTGCTTTCGGTGGGCCAGCTGCCCACGTCGCGATGATGGAAGAAGACCTCGTCCAACGGAAGAAGTGGATGGATGGTCAGACTTTCCTTGACTACCTAGGCGCTACAAATCTCATACCGGGGCCAAACTCGACAGAGATGACGATGCATGTTGGTTACCATAGAGGAGGACCAGCAGGACTCTTTGCGGCAGGGATTTCTTTTATCCTTCCTGCGGTGCTCTTGACACTTGCAGTGGCGATGCTCTTCGAGCAAGTAAGTGATATTGATTGGGTCATCCCGATTATAAATGGGATCAAGGCAGCAGTCTTATCATTCATCCTTGCTGCCATACTCAAGCTTGGCAAGAAGGCGGTGAAGACGACTCAGCTAGCTGTCTTAGGTGTCTTAGTCATTGTTGGATCAGCCCTTGGTATCAACGAAATCCTCTGCATACTGTCTGCAGGGTTGATTATGTTAGGTGTATCAGCAGCAACCTCATCGAACAAGGCACTATCGATAATCCCAGTATTATTCCTATCCTTAGCCTCATATAGTCACTTGAAGTTGTTCTTGACATTTCTCAAAGTGGGAGCAGTACTCTTTGGATCTGGCTATGTCTTGTTTGCTTATCTAGACGGTGAGTTGATCGAAGGGATGCAGTGGTTGACACATCCAGATCTTGTCGAAGCGATTGCGATAGGTCAGATTACTCCAGGTCCAGTCCTCTCCACATCGACATTTATCGGATACAAACTCGGTGGTGTTCCAGGGGCTCTTTATGCAACGCTAGGGATCTTTCTGCCTTCATTCTTCTATGTATGGTTGCTCAATCCAGTGGTCAAGAAATTCAGAACTCAGCCGTTGTTGCAAGCCTTTCTCAATGGTGTCAATGTCGCGGCTGTTGCTGTGATGGTTGTCGTATCAGTAAAAATGGGAGAAAGTATCTTAATCAATTGGCAGACGATTGCGATTGCGTTGCTGAGTTTCGGCATATACTTTTCAGTAAAAAAGATGAATACACTTTGGATCATCTTAGGAGGTGCTATCTTGGGCTATCTATTTTCATTTATCTAGAATACACTTACAAGAAAACATAAAGATCTATGCACACTGATATACAGACCTTCATCGATTCACTTGATCCTACGACTATAGATCAAGACAGGTATCAATATCTCGATCCTATTGTCGACTACCTCAAGGGTAAACATCAATCAGGTGATCCGATCATCTTCAATGCAATCTGTACGCATAATTCTCGGCGCAGTCAATTTACTCAAGTGTGGGCTGACGTATTCGCAAGACTCAATGGTATCACAGTAGACGCAAGGTCAGGTGGTGTGGAAGTGACAGCTTGTAACTTCAGAGTAATCTATACACTGAGAAATCTAGGATTTAAAATCAATAATCCTGGATTGACGAATCCACATATGGCTGCAGATTTAGGTGATGGCAAAGATCCTATCAGACTCTTCTCTAAGTTGTATGACCACCAGATGACAGATGGAGAGAAGATGCTTGCTGTCATGGTTTGTGGACATGCTGATGAGAATTGCCCCATCATCCCATCAGCAGATGCGAGGATGCCATTGAGATATGTTGATCCTAAAATTTCTGATGATACACCATCCGAGTCTGAGACATATTTAGCCCGCTGTAGGCAAATTGCAACTGAGATGCAGTATGTGTTTGGGAAGGTGGTTGAAAGAGCTTAAGTATTTTACTAGTTAATGACATTTACCGTTTCCATAACCTCCATATTTGATTGCTCCCTTGAAAGAGCTTTCAAAACACCAATGCTATGTGATATCACAAAAGTTCATACAGGATTTCTGTTTTCTCCAAAAGTCGTTGGTGTTGAAGAAGATGAAGATTGGGGGCAAATTGGCTCTAGTAAAAAAATCATAGTTGCTCCATCACTTACTCAATCAGGAGGATTCTTATTTATGGATAGAATTGTTGATAGACAAGAAAATGTAAAATGGAAACTTCAGGTAGATAGCTTCCAATCTTGGATGTGGGGTTTTACCAAATTTGAAGGAGAGTGGAAAACCGAAGAAGTAGAGACCAATGAAGTGATGGTTACTTACAACTATGTGCTGCATGCAAATAA
>CALISO010000052.1 GCA_938041445.1 uncultured Saprospiraceae bacterium
CATAAGCCATTGTGTGCAATTGACTTTTGAAATACTGTAATCAATAGTTGGCAATATAAATCATTCCAGAGGAGTTTCATTCTTATACTAATATGTGCCAGTCACTGCCAAACAACAATTATGGAAAGAAGAGAATTTATAAAAATTGCAGGATTAAGTGCTTTTGCAATATCAACATCAGGCTTTACTCTAGTAGAAACAAATGGCACATTTACCACGAGTTGTGCAACTAGTCAAGATATGCTTGGACCGTTCTTCAGGAAGAATGCTCCTAAGAGAAATGACCTTACATACACTGGCAACAAATCAGAGATGGAGCTGAAAGTAATTGGCAAAGTTTATGGAGCTGATTGCAAAACAATATTGCCGAATGTAGAAATAGATATTTGGCATTGCGATCATAAAAAGAACTATGATATGGAATCTAATGCCTATAAATGTAGAGGCAAGATATTCTCAAATATCAATGGTGAATATTGGTTCAAAACCTTTGTGCCACCTCCATACTATGGGAGACCAAAACACATTCACTACTTAATACACGAATCAGAAACACATCAAGAACTCGCTACTCAATTATACTTTAAAGGCGATGAAAAAATCAAACAACATAATTGGATCAAGCACCCTTGGGATGAAAAAAGAATCTTGGACATCTATCAAAACTCAGATGAAATTGCTGAAGTGAAATTGGACTTATTCTTGACTCCGAAACAAATCTAAAATCCACTATCTTCAATCTAGATATCTCCATCAACATATGAAATATACAGCGCTTGATCAATACAAATGACCTCAACAGTCTACTCAAAAAAATAGACTACAGAATTGAAGATGATATTGGATTTAAATTAGTACCAAAAACAAACAGGCAAAATCCAAACTTAGCAATTATTCCAGGTGTATTAGCCTTAAGAGCAATCTTCCAAGGATGGTATATGTCTAGTGCTATCTTGATCATATGCTGCATAGTCTGGTATATTACTTCAACTAAGAGTATTACATACTTCATAAACTTACATCGTGACCCTAACAAGGTTACTATCAATAAAGAAGGACTTACCATCCACTCATTAGATGGAAATCAAGATCTATTTTTCGAGAAACAAAGTCTTTCGGACTTAACTATAGAGTCATCTACATTTAATGAAATTCAATTACTAGAACTAAAGACAGTTTACAATAACAATCATCCTATTCAAATACTTAAGTGTAACAATACCGAAGAGGCTCAACAAATTGCAAATCAGATTGCGAACATTATTGTCAATATATGGGATTCATAAATAATAGCAATCTGAGAATTGATACGAATTAATCAGTACCAATATGAAAATTGTATGGCATCTCATCCTAACTTCTGTTTTAATAATTACCTCATGTACTAATAACACATTAGGTCTGTATGTCGATGAACTTGATTCAGGTGTGAAACATATTTCCCAATCAACCATCAAATTATCAGATAACAATAAGTTTGAACTGACTCATTCATTCACTTCACTTGAATTCACAATACCTTCCACAGACATTGAAGAGGTTGAAGGAAGTTTTAAACAGGAAAAGGATACATTGATATTATTTCCTGTGTCAATCAAAAGAAGCTACCTAAGGTATGGTAAGAATCCTGACTCATTACATATGGACACGAATGGCGCAAGGAGATCTGAATTAGTTGTGACGGATACAATTTATGGACAAATCCAGCTGATCATAGAGCCAAAGCCTATCATATTCAATTATACGAGCAGACAAAATTCACGATACATATGGAACGATGAAAGTTGCTTCATTAAATATCTAAATAGCGAAAGTTCAAATGATTTAATAAATTATTGCTCAGAAATCAAATCGTAACTGATTTATTACTCCATCAATGAGAGAATTGAACCTCATCTGACCTATCTTTAATGACAATAGATACCTTAAGTAATGAAATCAATCTATGTTGTTATTCTCTTGATAATATCCTCAATTGCAGGCACTGCCCAAGTAGTCACTATCCTAGAGAGTAATGCCGTGTGGAAGTATACAGCAGGCAACTCTGCTATTATGTCTGACTGGACCTCCGTAGACTATGATGACAGCATATGGCAAGTTGGAGAAGGAGGCATCGGCTATGGTGATGATGATGATGCAACTATCATCTCACAGACACAAAGTCTCTATATGAGACAAGTGTTTACCATCGGAGAGGTTTCGGACATTGAGGGACTGAGTCTATTTGCAAGTTTGGATGATGGCTTTGTTGCTTATCTGAATGGAGTGGAGATCGCAAGAGAGAACATAGAAGGTACACCACCGTCCTACTCTACCTCAACAGTGACATACAAGGAAGCAGAACTACCAAGTGGACAGAGGCCATTACAATATTTCATCTCTAGTGATCTGCTGAACAATGGAGATAATATCTTAGCAGTCCAGACACATAACTTTGGAGAAGATTCAAGTGATATGAGTAGTAACTATTGGCTTATCGGCGAGGTTAGCAATAATGCTGAACAATATCTACCATTACCTGACTGGTACGCTACACCAGGTTTTGACTCTAACCTACCCATCATCAAAGTCACAACAGAACAAGCAATCGTAGATGAACCAAAGGTAGATGGAACCATCTTTATCATCTCTAACGAAACTGGAGTACCTAACAACAGCAACTCAATAGAAGCAAGCTATGTTGGCAATATCAGTATCGAGAAAAGAGGTGAATCAAGTCTCTTCTTTTTCCCCAAAAATGGATACGGCTTCGAAACTAAAGATGATCAATGGGAAGACTTAGATGTAGAGCTTTTGGGGTTTCCCGAAGAAGAGGATTGGATTATACATGGACCTTACTCTGATAAAACATTTTTAAGAAATATTGTTGTGACTGACATTGCTCAGAAGATGGGACAATATGCGAGTCGTACTCAACCTATAGAACTAATCATTAATGATAGCTACCAAGGCATCTATATCCTGATGGAACGCATCAAGCGAGATAAAAATAGAGTCGACATCGCTAATCTCAAAGAGATAGATACTACTGGAGTTGAGCTCACTGGTGGCTATGTGTTTAAGGTAGATAAGGGCACTCCTGACTGGCTCTCACAATATGATATGAATGGTATCCCAAACCAAAAAGTAGGATTCCAATATGTAAGTCCAAAGGCAAGTCAGATTCACCCGAAACAAGAAGCTTACATTCAAAGTTTTGTTGATAGTATGGAGACAGCACTCCAGCATCCTACTTATAGTTATGGAGGAAAATCTATCGAAGAATATATAGATATGGAAACCTTTGTCGATCACTATATCATCAGTGAATTGACTCGTAATGTTGATGCCTTCAGAATTAGCACCTATCTGCATAAAGAGAAGGATACCGATGGAGGATTACTCAAAATGGGGCCAGTATGGGATTACAACATTGCATTAGGCAATGCTGACTACTGCGATGGGTGGCTCACAAGCGGGCTTGTCCTCTTCAATGATTGCTCTGGTGAAAATCCATTCTGGTGGTACAGACTTATTGATTATCCGCCATTTGAGAATCTCCTTAAATGCAGATACCAAGAACATAGAGAGTCAATCCTGCAAGATGTAATGATTGAAGAATTTGTCAACAGCCAGACTGCAATAATCGGAGGTGGAGCAAGAGAGCGAGATCATAATCAATGGAATATCATAGGCAACTATGCTTGGCCAAATTTCTTTATTGGTCAGACTTATGAGGAAGAAGTCAATTATCTGTTAGGATACATCACTGACAGATTGAGCTATTTGGATTCGGTATGGGGCGAAGGATGCGAGATAACCGATACTGAAGATCTTGACGAAAACAATGCAGTGACTATCTCACCCAACCCAGCAAGAGACTATTTTACTATTCTATCAGATCACAACTCCAATGTAACGCTTCTGATGTTGACAGACATCACTGGTAAGATAGTTCTTACAAAGCATATCGACAATCGTTATCATACATTTTCAATTTCAGAGTTGACTGATGGGATCTATGTAGGGCAGTTACTGGATAATGAAGGTCGTATCCAACGTAGATTTAGATTAATCGTTAAATAATGTGGTGATGAAAACGAAAATTATGTGTTGACAAATAAAGTAGAACTAACATCTAATCATTTTGGATACACTATTTTCGTTAAGAAACTATACCCTTCCGATGATAACCAAAACAATCTCTATGAAAACTCACAAATTTATCCTTCTCAGTGTTCTCATCTTCTTAAGCCTAACTGCAATAGCACAAGACAACATCGTCCAAGATAGTGAACTGGCTGAAGCAGAATTCCATACAGCTATTAACCCGACGAATAATGCCAACATTGTTGTTGTAACAATGCATGGTTTTGAAGATGTTACTGATTCTTATTTCTCAATTTACTTCACTAAAGACTTCGGAGTATCTTGGAAGAAAAGTGAGTTTCAAGGAATGCACCAAGGACATGATGGTACTGGTGATCCCGTGATTGCCTTTAACAGTAACGGGGAACTCAATCTTGTCCATTTAATTGTAACTGAAGAAGGTGTTATACGGACAGTAGTCTCAACATCATATGATTCAGGAGAAACATGGTCTTTAGAGTATGTATATGATCAAGAGTATTTTACAGATAAGCCTTGGATAACGATTGACAATTCTACAAGTTCGCCTTATGAAGGAAACATCTATGTACCTACAGTCGCAAATGATGTCCAATTGTTATGTCTTGATGAAGAACATACCCTCATATATAATCAACCTATACCAGGCGGTAATCATATCCCTTCAGTCGTAACAAATAAAGCTGGAGATGTCTTTGTGAGCAGCATGGAGTGGAGTGATCCCATTGAAATGTATATCAATAAGTATACTGATGGAGGTGCAACGTTGGAACATTCTACATTCGTCACGTCGTTTCCTGACTACACTTTCAGTCTGAGTGATATTTCATTTAGATTCCAACCGGCTCCCTACATCGCTATAGATAATTCTGACGGACCATACAGTGGTAGAATATATATGTCTTACACGGGATCAGAGGATATTGACCCTGAATATTTCAATGTATTTCTCACCTACTCAGATGACGATGGCTTAACTTGGTCAATGCCGAAAATCATACACAGTGATACTAGTGACTCTATTCAACAATTCTACTCTAGTATCTATGTAAATAATGAAGGTGTCCTTTTGCTTGATTGGTATGATCGGAGCAATTATGATAATTCAAATCAAAATACAGATTTCTTTATTGGGATATCCTTCGATGGTGGTGACAGTTTTTCGCAATTACAATTAAATTCAGAATCAATGGATTTTGCAGTAGCTGCTGAGGCAGGCTTTGGCTTTGGAGTAGGAGAATATCACCAATTAGTTGCAACAAATGAAACAGCTATTTCTTTCTGGTCAGACGGTAGAAATAATGATGGTGATTTAAATATCTATTTTTCTAAAGTTAATATTGAGAATGTATCTGTAGGAGTTGAAGAACATTCTATCATCAATGACAAAATCAGTATATCCAATATTTATCCTCAACCTGTAACAGATAACATCAATATCTCTTTACAATTAAAACAAGCCTTCAAATTGAAATTTTCTATTCTTAATGTTGATGGACAAGTCATTAAGGAAGATCTATGGGAACCATATAATTCTGGCAAACATAACGTCGAAATTCCAATCTCATTAAGTCCAGGGGAGTATATCTTGAGGACAACATCTGACAAAGGCTTCTTTAAGAATCAGAAATTTATTGTAGTCAAATGATTAGAATCACCATACTCATATCTGCTTGGCTACTGATCGGTTGTCATTCTAACAAATCTACTTCTAAGAATCTAGGTGACCAGAATACACCGCCAATCGACCAGCTCGCAAATGATAAATTTGGTGACAATTATTTTATCGACGAAAACTCAGATGGCAAGTACTCTCTGGTGAAAAGTAAAACAAAGACTTTTAAGGAAATTGGATTTGACATCTCATACTTTATCTATGATCATACCATCAATAAAATTCTTATTGAAGATTCCCTGAAGTCAGGATATGTAGAATGGGAAGACAAACATCACATAAAAGCAATCAACCGCAAGGTGGAACCCAATAAAACTAGAACAAAGGAAGTGTATATTTTCAATGTAATTACATTAGAGAGGCAATACCAACCTTGAAAAGTAATTAAAACTGGATATCGCCATTTACTCTAGCAGTGTCAATGTAGATATCCAATACTGCCTCTACCGAATCCAATACGCCATGGTGCATATAAGGACCAGTCAGTGAGATATGACATTTTCACTCCACAATCCTAAACATTCTCACTAATTCAGTTCCTTCATTACTCACAACTGTCAACTGATGTGGACCAACAGAAAAATCTAATGCTAACTCATGTCGTTCACTTGTCACATCTATTAATCGATCATCGACAAACCAATACAATGAATCTACCTCTGGACTAACAATTGCTCTACTAATCAGCATCTCCTTCTGATTATCGATATCTCTTGGGAGAAAGATATCTGCATTTGGTTTTGGTGAAATAATAGTGATCGATTCTGAACTTGATTGGCAGTCCGGTAGGTATGGAGGTGTAGCATATGATATACCTGTTGCCTTCCTATAGTAGTTGTTGACAATTGGTTCTAGGGAGAAGACTGAAGATGTCTTTACTTTATCCACACAATCGCGGTACACTTGATACTGACCACTTTGATCAAGAGTAAGCGATTGGTGATAATCGCAGCGGGCAAGATTTCTTGATTGCTTCGGGAGCAACATATGTGTTACATCTACACAAGCAGTTGTAGAGGCATATCCTGATACTGTACAGAGAGTCTTTGTTGCCATTGCATTGTGGGGGACCAGATCATAGCCACTTTCAGGAAGTAACTTGAAGATGTCAAATAAAATCGGTGCCGCCTTATCCACTCCAGTTAATCCTGACTTGCCCTCACCGTCTGCATTCCCAACCCAGACTAAGACTGTATAGGCTTGTGTGCACCCAACTGACCATGCATCTCTCAATCCATAACTTGTCCCAGTCTTCCAAGCGATATCTTGCTGATTATCCAAGTACTGCCATCCGTCTTCACTCTGTGGTCGATTGACACCTTTTAGCATATCAAGGGTTAAGTAGGCTCCGCCTGCACTTATTGGATACTGTTGTATAGACTCATTGATTAAGTCTCCATTTGCATAAGCTGTCACAGAAGGCAATTGTCGGGCCGAACGATACAGATTGGCATACGCAGTAGCCAACTCCATAGGTATGACCTCACTTCCTCCTAAGATCATTGTGAGACCATAGTGGTCTGCCCCGTTTGTCATCGAGCTGAATCCCATTTGACGTAAGTCCGATAAGAATGGATGCGTACCATATTGCTGGAGCAAATTGACTGCAGGGATATTGAGTGAAGTCGTCAAGGCCTCAGAAGCCGGGATAATCCCTCGATAGGATTTATCATAATTGGTCGGACTATAACCATTGAAGAATACAGGAATATCTTCAAGCAATGCCTCAGGTGTAATCAATCCACGATCTATTGCAAGACCATAAAGGAAGGGCTTCAATGTACTCCCTGGACTACGACGTGATGTTAGAATATCCACATCTGAAGCACAATCATTTTGGCAAGTCACATTACCAACATAGCTGGCAACACTACCATCACTTCGCAATATCACAGCAGCTATATTCTTGATATCTGATGATTGACTGTAATCACTTTGATATTGCTGAAGTATTCGGACCACATGCTCTTGCAAACTTGCATCAAGCGTAGTCTGATGATTGAATCGGTGTTTGTCTTCTTTCTTCATTCGTTGAAGAAGGTGCGGTGATAATGCAGAAAACAAATGACTCTGAGTAGGCAGATCTTCTATGATGGACAATCGATAAGTCACAGAATCTATCAATCCTTGATCAAGCATTTTCATTAAAAGGAAATTCCGCTTTTGTACAAGAATCTCTTGAGATCGCCCTGGATAAATTTTGCCTGGAGCATTTGGGAGCACTGCTAAGGTCGCAGACTCAGTCCACGTCAACCCTTCAGGTTGCTTGTCATAATATCGCAATGCCGCAGCACAGTATCCAACTGTATTTCCTCCGAATGGCGCATATTGCCCATAGGCTTTCAATATCTCATCTTTAGTAAATCGCAACTCTAGAGCAAGAGCGATCATCACCTCTTTAATCTTCTGTTGATATGTTCTGCGCTGGTTACCTTCGAGAATTCTTGCAAGTTGCATTGTGATGGTACTCCCTCCTCTTACTGTATGTCCTGCTCTATAATTGTCTCTCACTGCTTTGAGTATCGATACAGGATTGACACCTATGTGGTAACGAAAATATTGATCTTCGAACATTTGGATTGTCGTAGCCAATTTTTCAGGCAAGTCTCCTTCACACTGAATCCGCCACTGCTCATCAACAGATACCTGAGCATCAATGATCTCACCATCTGCTATCAAGACGTGGGCAAATCGATCATCAAATGTAATCGACCGACCAAGTATCAAAAGATAGATAACAAAGAGTACTAGACTCCAACCACTGATATGTAAGATGCGTTTTATCATTTTACAGTTGTCCAGAAGCCTTGACTCTTTGCGTTAATTGATGCATCATACATCGCTTCACAAAATACAGCAGGTGCCCAATACTTACCTTCGTAAGTCGCATTACACATCAGGTTAAATTGCTTACTCTTTCCCTTGGCAAGATCAAAGTATAGCATCACTCGATCATCACGAACATCTTTGTAATCAACTGCACTACCTTGATCAAATGTTGAGTTAGCACTCATTCGTTGATTGAGGATTTCCCAACCAGAAGGAAGGATAGCTGTCAGTGCCATATTCTCATAATCCATCCGCGTACCAGGATGTACAACAGTGTAGCTGACCTTAAAATCTTCACCCTTCTTGATAGTCTTGGGATTAATCGTTTCACCATCTGTATTATAGTATGTGACATCCATATTCAGCTGACTTGATGACTCTCTACTATCATCTCGCAATGGTTGTCCGGTCATCACAACGGTAGTGTACAAGTCGCTCTGACTTTGATTAGTTACCTCAATTGATGATGATAACATCGACTCATCAAGTTGATAATTATGAGGAGTGACATCGATCCGTTGATCCTTGAGCAAATTGTCAGTTGCTAATTGGATAGAATACATCAGCGTATCTTCAGTCTTATCCAAGTCTCCAACAAATTCTGCAAATGTCATCATCGCCTGTGCTCTATCTTGGGTCGAGTAGAGATAGTTATTCTTACCATTGAGCTGATCTACCATCTCATCAATAATCAACTTTGCATCAGTTTTTTGTCCTGTTGCTGTGAGTACTCTAGCAATAATTGCTTGATCTCTTATGCTACTACCAAATGACCCAGCAAGTTCTCGATAATCTTCGGTTGTCTGTGTTGCAGTTTCTATGACCACCTTAGCCAATTCATCTTCGCCTATGACAACAAAGGCGTGAGCAAGTAACCATTTTGCTGTGTTGTGCAACTGAGGTACAAGACGCAAGCGGTTCATTGCTGAGTAGTTAGGTTTACCAGCCTCCGCGAGTGCATACAATCTGTAGGCTTGACTGATTGTCCTAGTATCGCTATATCGATTATTCATAGCTCTCATAGGCTGAGTAGGATTGTTAGCTGCCTTGTAGAGATACTGCTTACATCGATCTAACATATCATCTGGCACCTGGTATCCATAGGCTTTTGCTTCTAGCAAAAATAACATCGCATAGGTTGTCCCCCACTCGTTGGCTTGCTGTCCTCCTGGCCAATAGGCAAATCCTCCATTTGGCAATTGCAAAAATCTGAGCTTCTGAATCACAGCAGCATACTGCTGTCTATACTTCATCTCATCTACATCATCTAGCAACTCCATCTTATAGAGATAAATCTGTGGAAACACTCTAGATATACTTTGCTCAAGACAACCGTGAGGATATCTTGACAACCAATCTACTTGTGGAGCAAATGAAAAATTTAGTCCTTTACTGACTGTAACTTCACCTGACTGAGTACCAGCCATTCCTATTGGATTGTAGTTGATAGTCTGTTGACTATTAGCATCTATGACATTACTGTAACTCTTAGTCATAACTGGTGCAGAAGGTCTTAAGTCTAGTTCTATTGTTTCTTTGAAATAGTGTGATCCTGACTTGACTTCTACATCAACAGTGGTCACACCTACTGCCTCCGCAGTCTCTATATCAAAAGTGATATCTTGCTCTCCTTCCTTCTCAAATGTCACTTCTTGAGTCTTACTGCCAACCACGGTAACTAGGTCATCTGTTGTGATCGTTGCTGTGACTGTCTTGATCGACTTATCCATGGAAAACACAGTCACTGGCACTTTGATATTCTCTTGAGGACCAAGGACTCTTGGCAGTGTTGAATAAAGCATCAATGGCTTCTTGACAGGAACAGTTTTGTCTGTATTTCCAATTGCTCGACTGTTAGTCGCTACGACCATTGCCCTGACTGATCCAACATAGTTATTGATCGTGATATCATGGCTTGCCTCTTCTCCTGCACTCAGAGTAAATGGCCCAAGAAATTTAACAACGGGTTTGAATCGTCTTGCTTTTGAACTGGCATTGATAGCGTTTGACCCATCTCCTCCGACGGCTAGTAGCGATGTATACTCTCCTAGGAATCGTTTAAAAATGTATCGATACATATCCCAAGTCTTCACCTGTAGTCCTTCCTTACCAAAGAAAGCGGACCAAGGATTAGGGGTTCTGAACTGCGTCAAATCTAAGAGTCCTTCATCGACTATTGCTAAAGTATAGGACATAGGCTTACCTTCTGCCTCAGAAATTTTGACTTTAAAATTCTTGTCGGTTTCAAGTCCATCTGGCATTGTAATTTCTGGTTCTAAGATTGTAGATGGATCAAAAACATTGATCGGTTTGACACCAAATAATCTGAGCGGCCTGTCATTGATATGAGTATCCCAAGCTTGTATCAAATGTACGTGAACATAAGCCGTCGGACTCATCTCAGATGTGATAGCATAATTGACTTGAGCAGGCGTAGTGCTTCCCTTCCTGACTTCTTTCTGGATTATCTTTCCGCCTGATTCTACCGTGATGAGATATTGACCTCCTGGTACAGGCGGCAAATCAAAACTCAAATTGTCACCAACAGAATAGTCTGTCTGCTCAATAAAAAATGGCAAGACTTCTAATTGACTAACCTCTTGAGAATCGTCATTCCATCTACCTCCGTGGCTATAAATGACTCGAGATATTCGGTGTCCACTTTTCTCATCTTCTATAGTCAATAACAACCTACCATATTCTTTAATTGAAATAGCTTCACCCTCTTTCCCGACTTTGACATTATATGTTGACTTGACTTTTGTGATATTACTTGATAGTGCTGAGTAGTTTCCTTGATTGCCAAATTGATACCACCAATTATGTTCTATCTCACTAAGAGTGACTTTGAGTGTTCGCTCGACGGCTTCACCATCTTGATTGAGAGAAGTAAGAATGATTGCTTCGTCATCTTTGACATAAAATTCTGCACCATTCTTCCCTTGCGGAAATTTAGCCCCAACATAATGAGAATATGGAGAATATCTAATTGACTTCATATCAGTACTAAAGGCTCCACCCTTCTCAAAAGCTCTCAATTCAAAATTGAACAACATCATTGAAGGATAAGTCCTATTATCTCCAGTAGGAATAATGAAATCTATGAGACCGTCTCGATCACTGTTGGCATTCAATACTATACCCAGATCATTCTGATATCTTTTCTGTATATCGTCAAACACATAATTTTTATAATTACTATTGAAAGGATTCTTCAGTGCTTTTTGATATAAATTCACCTCTGTTCTAAGATCTTTAGCTTCGAGGCCGTGCATCCACTTTACAGAGATCGGTGCTTGCAAACTACCTTCCATTTTGATGAGTTCCATATCAGAGAAAGCCATAGACATTTTTAGTCGATTTGGTCTGATAGTTTCTACTCTCACAGGTGTCTTATAGACTTGGCCACCCAATGACATTTCTAGTCGCCATTTCCCAGTTGGCGCTTCTTGATTAGTCTCAAAGTGACATTGATAGATTCCATCAGCATTAGACTTTTGGATCCAGGTTTTTACAACCTTATTTGTTGGATCATAGAGTTTAAGATTGACAGGGAGATTTGGTGGTAGCCCTTCATCTGGGTTATAGACCATCGCATTCATATAAATGGAATCTCCTGGTCTCCACACATCTCTATCTCCATAAAAATATACTCGGCGACCATTTGCCCACTTGGTTCCTTCCACTTGGAAGGTACTCATAGATAATGTCTTTGCATCTTGCAACTCCATATAGGTAACGTCATTACCACTGGTAGCCTTCATCATATAGGGCTTATCATCACCCATCGCGATAGTCGTCATTCCTTGACCATTCGTATAACCACTAGATACTTCTCTTCCTTGAAAATTATACAATTTAATCTGGACATTTGACATTGGAGTGGCATCAGTAATTCTAGATGTGTAGAAGAAGTGCCGTTGGGATTCTGGCTCCCACTTCGCAACAACACCGATGTCTGTACACATCAGCAATCTTGAATCATGGATAATATCAGCAGCATTTGCATAACATGGATTGTATACAGTATTAGTTGACTCACTAAAGTTCGTTCTGCCTGTATTTCCACTTGAGCCATAGTAATAATCATAGTCATATCCCATACTTACCCATGGTCTGTCAAAATCTATCTGATCGACTGCATCAGGTCTTGTCTCACCAACTAATGAATCACAAGGAAAGGCAATGTAGTCTCTAGGTATCGTTAGTAAGATTTTATAAAGGGCACCACTCTCTCTCTTGATGAGTTTATCTAATACCAATGAGTGATAACTCTCAAAAAACGGAGTATCGACATCAAGACTAAATGTAGAATCTAATGCCATCCGGCCCAAATTCTCTAAACCACGTTGAGATTCAAAGACACTGCTATTTTCTTGATATAGTCGATTGACATTCTGATCATACACTTGCAATACTCTTAACCTGAATCCTGTAGCCGTGATAAGTCGGACTGGTAATTCCCACTGATCATCTGGTGGAAGGATATTCCCTTCTTCAGCGATTGCTACTGATGGCTTTGGTGGAGTAACAAAGACTTTCTTCAAGTATGTATCCTTTAATCCGTGTCCAGCTACATTCTTTATCCCCGGCAGGATTTCCACATCAAAATATCCATAATCAGCCTTCTTAAAAAAGACGATTACTTTATTCTGCATAACCTTCAGCTGTTGAATTTCACGACCCTCAACATTGATTAATCCAGCAAGATTCTGATCAGCTAATAATGGATCTGTAAAAATTAAGTGTATCTCTTGTGGACCTCGATCTTGCAATATACCGTGCAGAGAAAAATCCGACTGTGATGGCACGGCAAGTTTCATTTTAGATTGGTCTTCCACGTTCAGTGGGGTCATATCCAATGTTAGATCAACAGTACTTGGAGATTCACCTCGTTTGATATCCGTGATAGAGAATTTTGACCTCGTTTTGCTTCTATTATGATCCCAAGAAATTTTTAGTGGCTTTCCTTTCTGCTCAGCAGATAAGCAAGCCTCTATAATACTTCGATCTTGTTCACAGTCAGCATACACAACTTCACCACTATACTGAACTGATGTCATAGAAAAATTAATTGGCGGTTCCATTTTGATATCAAGGGTCTGCCTCTTTGCCTCTAAAGGAAATGTAAATGTTTCTAATCCTTGAGGCATCTCTGTCAATTGGCCAATATTAAACTTAACTGTATAGTTAACATTGTGCTTCAATTGAGGGTCCTGAATGACTATTTGACGACCACTATTCTGCAACAAAAATTGTCCACTAATCGGTGGCTCAACTTCTATAAGTCCTACTGGCAATGATTCCATCTCTACTTCGAAACCTAAGTTAATCGCAATATTTCCACATCTGGATACCGGCCCTTGAGGATACTTAGTGATATAATTATCAAACTTCTGATAGTCAACTTGTGCTTGAGTAATCTTATCCTTCTTACAAGCTGATAGAACACATAGAGAAATAAGAGTGAGTAAGTAATAGTGTAGACGCTTCATAATAGTTGTATTAGTTATTGCTTCGATGATATCCTAAAGTTAAGTCAAGAATCATTCGAACTGATAGACAAATGATAATTCGTGATTGCACAAAAAGAATTCGTTAGCACTTAACCACCAAAATCACTTGCTCATCTCATCTATTTAGCAAAGATATGATTATGCAAAAGCGAAGAATAGATCATGAAACAAATGCAGGAGCAATGGCAGACATTGCATTCCTATTACTCATCTTCTTTATGGTAGTCACCACATTCAATAAGGCATACGAACTAGAACTTAGCCTTCCACCAAAGAAGGAAAATACACGTAAGGGTAAGATAAGTAAACAACGGTTATTGACAATCCATCTCAATGCTCAGTCTGGAGTCTTAATAGGTGACAAAATCTATCCTCAAGAAGTAACCTACTCACTGACTGATGAACTCAAACGGATTACTTCAAATCAAAAATCTGGAGTCATCAAGATAAATATTCATCCCGACACTCCTTATGGATCCTACCTCCAATTGATGTCGAATATCAAAAGAGATAAAGAACTCATCCTGAATGAACTAGCAGAAGAATCTTATGGCCAACCATTCAAAGAACTGAAGGCAACGAACAAAAAAGTCTTACTAGCAAAGACAGCTTACTCTATTACTGAAATTCAAACAGAACGCTTATGAAAATGCAACGTAAGAAAGAAAGATCAATCAAAATCAATACTACTGCCCTGCCTGACATCATCTTTATGCTACTATTCTTCTTTATGGTGACAACAGTAATGCAGACTAAAACTATCAGTGAACTTTCACTACCTCAAGCCTATGGTATAACACAACAAGGTGACAGTAATCCAGACGAGCTCAACATCTATATCTATACATCTGATGGAGCTCAGCTGATAACTATCAATGATCAAAAAAAATCTATAGAACAGAGTAATCTCTTGATAACTGGCATTGTAAACCAACTACGAAATAAAGGTATGCATATCCAAAAAGCAAATCTCTTCATAGATTCCGGCATTGTAATGTCTAGTGTCAATCAAGTCAAAGAGACTCTTCAAGAATTGGATATCTACAAAGTGAAACTTATCCATGAATATGGTATAATGTAGCTTGCGTCATAAGCACAATTTGGGGATTCAGCAAAATGACATTACTTTAGTAACATGAAAGCAGATACTAGCCACCACGATGAACGGATCGCCAATATGAAGTTTTTCTCTGTCTATCCACACTATGTCACTAAGGTTGAGAAAAAAGGCAAGACTGTAGAAGAGTTACATCAAGTTATAGAATGGCTCACTGGATTTGACTCCGATGCTATTGCTAACTTAATTGATGAAAAAGTTACGTTTAAGGAATTCTTTGATAGAGCAACACTCAATCCTCATGCTAACTTAATCAAGGGTGTCATCTGTGGATATCGAGTAGAAGAAATAGAAAACGATCTAACCAGAAAATGTCGCTACCTCGATAAAGTTATCGATGAACTAGCTAGAGGCAAGAAGATGACAAGTATCTTGAGGAAGCCATAAGACTAGTCACGGTTAATGCCTGATATAATTAGCAAGATTACGAGCTACTTTCTTATTGTTTTCTTCCAAGCACTTTATGAGCTTTTGCAAAGTGTTGTTCAGCTATTGCAGCACCGATTGACAACTCACCCGCCAAAGCAACAGCACAACATATCTCTGCAAACTTATCTATATCATCTGGAGTGTTACATCCAATCAACTCAAGTGCTTCATTCTGTGTGGGCAAGCTAGTTCCACCACCTACTAGACCTACAATCAAACCTGGTAAAGTCAGTGAAGCATAAAGATCCCCATTATTCATTACCTCCATTCGGCCTGTACCGACAGCTGCTTCAGCTATACAAGCCACATCTTGTCCACATGCAATAAATATAGCTGTGAGTGCATTAGTGACGTGCCCAAGGTTACCTATAGCTCCCATCTGCACTCCACCAAGAGTCCCTGTTTGCCAAAATTTTACAATATTATCAGACGAAGACTTAAGTACATCTTTGACTATTTGATTTGGAACAATGACTTCAGCTGCCACCTTTCTTCCTCTGATCTTGCTAAGTGATTTGAAATTTGCTTTTTTGTCACCGGACATATTACCTTCAATATAATATTGAGTCGGCTGGTGTGGTGCTTGTTCTAATACTTGTCGGAGAATTTGATCTGTAACAAGCGTCACCATATTCTGCCCTGCCGCTGCACCTGTTTCATATGAGAATGTGATATTGAGTGCATTACCTTCTTGCTTAACTTCGATATCTACCAGCTTAGCAAATCGACTTGCTTGCTCAACCCCAGCACTAATCATCGGCTGCAAAGATTTAATCCATTTGCCAAACGTAACTGCCTCAACTAATGTCGCAAACTCAAAATATGGACTTCTCTGTACTTGATTTCCAATGGTCCGAGCAGTTATACCACCGCTGACAGTACATGCTTTGATGCCTCGATTATATGATGCGACTAAAGCTCCTTCAGTCGTAGCCATCGGAATCCAATGCTCACTCTTTCCAGCTGAGCCGTGTAAGAGTAACGGACCAGCTACACCTATTGGAACCTGAGCAAAACCAATAAAATTCTCTATGTTACCCTGATATGATGCAGAGTGATCAACTTGTGTTTGACCAGTGATAAATGGAAGTGATTTATCCTGCTTCTTCAGTATCTCCAGATACTTATTAGGAATATCTGTTGAATTCATAATGTAGAATTAGTGAACAATTGTTGTAATCTACAAAATTAGATAGATATATCAGCTTAGGGGGATTTTCAAGAGATTGTTTTTGACAAGATACATTTTACACTTAGCTTATATCCGCAAGTGACAATTGCCAAGAATGTAAGCGTATTCTAAACTTCTGAAGTATAAATTAGCTTGCAATATTGTCCTTTCATCAGCTAATACTAGCCTTTAGTGTACAATTTTCAGTATTGGATAGAAATTGTTTGAAGTATTACCAAACAATTAATAGTGCAGTATGTACTCTTTATAATGATGCACTGGATATCCTATACATTTCTTGAGATGGTTGAAAATTACATTTACGACAAGACATTAATTGTCCAATCTTAAAACCGTAGGCTAATTATGATACAAACGACTGGAACAAACATATTGGATGAAACAACTTTAGAAAATAAGGTGCAAGTTCGATTCGACAATATCTATATGATTGATGACGATAGTTTCACACTAAATCTCAACAGATACTGTATAGAAAAGTATGATTTATTACACACCAACCTTCTTGGATTTCAAAATGCTGAAGAGGCAATTAAATCTTTAGAAGAGGCTGACACAGACAAAACTCACCTTGTTCTCGTAGACTTGAATATGCCAATTATGTGTGGCTGGGAATTTATCAATGTAATCAGCGCTACCTTCAGTAAAAAGCTATTGGATAGTCTGTTTATCAGTATCGTTTCTTCGTCAAGTAACCCTATTGACACAGATAGAGCACACGTACACCCCAATATATTCTCTTATATAGAAAAACCATTACTGCCGCGGAAATATGAGAAGATGATAATGGCCATTGATGCAACACTCTCCACCAACAAATCTTAACCCTTTAGCGGCTTTCCAGTTCCTAGAATTTTAGTAATAAAATCATAGGTATCCACTTTTATAAAGTAGGCAATCACTATGATATATTCTAACCCTACCAACCAAAGTAACTCAGTAGTTGGGTCTATCATATAGGCAGAGTAACTGAGCAATATACTCCAACTCCAAACTATAGCAAAGCGTAATTGAGTAAATACAGATAGCAATATCAATATGCTTAGATACCATGGATGAATAGTCGTTGCGGTCAATAAGTAGATTGTAAATACTCCTATGAGTGTCAGAATAAACGTCTCACCCAATTGTTGAGAACGACCTGAGTTGTCAGATTTATATGCTCGATAACTAAACCACAATATCCCAGCTAATCCAACGATACTCAATGTAGGACCAAGGGACTTAATGACATTATATCCTTTGAGAAATTGCCCAATGCCTCTCCCGAGATAATAGATACTTGCATTGAATTCAAATGTCTGGAAGTATAGATTAATGCTGGATAAAATCTCAGTCAAATGTCCTTGAAGCATCCAACTGAAAGTACCAAGAACAACTACACCAGCAACTCCAAAATAAGTGAGTCCTTTCTTCCAACCTAAATACAACAACAAGAATGGCCCAAACATCAATGGAAGCATCTTTGTACAGACAGCTAAACCATAACACAATCCAGATTGCCAATATTTGGCCTTGACCAAGAACAATAACATCAATGCCATAAAACATATCATTAAAGTCTCAAAGTGCAAATTACCCATTAGCTCTATGATGATTAACGGGTTCAGAATATAGAATATCGCATTGGTCAGTGGTACTTTGAAATATAGACACAACTTGATAATTGAATAGATCGTAATACACTCAGCAATAAAGAAGACAATCTTTATCATCATACCACCCCATAGCCAAAAAGGTAAACCATCTAATGTGGATAACCAGAATACACCTTGGCAGACTGGTGGATATATCGTGAAATAATCTTGAGAGTTAAGTTTTCCATATTGCTGCCTGTACCAGTCGCTTAGACCACCGCCTTCTATGAGAGCACTAGGTGTTGCAGAGAAAGGATTGATTCCATCGTGCCATAATTGACCATCCCAAAGAAAGCGAAATATATCATCTGATAAGAGAGGGGCATACCACATCAAGATCCATCTCATCAAGATTCCGACACCTATTAAGAAGTACACTTGTTTACTATTTGGCTTGAGCCAAACGAACACTGCCATACACCCAAAGGCAATGGTCATATAAGATATCAATGGAAAAAACTCTGACTGTTGGACATTTGCCCCGACATAATAGAGAGTGCCACAGAATAGTATACTGAGAAAGATTATGATCAGCCAAGTCACCCGATCTCCCAATCTCATGCTCGTGCTGGTTTACTAATACCTAAGTATGCGATAGTAAGATACCCAACAGCTAATGCTAAATGGAGAGGCAACATCGCAATCACACCAAAAACAATCGAATATAGCACGGCGCCTAAAAACATAATACCTAATAATGTCTCTGCGATTATCGTCTTATCAAACTTGCTATTGATATATTCTCCAGGAATCAATTTATCCTTGAGATTTATGATATTATACTTCGGTGTTCTGACAAACTCGGATTTCTTACCAAGATAGCCTTGTATCACTGCTCCACTATTATGTAATGCCATTGCCATTGATAGTGATAAGAATATTGGAAACATAATTAAGAAGTATCCAACGCGATACAACTTGGACTTACCTGGATCAACACTCTGCGCATATGCCGTCATATAAACCAAAATGATGGCTATGGTACTAATCATAAAGGGTGTAAAAATGATTGGATCTATGACTTTCAATCCGATGAAGTATAGAATAGGCACACTGGCAAGACTCAAAATCAAGATAGCAAGAAAGACCGTACTACCCATTAAATGGATAAATGCATGGACCTTTTGCCTAAGTGGAAGATTAGACTTCATTACAGTTGGAATAAGCTTTTTGGCAGTCTCTGCCCCACCCTTCATCCAACGATATTGTTGAGACTTCAGGCTACTGATTTCACTTGGCAACTCAGCTGGTGATATAATATTTTCAAGATACTTGATCTTCCATTCTTTCATCTGAGCACGATAACTCAAGTCAAGATCTTCTGTCAATGTATCTGACTCCCATCCTCCGGCAGACTCTATCGTCGCCTTTCGCCAGACACCAGCAGTTCCATTAAACTGCAACAGATAGTCAGCAAGATATCTTCCATATTGCTCGACCGTAAAATGCACATCTAATTGGAAGGCTTGTAACCTTGTCAAGAATGAGTAGTTAGCATTGATGTGCCCCCAACGGGTCTGTACAACGCCTATCTCAGAATCGTTAAAGTGTGGTATTGTCTTCTTCAAGAAATCTTTCCTTGGTAAGAAGTCTGCATCAAATATCGCAATGAACTCACCCTTCACCTCAGGCATTGCTGCCTTGAGTGCTCCTGCTTTATATCCCGACCGATCTACTCGATGCAATAGTTGAATATCAAATCCTTTCGCCTTGTATAACTCAACTTGTCTACGCGAAATATCCAATGTATTATCTGTAGAATCATCAATGACTTGTATCTGAAGCTTGTCAATCGGATAATCTATCAAGGAGATATTTTCAATCAGTCGCTCTACTACATATTGCTCATTGAATATGGGTAACTGGATCGTGACAATCGGAAAATCCGCCAGTTCTTGGACTTCATCATTGGGTAGATTGCGCTTGCCATTTCGATATTTTACTAATAACTGCAACTGCATCAAACAGAATATGGACACAAATGTGAGTGTCACCAAATAAATAGTCAATATGATATATCCTAATATCCCCATTATGCAACCTTAGTATTTGTAAAAGCGTATTTCGCAATCGTCCATAAGATCTTGTAGCCCGCCATAATTGTTCCTTTAATTGTACCTGACACTTTAGATGTCCCTATTCTTACTCTATATGTGACCGGCACCTCAGTATAAGTCAATTTATGCTTAGCAGCTTTGACTTGCATCTCTACCGTCCAACCATAGTTAGTATCAACCATATTGATACGGTTGAGTGCTTGCCAAGTGATTGCTCTGAATGGCCCCAAGTCAGTAAACTTATAACCATAAATCATTGAAATCAATTTGGTCGCTAACCAGTTACCAAATACTTGCTGTGGCATCATCGCTCCTTGCTGACTCTGTCCAGATGCTCTTGACCCGATCACTAAGTCTAAACTATCCTTGATCATCGGATTAATGAGATTTTCCATCTCTTCTGGATAATCACTATAATCCCCATCTAAAAATACAACGATATCAGGCTGTACTTCCTTAGCCCTCAAGTAAGATAGACCAGCTAGACAAGCCTGACCATAACCAGCACGAGGCTCATCGACAACAGTAGCACCACAAGCACTAGCAACAGCAGCGGTATTATCCGTACTGGCATTATTGCATACCACAACTTCTCTCACGAGAGATTTTGGTATATCGCCAATCACATTTGCAATTGCTTGTTCTTCATTGAATGCCGGGATAATGACATCTATCTGGTAGGTCAAAGTGTTACTAGGTATCTGTTTAGTGACACAAATGTAGAATAATCAAACCCAATCTTGTGTTATTTGTGGGACATTGTGCTTTATTTTTGACAACTTGTGATTCTATGATTAAGATGCCCTACACTGTGATTGGATTTGTCCTGCTAAGTATCGTGATACTTGCTACTAGCTGCATGGATGACAATTTCTACGAAGGGGATGATATTAGCCTAAGATTTGAGGTGGATACGTTAAGATTTGATACCGTATTTACAACAGTGGGCACGATCACCAGATCAGTTAAAGTCTTCAATGACTTGGATGAAAGAATCAATATAGAATCCATCACATTAGCCGATCCAGAAGGTCCATTTAGACTCAATAGTCAAGGATTCAATTCTCTACCTATTCAAGATATTGTGATACAACCTAATGATAGTATCTACATATTTGTGGAAGCAACAATTGACCCAGATGCACCTGTATCTATCAGTCCATTTATCCTTGAAGAGCAGATCCTTCTAACCACTACTAACGAACAAAGTATTCAAATCGAAGCGTTTGGACAGAATGCAAACTATTTAGAAAATGCTCGTACTGGAAGTTTCAGTCTTTTGAGTTGTGATTTTGAAGAAGTAACTTGGGATGACCCAAAGCCTTATGTCATCTACGGATCCTTGCTCATCGATAGTTGCACACTTGTATTACCAGCTGGCACTGAAATCTATGTCCATGGAGGGATTGCCAATAATGCATTAGGCGTATATAATGATGGGCTTATCGTGGTAGGTAATAATGGGACGATCCAGTCAAATGGAACAGCGGAGTTACCCGTCAGAATCCAGACAGATAGACTAGAAGAATCCTTCCAAGATGATCCAGGTCAATGGGCAGGCATCCTACTGACATCAGATAATGAGAATCGATTTGACCATACAGATATCTTTCACTCAATAGTCGGTATCAGAGTGGATAGTGCTGCTAATGCCGAAATACATAACTGCGAAATCGCCTTCAATAGCGGCAATGCACTTCTCGGTGTCCACAGTACTATTCATGCGACTAATAGTCTATTCCATTCATCACTGAGTCATGGTGTCAATCTTGTCCACGGTGGAGATTACCAACTAGAGTACTGCACAGTCTACAATGAATCTAGTCAGACTCATGCCTTGAATATGAATAACTTCTTATGCCTGGATCAATTCTGTCAACAGGCACTTAAGAATCCACTTAATGGCATATTTAGAAACTGCATATTCGGTGGATTTAACTCTGATGAAGTCTGGCTAGACGACATAGACCCAGATGACAACAATGATCTACAATACTTCTTTGATCATTGTGTCTTTCGGATAGACGAGCTTATCGATCCTAATCTCTTTCCTAATTTCTTTGAGAATGTCAGTAACTCTATCAACTATGATGCTAATGATACTCTCTTCTTAGATGTAGATAGCTTGTTCTTTCAGTTGGATACGATGTCTATCGCTAGAGATGTCGCTACACCAATCTCTGCACTACCACTTGATAAGGTTGACTTTATAAGATCTACAAGTAGTCCAGATGTTGGTTGCTTTGAATTTGTAGATTGATCGAAGTGATGACTAGAAAGCACAATCATCTGGTTGTGGTTCCAATGTCTCTATCGCTTGTCCATATCCTTCCTCCAATAACTCTTGAGTAAATCCGGTGGCAACACTTCCGCGGTATGCAACATTACCATAACCAAGTGTATTCATGTGTGCTCTTACGATCACTTCAGTTTCAGAATCAAGAGGTGCCGTACCACTCCTAGTAAATGGCTGCTCTTCTACATGACTATGTGCTAAGATCCTACGGTATATCAGTTCTGTTCCGTCAGCTGAGATAATCTCCCACCAATCTGCATACTGATCACATCCTGTATCGGGACTCTCAATAGTTACATTAAATGCTATGTTGCCTGACTGTCCAGAAGCATTAACGGCGGTGACATGAGCTGAGTTATTTGGTACAATCATTGGGTCTTCTATTGGATCTTGTATTGGGTCTTGTATGGTTACATCGTCATTATTGTGATCACAAGAGACGCTACACAACCAAAGCAGAGGAATAAATAAGAGAGATAAATATTTCATTTGATAAATGTAAATCATCTATATCAATATTGCTACACCATATACCATTGTTGCACATCAGAGACAAATTATTCAGTGGATAGTGGAGTCTAAAAAATTTTTAGAATTAATACTGTTATCAGACTCGATCACTTCAAGCACCAAAATATCTCAATATCTTAGCATTTTCTGAATCTCATTGTTACACATACGCTATCAGACTAATGGATCAACAACGACTAACGCAAACACCTGGACTCTATATCATTGAGGATAAACATAAAGGCCGAGGAGTCGCTTGTCTCAATGATATCCCATCTGGCAGCACTATCGAACTATGCCCTACGATCCAGCTCAATAGACAAGATACAACTGCCATCCATCAAACTCACCTGCACGATTACTATTTCCTCTGGGATATCAAGACTAGAACATCAGCGATAGCGCTAGGCTACGGATCACTCTACAATCATAGCAAGGATGCCAACTGTGACTATCAACTCAATGATGACACACTCGAGATCCACTTCTTCGCAATCAAGGATATCCCAGCAGGAGATGAGATATTGATCGATTATCAGACGCTTGAGACTACAGATGATAAGTTATGGTTTGAGGAATCCTAAGTCCTATAATATACCATAGCCCCTCTGCTAATAAAGCGTAACTTTGCCACGTGAAATTTTCTGAATATAATCTCCATCCAAAAGTCCAGAAAGGACTCGATGCGCTTGGTTTCAAAAGACCAACTGACATCCAATACAAAGCAATACCTAGCATCCTCAGAGGAGAAGATGTCCTTGCTGTAGCCCAGACAGGTACGGGCAAGACTGCTGCATTTGGGATTCCGCTAGTGCAAATGATCTACAAGCAGAAGCTTGCTGAGACGAGACAGACTGGAGTGAAGACCATCATCCTAGCCCCTACTCGAGAACTAGCCCTACAGATCTGTAGTGTGATAGAATCTATTGCTCAGTCTACATCAGTCAAGGCTGTAGCCATAGTCGGTGGTGTGAATCAAGATCCACAGATTCAAGCATTAGAAGATCGAGCAGATATCGTGATCGCAACACCAGGAAGGATGTTTGACCTGATCAGCCAAGGTCACCTCAAGATCCATAGAGTCGAGACATTGATCCTTGATGAGGCTGACTATATGCTAGACCTAGGGTTCATCAATGATATCAAAGAGCTGGTCTCAAGATTACCCAAAAGACAACAAACACTATTCTTCTCTGCAACTATCAATGAGAAGATCAAAAAGATCGCCTACAGTATCGTCAAACAGAGTGCTATACGGATCCAAATCTCTCCGAAAGATCCAGTGGCTAAGACCATCGAGCACTTTGTGATGTTTATGAAAATGGATCACAAACGCTTCTTTCTAGAAAGAGTCGTCAGAGAGAATCCAGGCAAAAAGGTCCTCGTATTTGTCCGAACGAAAGTGAGAGCAGACAGAGTTGTAGCCGCGATGCAAAGAGTAGATGTCCAGAGTGAATGCATCCACGGTGACAAGTCTCAAGATCAACGGACTGCAATCCTTGATCGATTTCGCAAGGGAGACAATATGGTACTGATCGCTACAGATATTACAGCTAGAGGAATTGACATCCCTGATGTAGAGATTGTAGTGAACTATGATCTGCCAGAGCAAGCTGAAAACTATGTCCACAGGGTTGGTCGGACAGGCCGATCCAAGCAAAAGGGATTCGCATATGCATTCTGTGCCGACGATGAGAAAGTCGTATTAAAGAAAATTCAAACATTCCTACATAAGGACATTCAAGAAATCAAGGTCACTAAGACTGAATATAAAGACACTCTCAATATCGAACGGGACCGAAAAAACGATTATCAGTCTATCATCGACGACCTAGAGGCATACAATAAGAAGAAAAAGAAGAAACGAAAGTAAGGTCAGCGCTTAGAGATTTTATTGAGGGTGATATGCTTCTGTCTGCTGCAGCGAAATCTATTGATCTCCTCACTCCTCTTCATAAGGTGCTTCTTACTGACACCACTATGTACTCGCTTGCGCCAAAGTCTAAAGCTCTTAGGCTTAAGAGTAAGTCGCATTAATTGTATCACCTCTGACTCAGTGAACCCAAATTGTATCTCTATCGCTGAGAAAGGTGTACGATCCTCCCAAGCCATACCAATGATGCGGTCATGATCTCTATCTGATAGTTGTTTGAATTTTGCTTTCACAATCATTATAACTAGCAGGACAATGGATTGTTCTTACGAGAGCTAAATCTTATTACGAATGATCAACACTTCATTTGAGCTGAATGTCATGTAGGAAAAATCATAGACATAGTGATAGACTTTGCCTTGTTTGTTGGTAATGTACTTGGTCATATAATTGAAATTAAACTTTCGCCTTTCTAACTCGATAAGGGGGACTTTCATTTGGCTACGACCCTTACCTATAATTTCCAAAAGGATGGACCTATTCCTGTGAAGTATTTTATCAATCTCTGCGGTAGCGCATTTAGTACTTTTTGATAGCCTCTTATGATAATTAGCCTTACATAAGGATGAGCAAAATCGCTTATCAGTTCTACCAACTAATTCTTTGCCGCAGATTGTACATTTTCGCTTTTCTCTCATAAACGTTTGTAAACGTAACTTAACCGTTAAGGTACGGCTATTTTTATAAATGGTTGATTTTTAACTTCTTACAACACTCAGGCAAGTTGAATATTCACTATTATTACGTACAACTAACACATATCACACGATGACTGCTAAAATCTACGTAGCTCCGAATAGCGCTAAACGCATAAAATTCTTCATCCCTTATAAGGCTATTGAATGGAGGGCCGCAGTAAAGCGATTGAGAAATTGTTACTATCATCAACATCAAAAACTCTGGAGCATTACCAATGATACTGAGGCTCTACCTCATCTCAAATCAATATTTGGAGATAAGTATCGGATTATCCATATCACCAATAAGCAAGTTGCTCTTCCCGCAGCTGAGCTAAGCAATGAAAACCTGGATAGACTCGCCGCAATGGAAAAGAAGATTGTACTCAAAGCCTATAGCCAACATACTAGAAATAGCTATAGAAATGCATTCATTAAGTTTATGGTGTTCTTTCAGGACAAGCAAGTAGATGACTTAGAAAAGGCAGAGATAGAGAATTACCTATACCTATTGATCAAAGACTATAATATCAGTGAATCCAAACAAAGTGTGACAATCAGTGCGATAAAATTCTATTATGAAAAAGTACTTGGCAAGAAGAGAGAATGTTACAACTTCCAAAGACCTAAAAAATCTAAAACAATACCCAATGTTCTTTCAGAAACAGAGGTAATCAGACTTATAAATGTCCCTACTAACCTCAAACACAAATGTATTCTTAACCTACTCTATAGTGCTGGTCTTAGAAGATCTGAAGTCATCAACCTCCGTATAGAAGATATTCATAGTGACACGTCTACGATATTCGTCAAGGGAGCGAAGGGTAAAAAAGATCGACATACCATTCTATCTGACCATTTACTTCCAATGCTAAGGGCATACTACTTAAGTGAAAAGCCAATGTATTGGTTGTTTGAAGGTGCAAGTGGTGGTCAGTATAGTCCTTCTAGCATAGAGAAAATCTTCAGAAAGGCAGCTATAAGCGCTAAAATCAATGGATGGGCAACTCCACACACTCTTCGTCATTCATTTGCCACTCACCTTATAGAGGCGGGTGTCAACCTGAGATATGTCCAAGAACTACTAGGTCACTCTTCATCAAAAACTACAGAGATCTACACACACGTCACAAGCATAAGCAACAAAAGAATTCTGAGTCCGCTAGACACTATTATGAATAAAAGAGATAATTTAGCTTAATCACATAAGCGATGTATGTGTAACTCAT
>CALISO010000053.1 GCA_938041445.1 uncultured Saprospiraceae bacterium
GGGAGCAATAATGGGTGTACTCTGTTTTTTGCCAATGTTAATTATGATATTGACTAGTAATAATATCTCAGGTAAGAACAAAGCGATATTGGGTAGTGCTGCAGGAGCTGCAATGACGGCTGCTGGAATCTCAGGTGCAGATTTCGATGCGCCATCCATCGAGAAGTATAGCGAAGAAATCAAAAAACAAAATGCTGAGGCAAAAGATGTAGGAATAAATAGCAACTTGGTCTATTGGTCAAAAGCAGGTAACAAATATCACGCTTACGATGACTGTCAATACATCAAAGGTAAGAGCCTAAGTAACGGAAGCATTCAAGATTCATGGGAAGAGAAAGGAATCTCAGAACTGTGTAAAGTCTGCAAGAAAAGATCAGCAAAGGCATCAGTTGGTTCAGGTGTGAAAGAGGCAGTAGGGCAGTAAAGGTCATCCACACCTCTTTGGTAAATTGTTGCTTTTTAATCACTATTGCTTCAATGGGGCAAGCAAAGTGCCAGATAATGTCATAGTATCGATTGATACCAATAAGTCTATTTCTGAGATGTCTGGTTTGGAAGTAACAGAAGCAGGAAGCCTAACAGGTTTTATTAATCAATCTTTCAATGACCCGATCACAATAGAGTATGAGCTGTGTTTCACACCTTGCGATACCTGTGCTGTTGCATCAGTCGTGCTTATCAACGACGACTTCGTCGATTATATATTTTGAGATATTATTAGTCCCAATGGAGATGGGCAAAATGATGTTCTTCAATTTAGCGAAGAATCAGAGATTGGGAATTCAACACTAATTATTTTCAATCGATGGGGGGCTCCGATATACAGTACCGAGAATTATACCAATCATTGAGACGCAGACGGAGCAATAACTTATTAAATTTATTTATAATATGTATTACTTACTTAAGTCTACAAATACCCCTACTGAATAGCTAGGTGCTGCAGCGATAATTTCTCCTCTCAGTGCTCCAGCATAACTTGCCGACACTCCGATTGTATCAGTGATATAGTAATTTACCTCAAGTGCTAGACTCGCAAATTCAGTGTTATTTGCGAATATGCTTGTACTAGTATTTGTGACAGCAGTATCCCCATTTTTAAATGACTCAATAACAGCGAGTTTACTTACCAGCCAGAGTTTTTGATTGGCAAGCGATATACCAACTTCACCACCAAATCTAAATTCTTCGGAAAATCCATTTGACCTGATATTGACTCCACTATACACAGAAGCATATCCCGGTACGTCACCAAGTTTGAAACTAGTCCCTGCATCAAGTTGAAAAAGTTGATTGAATTCTCCGTCTCCTGTTTGTAGATTTTGCTCTATTCCACCACCTGTCTGACCAGTAGGGATACCAAGTAAGATACTTGCTGCAACTGGAAATCTAGCTCCTGGTTGTGTCAATCCATACTTGAGACCTAGGTCGGTATCTCCCAATGAGTTAAGTGCATCACCAGCAACGATGACTTCGCCTGTGGTACCTGAGATCACATTATTAGTAAAGTTTCTTGCGAAGAGATTAGCATTGAGAGTAAGTGTCAAGCGGTCAGTCAATCCATATTCTCCAAAGAGAAATGTATTGTATATGCCTGTTGTAACATTTGGATCTATGAGAGCTTGATCCGTATAGTGTTGATCAAATACTACCCACCATTGCGACAGTTTGAAATAGGCCTCACCTTTTGCCTTAGGCCAAGGACCTCCAGCAAAAAGAGACTGGGATAAAAATAGCAAAGCGATGATTGAGATTAATATATGGATGCGTTTCATAGTTGTGGTTCTTTTTTTGTCTTAATTAATGACTCCGTCCCCAACCTTTACATTGAAAGGCTTACAGAAATACAGGATATGGCTATACGTGCTGATATCTTGATTTGGAACAAGATACTCATGAGCACCAGCGAATGTAGTAACCATTCCGAGCTCCAATGCGCCATTGATCGTATTGGGATTATTAGTAAGATAGATGTACAGTCCTGGCAATGCTGTCGAAGCTACATAGTTGTCTTCAAAGACTATTTTGACATCAGCGCCTTCTTGTGTCATTGTAAAATCACCGTCCAACTCATAGAAACTTGAAGGCTCTATGGTTCCAGTCCGCATGTCTACTTCAGTAATCACTGTCGATTCACCTACGATCAATGGAAACGTTGTGCTCACATCTGATTCAATTGCAAGAGCCGTAAGTTGAGTGGACCCAATTGCCACAGCCGTGACTAAACCATCATCTGAGACAGTAAGTATGTTCTCATCATCGGATGTCCAACTAATGTCAGTGGATTCTTCGATTCCGACATTATTGAGATAGGTGGTCATAAACTGATAATTTGTTCCTACTTCTATCTCATCAATAGGATTCGTGATTCTCAATACTGGGTCAACTTCATCTTCAACAATGTCATCGCCAATGCATGACGTGATAAACAGAATTGAAAGAAGAAATAATAATGTAGGGTTTAGCTTTTGCATAGTATCTGTAGTATTTACAAGTTTGATACACGATCAAGATAGGATTGTTTGGTAGGTGGACAATCTCAAAATGTCCGTTAGCTACTATTTTATCAAGTAACCAATAGTGTCTTGTAATAGAGCAATTGTCTGGACTTTTAGATTTATTGACTAGATTAAAATCTCGAATTCTCTATTACTCATCTATGATATTGCTACAAATTTTTGTCCTTTTCAGCTTTCCACAAAGTCTTATCTAAGTCTTAGATTAATACCATATCCAGTACTGGCATCTGAATCAGTGCCGGTACAATTTTCATTGGCTTCATAGTTGTAACGACCAATAGAAAAGGTAAAAAACGAGGACGAGATCTAGTACGTTATGCATCTTGATACCTCTTATGGTGATAATAGCAATCTAAGATGCTTGTAACGATTATCTAATCATACGCTTAGTCGGTTATTAAAAATACTTCTTACCTTACCTTTGGTATTGTTACACATTTTAAGTTTATTAGATCGCTGACTTTTTCTTGATTTACATAATTCACGTTAATGAAACACTTGTTTCTAATTATTTTTCTGTTTTTTGTTACAAAATCTATTTATTCTCAAAGTAATTGTGAAGTTCTTATAGAAGAATCCAAGTTTCAAGAGGCATTGACTTGTCTGCCTTCTTGGAGTAATTCTGATCAATTAGAACAATCAAATAGAATAGCCTCTTACTTGGGATTGAACTTGCTTGATTCTACTTCTACCTATGTAGATCTGTTTTTTGAAACACATGCTATCCCAGATATTGAAGCCGCCAAAGAAGTGTACTTAAATGGTCTAAGAGCCAAAATAAATTCTGGGAAGTTTGAGACAGCCATTGACCAGTACAGAGAGTACAATAGTATAGTGTCTACAAGCAATGATTCACTCTATAATTATAAAATCAACTTTAATACAGCTAAGGCTTTCTTTGAAACTGGTGACTATTATACAGCAGAAGAATTTTATAGAAAAGCAAATACATACACTGAACCAAATTCGAAAGAAAATTACCACGCAAGTCTCCAAATTGCAAATACTATTTATGCTAATAGATATAATGAAGAGTCGTTAGAATTAATTAATGAGATTTCTGATAATAAGGCTTTTGAAAATTATTTTGACAAGTACTTCTATGTAATCAAGCTGGGGATATTAACGTCCAACATGCAATATGCGAAGTGTGATTCTATCATACCAATGATTGAGTCAACTGTACTTAATGAAGGTGGAGGTCTCGAGGTGCCATTTATTAAAATTGCTATTGTCTCTAGTTACTTATCAGGAAATACAGATCAAATGGACAAGTATCTTGAGAAGGCAAGTAAGCTTCCTCAAGAAGTGAAAGACTATATGAATTACGAGTTTTATGATTTAAGTAGGGATGTTTTAAAACAGTTAGGGCCTGAGAAAGCTGCAGTTCTGACTAAAATGATCGAAAGTAAGGAATATGAAATGTCTTGGGTTACAAGAGGTGTTATTGCTAGGTCTGAACTCAAGTTTCAAAGAGATAAAGAGAAAGTAGAGAATCAATATCTGCAGATTGAAAATGAGCACGAAAAGGCAACTGTGAAATTACAGAATAGAGCATTGTTAGGTCTTGTGTTGGGAGTATCTCTATTATTGGGACTTCTGTACCGTCTTAGAACTCAGCATTCCAGAATTGTGGAGATTAATGCAGATCTGAAGGAAAAGAATCATAAAATCAAACTATACAGTATAGAGACGCTACATCGAACTAAGAATCAAATTGCGCTAATAGCAAATCTTATCACTAATCAAAAGCAGCTAATCGGGACTTTGTCTTCTCAGGAATTAATTGAAAATATTGATTGTAAAGTTAAGGCACTTGCTGAAGTGAATAGAAGTCTAGAATCAGATGAGAGTACGAGCAATATAAACGTAAAATTACTTTTGCAGTCTATACTGAAGAATAATGTGTATAGTCTCTCAAACAATGAAGTCCAAATAGTAGTAAAAGGTCAAGAGATTATAATGGATAGCGCTAAGGTCTCTCAGCTAGCATTAATCATTAATGAATTAAGTACAAATAGTATCAAGTATGCTGTCAACCAAGTTGACGACCCCAAAATTGAAATTGAACTGCTTGAAAATCAAGACTTACTTGAAATACAGTATAGGGATAATGGTAAAGTTCTCGATAATGATAATATCAAAGAGGGTAAAGGAACAGAGTTGATTCGTGGAATTGTAAGTCATCTGAGCGGAACATTATTAGATTCATTTTCACCCAATGGTTATTCTGCCAATATAAAGATTCCAAACTATGCAAACTGATAATCTAACAATATTGATAGTAGAAGATGATTATAACCATAAAATAGCGCTGAAGAATTGTTTGAAAAGTCTTGGATATCACAAGGTCTTTGAAGCAAGGAATAGTCAAGAAGCTATAGAGTTATGTGAGTCAAATAAATTCCAAGTGGCCATACTTGACATCGGACTGGTCGACAGTACTCTGGATGGAATCGAATTGGGTAAAGAGCTAAATCGAATTACTGAAGCTTCAATAATATTTACGACTTCATTTTCAGATCATACCACTTTAACTAGATCCGCTGAAGTAGACCATCAGACTTATCTTTCTAAGCCCATAAGAGAAAGGGATCTTAAAGTTGCTTTGCATAAAGCAGTAATGGCTAAATCTAATTCGTCATCAGCCACTAAATCTTCTCTGAAGGAGGCAAATCTTCAAGAGTGCAGAGATGATATTTATATTAAAGGAGCAGATAAATTTTATAAGCGAATTCTAGTTGATGATATCATCTACATCAAGGCCGACACCGGAGGTGTGAATGTTGTGACTTTAAACAATGGAAAATTATTTGTTTACACTACTCTTTCTTCTTTTTTACGGCAGTACCCCCATCCAGATATCATTCGGGTTCACAAAGGACATGCAGTAAACAAGTCGAAAATCAACTCCAAATCTGAGAGCATAATCAACATGATCAATGGTAAGGAATTGGCAATTGGTGCCAAATGGAGAGATGCCTTAGATAGTCAAATCTTTATTCTTAAATCATGATCGTTGTTGTTGCGAGCACTTTTAAGTTGTAAAAGTCCCAACCAGATTTTTCTCATTTCCAACAAGCCATCACTAATTTAGTCTGCTTACTCATTATAAGTTAATCAAACTATGATCTCCAACGATATTGTTGCTATAATTTATTTCACGGATTAAATTCTCTAATTCGACGGCAAATAATTGAGTTTGACAAAGTTCTTCAATGTTGTGATTGAAATTTACTATTGATTTACATTATTAATTAAAAACCAATCCAACCATATCACTATGTGTTGTTAAGTTTTTAAAGAAGTATCGAATTAGTATGTCTAAGGATAGCACATTAAACACCAAGCATTTTTCACATGTATTACTTGTAGTGATATCGTTGGTATACTCTTTAAATCTAAGTGGTCAACAGTCAATTCACTTAGGTCTAAATGTAAGTCAATATAACTTCAGTTTGAATGACCCAAGCCTCGTCTTTGATAATGACTTGCAGCGTGGAATAATCAACATTTCATATAAATATAATGGATTAGTTTCAGGATTTAGTGTTGGCTTGAGCAGACCTAATGAAGAATATTCTAATTGGGATGCAGGATTAAATTTAGGTGTTGTGCTCTTTTCTAAACAGTTTATTCAATTTCCATTGCAAGGGTACATTGGATATTTAGTGCAGAATGCTGGTGATAATGTTCTGAAGGGATTATATGTGTCTGGAATAGCAGAGTGTCGGATACATTTTAGCCGTGACTTTTATTTAAAAGGTGGAATTAATTATGGAGTCAATTATGTAACAAACTTCAATGATATTGAAACCAATATTAGTGACAGTACTCAAACCAAAGTAAAGGGAATACATTTAGGAATTGGAATAGTAATAAAATCAGAATTATGAAATATCTACTCATTATACTTAACACATTGACATTCTTCTGCATAGGATTAAATTGTGTTGCTCAGGACAGAGAAATCGGGAACGCTAGAAAGACAGGTAAATTTACATATGAAGTTGAATTCAAGAATGACTATAAAGAAAAGAAAATTCTGAAGAGTTTGTCCAAGAGCGGTTACAGATTGATAGATTCGAAATTGGGTAGTGTGAAGACCTATGGTGAAGTCACTGAAGGTATAAAGTATATTGAATTTGTAAAGGAGGATGAATATTATGCTTACCAGCAAAGTCAAATTAAGCCAAAATCTAATTCAAGAAAAACAACAAGATCTACATCAAGTGAGATGGACGTTTCTGACTATGCAGCAATCGCCATTGCTTTAGGTTTGGGGTATACTATTGTTAGTGAGGGGGTGAAATTTTTTGCTGATGCTAGTTCTAGTTCAAATGGATCCGTATCTAACAGTAACGTAGAAATCGAGTTAGCGGATAAATGGGAATCTGATCTTGTTGCAGGTTTAACAAATAGTGGGGTAAAAACCCTCAAGGCTACATTAACATGTGGTAATAAATACTTGTCAACTAGTGAGATAACTTACTATCCTAGCTCAAGTAAAAAGTATTCTTTAGGGTTAGTTCAGAATTATGAGACATTAGCTGATGCACTCGTTGCATTAAAAGAACAGTATCAAGATTATTGCCCATAGAATTTCTAATTTTCACTAGTTCGACATAGACGACTTTATGATTGTCTAGAGCCGTTTTTCTTTACTATTTGTATTCACAGAGGTGGCATTTCATCTGATAGTCTAATGAGCCCTGCTATTAGAATTTTTAGCGCTTTCTATTCTGAAAGTTTTACGAAATTTACCCTGAGAGAATATTTTCTCTCAGGGTAAAGGAGCTGATTTATTGGATGGCAATTGTTAAAGCATCCCACAACTCTCCATATATGAGCTGTTGTTTTTCTTCGAATAGAAATGTCCCAGTATTTGTAAATACACCAATACAGTCCTTAGTGTCTAGGTTGTAGAACACATAGCAAGAGGTTCCAAGTTGACTGCCTACGTGCCCAATCCATGTTTGGCCATTCTCATTGATTGTCATAAAGCCATATCCATATCCTGTATTCATTTTGAAGTTGATAGGTTCATCTACTTGGTTATTAATGATTCCTTCTTTGAGTGATTCAGAAATGAGTGACCCTTCGAATACACTCTTGTAAAATGTCACCATATCTTGTGGAGATGAGATAATCCCATCTGAACCTTTAATGAAGTTGGTTACCCGCTTTTGGAGCTGAGAGATATTCTCTATGTTGCCATCATCATACTGCTCCCAGTAACTTTGAGGCAGACCATCAATATTCGGATAAGAGTCATTGTGGTAGTAAGTATTACTGAGATTCAATGGGTCAAATATATTTTCCCGCATATATGTGATAAAGTCTCCTTTGATTGAATCGATGACAAACGACAAGAGTATGTAATTTGTGTCAGAGTAGTAATGTGATTCGCCGGGTTCATTGACCCTTTTTGCATTTTTGACGTAAGCTAATAGCTCCTTTCTTGTATAGCTATATTCAGGATTATTCATAAAGTCTGCAATGAAGTTTAGACCAAAAATATCTTCAAGACCCGAGGTGTGATTGAGTAATTGCTCAATAGTCAGATTGTCCAAGTCTGGAATGAGATCTAATATTTCAGATGACAGATATTGGTCAATATTTGAATTCAATTCCAATAGGCCTTCATCAATTAATTGCAATGTTGAGATTCCAACAAAGGATTTAACTAGACTTGCTGTTTGATGAATATTGCAATTATTCATTTTTATATTTTCTTCAATGCTCGCATAGCCAGACGATCCCATCCATTCTTCTTCACCTTCCTTTCCTATGATTACCGTCAGTCCAACGATTCCATTTTGAGAGTATTGGTCGAGTACATCTTGATACTTCTGTTGATTGGAGTGATCAGTAAAGTCAAGGTCACAACTTGGTTGATTCAGGGCTTGATATGATTCTTTGTTGCACGATACACAGAGCAGAGCCAATACAAGTGTAGTTATTGTGATGATACGATTTTTCATGATATGTTATTTATTAGTTCTTAATGAATGTCTTATGCCGATGTGAAGTAACCCATTTGGTCTAATCATAATTCTACTCCAGTAGGCTGCACTTGCAATCCATTGGTATCTTACGAACAAGACAAGATTTTTATCATGCTTCACTGAGAGGTCATAACCTGTGCTAAAAAATATGTTTTGAGACAGAGCTGTGACACCGGTATCATCAGACTTGAGATAAGAGCCATCAGACTGGATTTTGAATGTGTCGTTGATGAAGTAACTTTTGAAGCTTCCAAATCCTGTGCCGATATCAAGTAGAATTCCTCTTTTTCCTGTATATCTAAATGCGACATCTGAGTTGAAATACGTTCCACTGCCAGATGCTGAATTGATAAAACCTCCGAGTTCGAAAGTTTGAAAGAATTTTGTTCTTGGACGTACTCGATAGTTGATCTCAGTACCTACTGTAAGGCCGGGATATTGCGGATTCATTCTAAAGACAGAACTTAAAGGAAATGCCCAAGAATGATTGTTGTAACTCATCGCAAGAGAGAAGTCTTGTTTCACCGGCAGTAACGTCTCATTAGGGTGTTGAGCTGAGACTGGGTCAGAAAAGGCAAATAGCCAGATTAGAATAGGGATTAGGGTTTTTGTGTATTTCATTTTACGTGATTAAATTGATTAATAATTTATCACAATGAAAAGGCATTTTGGTGGGTGATACAATCGTGTAATTGTATGATTTATTACAGATGAATCAATCTCATACAAAAGTATGAGATTGTCAAATATTTGAAAATCAACAACTTAGCTTTTTAGAGCATTAAGTAGCTCAATTTTATTTTTGACCTGCACTTTCTTGTAAATGTTAGAGACATGAGTCTTTACGGTAGGCATCGCAATGAATAGAGTCTCACAGATATTGACATAGGAGTGTCCTTTGATTAAGAGATCAGCGATTTCAGTTTCTCTTGGTGTGAGATTGTAGTTTTTTGCATTTTGAGCTTCAACTTTATTATCAGAAGTAAACAGAGAAAGCCTATTGAGATCGTCAAAGACCTTACTTAATCCAAGGCCAATAATAACTAGAGGGAGAGTTATAGATAGATTCAAATCTGAGAATGAAAGCTGAGATATATGAGGTGCGATGAATTCAATGAATATTGCGATCGGAACTAGAATGATGAAGACTAATGATATGATCCTTTCAGATTTCTCTCTATGTAGCATTCGTTTTTCTGGCTTAGTTATTCTCACTAAGAGCATTGAGCTGAGTATGGAACATCCCAAGAAGGTATGAATGATTGTTTTAGTGTAAAAGTCAAAGAAGTCAAAAATCTTTGCACAGACCAATAGAGTAAGTATTATACTAGATACATAGAGCATATACAAAATGATTTGAGGGACTTTAACCTGTCGTTCTGCAAAAGTATTGAGTGGAGTTGTTAAGCCAAGCAGTATCATTGAAAATAGAATCATATTTGGGTAAGACTCTCCTTCAGCACCATTGATACCAAAAAATAAATTTATAGAGAGTGTAATGAGAAAGAAGAGAAATGCTACAGTTACAAATATGGTCTCCAGGTATTCAATTTTCTTCTTATAGCAAACTAACTCCAAGAAGAGTGCAATTACACAAACTGTGTATGCAATGATATAGAGTATGATTTCTAGGATTTCCAATGTTATCTATGAGACGTGAGGCTCTAAAAGTAATACTTAATCTTATTTACTGCTGAAATTATTCATTGAGGACATGCTGGCGAGAGATGTAGTTTAGGGTTAGTATTTCAATTTGATAGAATCGACTCTGTTTCTATTTGCTCTCCTTTAGCAATAGATGGAAGCTTCTGACTTAGAATGCTTAAATATGACATTTATAGTCCTTTATCTTGTATGGATTAGAAAGACAAAACCGTGACAAATACGTGACTTTAAAAACAAAACCCTTGCAAATCAATGACTTACAAGGGCTTTTGTGATCCTGTCAGGACTATTGATTTGAAATGTTTGGTAACTTATGTTAACTCTAATTAATTGATTAGTAGTGTGTTAAGATTTATTTGCGTTTCAGTGAACTTCTAAGTAGTTCATATTTGTTCCGTATATGTTCCGTAAAAATTTATACAGTTCATGAAATCTTCTGTCTCAGCTAAGTTGCGTAATCGTCCAAATAAAAATGGTAAGTACACTGTAATAGTGCAAGTAATTATAGATAGGAATTCAACTGAGTTATCAACTGGTATCAAAATCGATGCAAATCAATGGGATGCAAAGAAAGAAAAAGTCAAAAAACATCCCAGAGCTGACACTGTGAATTGGGAGATAAATAACACTATTTCCAAAATAGAGGAGAAGATATTCAAAGCAAAAAGAGAAGGTGTTAATTTGACAATTGATCAAGTTAAGCTGAAACCGATATCTGTCAAAGTTGTACAAAGTCAAACCGAAAATCTTACATTTTCTGAATATTTGGAGCATTATATATCTCATAATCCAGATGAGCTAGGTATTGGTACAATAAAGTATTACCAGACTACTCTGAAGAATTGGAAGATGTACAAGCCCAAAGGTGTAAAAATCGATACTCTAACTACTGCTGATATCGTTGGGTTTCGTAAGTATTTGATAAACAAGATGAGCAATTCGACTAACACAGTTTACAACAAGATGAAAACTGTCAGAAAAATCTGTAAAAAGTTGTATTCTGAGGGTGTCATTTCTAAGTACTTATTTGAGACTATAAGTTTGAAACAGGTTGAAGGGCAACGTGGTTATTTAACAAAGACTGAATTACAGAATTTAGGAGAATTGTGTCTGTCAGATTCTAGGAGGGCTCTTGCTAGAGATGTTTTTCTATTTTCAGCATATACTGGTTTAAGATTTTCTGACATATGTAAACTTCAGATAAACAATGTTATAGAAGGTGAGCAAGGTATAATGCGGTTGAAGTTTCGTTCGCAGAAGAACCAGTCTACGCTTGAATTTAATTTGAACAATAGAGCTGTAGCTATATTGCGAAAGTATATGAGTGAAAGTCAATCAACTTATGCCTTTCCGATGTTAAGAAAGTTGGTAACAAATAAGGCAATAGAAATTAATAAAAAGATTGGTTCCGCGAATGCCTCTATGAATTCAATTTTGAAAGACATTTTTATCTTGGCTGAAATAAAAAAGGAAAATATCAGCATGCATTCTGGTAGACATTCTTATGCGGTAATAAGTATTGAAATGGGAGCGGATATCTATGTACTGTCGAAAATGCTAGGTCACACATCTATAACCACAACAGAAATATATGCCAAGCTTGTTGATAAGCGAAAGGATGAATTAGTAAAATTATGGAATGAAGAATGAACTAATTGAAAGCACAAGACAGATTGTCAAATTCTTAAAACAACAAATAGACTCCATTGACTCTGATAATATTGAATGGTTTAATACTAATCAAGCATCAATATATGTCAGGAAGTTTGTTGAAATTTCAGATAAAATACAATATTTAGCCGCAAACGATGAGATGCGTGAACTGCAAAGGAGCTGTGCCGAGAAGATAGCCAATGAGCTATATAAGTACGGTAGCAGTGACATGCTTAGTCAAAAAGTTGAGGCTTGTTATACGGAGTTGTTTCATGCCCGAGAAGAGTTGTATAATACATCTAGAATAGAAGATAGCAATCGGAATGAAATTTGGGAGCAATATGCAGAAATATCTGGGTGGTACCAAGGTGAAAAATACAAGGCTTGGCTGCCTATGCTTAATTTATTTCTAGATAGTGTTTCTGATGCTGTATTGGTTGATAGGAGTACGATTGTCGTTGGTGACAGTCAAACTAAATCACCCAACTGGGCATTGAGCAGAGATAAAAGTCAAAATCTTTGGATGTGTTTACTTGACCATTATATACACTATATTCCATTTGAT
>CALISO010000054.1 GCA_938041445.1 uncultured Saprospiraceae bacterium
TCATAGGAAACGAAGCTTTTCCAAATAGAAAGCTACGTCGTAAGCTTAAAAATACTAAGCAGCGATGGAGGGCATTCAAGAAGTCTAAGTATGTTTCCGAAGACTACCTAGATGATAAGCAAATGCTTGTAGCATTTTACAATTCGAGAGGTTACAAGAATGCAAGAATATCAAGTGATACGACTTTCAGGAATAAGAAAGGGAATATGGTGATAGAGATGAATGTCTATGAAGGCAACATCTTCGTCTATAGAGATATCACTTGGAAGGGTAATTCTAAATATACAGATGAGCAACTCAATGCTGTGCTAGGACTAGCCCCTGGTGATGTCTACAATTCTGAGTTACTTGAGAAGAGATTGAGATTTAGTCAAGATGGTAGAGATATCTCATCACTGTACTTAGATGATGGTTACTTATTCTTTGATGTGCAACCTGTAGAGGTTGCGATAGATAGCGACTCGATAGATATCGAAATGCGAATCTATGAAGGACCTCAAGCTACTATTGATAAGGTCACTATCGCAGGTAATGATCGGACAAATGAAAATGTAATCAGAAGAACAATTCGAACGCATCCGGGGCAAAAGTTTAGTCGATCAGATATTATCAGATCTCAAAGAGAAATATCTAATCTTGGGTACTTTAACCCAGAGACCCTAGACGTTCAGACTCCTGTAAATCAAGAAAGAGGAACAGTCGATATTCATTATGGACTCGAAGAGCGACCAAGTGATCAATTAGAACTCTCAGCAGGATACGGTGGTTTCCAAGGATTGATTGGTACACTCGGTGTGTCATTCAATAACTTCTCGATTAAGAACTTTAGAGATAGATCTACATGGAATCCACTTCCTCAAGGAGATGGACAGAAGCTCTCACTCAGAGCACAGTCTAACAGTAGATTCTTCCGATCTTTCAACTTTAGTTTTACTGAACCATGGTTAGGTGGTAAGAAGCCAACCTCTCTCACAGTAGGTGCTGTTTACACGAGTAGTGATTACTCTTTACTAAGCCAAGGTAAGTTGGATATCTTCCGAGTCTTTGCTGGTATCGGTAAGCAACTCAGATGGCCAGATGATTACTTCTCTTCTAGTACAACATTGTCATTTGAGAATATCAACTTAGATAACTTTAGTTTCAGTCAATTCTTAGTTAGTGAGATTGATGACCCAATTGAATTTGGATCGTATAAGAATATCAGTCTCCAACAGACCATTACAAGAAGTAGCGTCAGTGAGCCTATTTACCCAACAAGTGGATCAAGAATTTCATTGTCATTAAAAGTGACACCACCATATTCTTTATTTAGAAAAGGTGGGTTTGCAACAGAACTTTCACAAGGTGAAATAGACGCAATTGAAAATGAAGAAGTATTAGTCAGAGGACCTGCTAATCCACCTACAGATGCTGAATTAGAGGCCGCATATACAACTGCCTTAGTTAGTAAGCGATATAAGTGGTTAGAATATCACAAGTGGAGATTCGATGCGGAATGGTACTATAGTCTTGTAGGTAAGTTAGTCCTTGCGGCAAATGCGAAGATGGGTCTTGTAGGATTCTATAATGAAGACTTAGGTATTGGTCCATTCGAGAGATTTGAGCTAGGTGGTGATGGTCTGAGTAATCAGAATATCGGTGTTACTGGTAGAGACATAATTTCCCTTAGGGGTTACGAAGTGTCAGATATTGATGTTAATAACTTTGACGGTGGAGGCTCGATATTTAATAAGGTCACACTAGAGCTCAGATACCCTATATCTACGAATCCAAGTAGTACGATATATGTCCATGGATTTGTCCAAGGTGCCAACTCATGGGTAGGATTTGAAAATTATAATCCGTTCCAGATGAGAAGATCTGCCGGTGGAGGACTTAGGGTATTCCTACCAATGTTTGGTCTACTAGGATTTGACTATGGATGGGGATTTGATAAGAGTGCTGCACCATTTGGTAACTTCAATATCGTGCTTGGATTTGAGCCAGACTAATAATACTAGGAATGATTCGACCAAGGTATATGGTCACTGCGATATCATTAAATGGGGATTTTATAAAAAAAAAGTTAGTAAGATTTTACTGATTATGTATTGTGAAATGCCGTAGAGTTTTACCGTACAAACAATCCACTCTCCTCCATTGCAGAGGTGATTTCTGCAGGACTTACAGGGACATTATAGTGACATCTACCAGGTTTTTCAATGAGTGACATTCTGATTTCACCATTTGCATTCTTCTTGTCCATCTTCATCATGTCAACCATTTTACTGATACTGGACTTTTTGACTTTCATTGGATGACAAGGATAATAGTCTTTAAGATAGGTATTGATGTCCTTCATCTGTTTTTTGGATAGCATACCTTTCTGATAAGAGATGATATTCTCTATGATCATTCCGAATCCAATAGCATATCCATGAAGTAGCGGAGTAGAGCTTGTCAGGTAGTGAGACTCGATGGCATGACCTACTGTGTGACCATAGTTGAGAATTTTTCTGATTCCACCCTCATACGGATCTGCCTTGACTACTGCTTTTTTGATAGCGATATTCTGCTTGACAAGTGTTTTCCAATGTTTGATTTTTTTGGTAGTTCTGATTTTCTTCCAAAGTTTTTCATCAGCAATCAGGCTATGCTTGATGACTTCGCCAAATCCACTTTTGATCTCCTGGGTTGATAGAGTCTTGAGGTATTTTGTATCTATCCATACCATATGCGGCTCTTTGAATATCCCGATGAAGTTTTTCATTTGATGAAAATCTACACCCAGTTTACCACCTACAGAAGCATCTACCATACTGAGTAAGGTAGTTGGCATCTGAATGAATTGCATTCCACGCATATAAGTACTTGCCGCAAATCCACCCATATCTCCGATTACTCCACCTCCAAGATTGATCGTAAGACTTTTTCTTGTCATACCTGCACGATACATCTGCTCCCATATCTCGTGCAATGTATCTGTGTCTTTAAAGATTTCACCTGAGTGGACTCTGATCACACTGATACGTTGCTTTAGTTTGGATTGTAATCGGGGTAGACAATGAACCTTAGTATTCTCATCCACTATGACACCAATCTTATCTGGATTAATCTCAGCGATTATCTTTCTCAGTGTTTTTTTAGAGGAATTGATGTGAATGGGGTGCATAATCGTTGTTTATTCTGACAATTGGATAAGGGAGATTGCTGAAGGTTTAGCGATGAGCATCGACTTAGTATTTGGCCATACCGAACCAAAGAATTCTGATTTGCGATAGGCATTGAGATGATCTTCTGACTCCCAATGACTATAGGTAAGCATCGTGCCAGCATCTTCAGTACTTTGCAATAGATCTACCCGAGTACATCCTTTGAATTCAAGAATTCTTGGTTTGCTTTGAGCAAATATTTGCTGGAAAGCAGGAATGTCTTTCTCTTCAAACTTCAATGTGACAATTCTGATAATCATATGAAGTTAATTTGAATAGTTTCGTTAAGGTATAGGCCGTGAAGACTGCTTGCTTTCCCCATATTGATAGCGATTTCTAGCATGTCACTATCATTAAACATACAGAGTACTTCGCCTACAGGCACATCAGCGTACGTCTCGCTAATCGATGTGATCGGATCATTATGCTTGAAGTAGATCTCATAATTACGGCCTTGGCGATATTTTTCAAAGATGTCTCTAGAGATATTAGTGACGACATTCTCCATCTTGTCTATATGGATTATTGTACCTCTGATTTCGTGATTGCTCATGACGGGTTGCACAGTCAGTCTTTCGACAAATGATTCACACGGTGAAGTACACTCATCAAGCAAATCATTGTGAATACAAGAGCAGACATGTGCATAGGTCTGGAACATCGTCTCTCCTGGATGATTGGGATTGATAGTCTTCACATTATCACTTATCAAATCTGGAAATACCAAAGAAAGTACGCCATTGTCAGGAGCGATAAAGTACATCTCATCAACCTTGCACATAATGAGTCGACTCTCACCAGCATATTCCGGATAGACATTGATCAGATGAATCGTCCCTGCTTGAAAAGCCTGATATGAGGACTTAACAAAGTATGCAGCTTTTGCGATATCATGTGTATCAATTGTATGACAAATGTCAATCAATTGAACTTGATGTTGCTGAGAAATGAGGTAACCCTTCAACTTCGCGAGATAGTAGTCTTTATGCCCTAGATCTGTGGTAAGTGTTATGACTGACATATATATGTATCACTATAAGATATAATGCATAAAGATAAGGTCTCGACAACATCCTATCCTAAGGATGGTCTTTTATTTACTATGTTTGTACAAATCTGAGTAAATATGAAACGTACACTTACAATACTCTTCTTTATCGCCTTAGCCATTGAGGTAGTTGGTATTTATCTTGACTCAGATATCAAGTGGATGTCAAGGCCGCTCGTCACGACGATGATGATCATCTACTATGCCGTGATTTCTAGAGCGAAAGCGCCATTATTATTACTTGGTTTGGTTGCAGCCTTGCTGGGTGATATGTTTCTATTAATTCCGGAGGGTGCAGGGTTTACTCTTTGGGCATTTGTATTTATCTTGACTTACTTGATAATTGCTGCATTTTATAACAAAATCCGGCAAGGAAGTATTGCATCGAGCAGTTACCCGATGTTGATAGGTGCTACGGTGCTGGTTGGCGCAGTAGGTGCATATATCTTTAGCAATACTGACCAGTTAAAAATACTACTAACCATCCAAGCTATTGCAGGGTTGTTGATGATTGCATTATCTATACTTAGGGTTAAAAAGTTGCCAGGCTACCAGATGGTTATCTTTGGATCTGTGCTATTCGTCGCGGGTCATTTACTGACAAGTGTATTCCATATGGTTATGGATATAGAATATGGGTCTCTAATCGCTGCACTATTGTATGGTGGTGGTATTTATCTGATTGTCGAAGGGTCGGTTAAGGGAGATGAGGTATTGGTGCAATTGTAGCTTGGTTATGAGTAAATTGAGAATAGGATAAATCAAAGTTTGTAACGAAGGGACCAAACTAAGGGTAAGATACATTCAAATAATTCAGCACATAAAATGTGTCATTTGTGGCACAACACCGTCTAATAACTAAATAACATTACATATGCTTACGCTTTCTTGGTTTTGGATCGTATTAATTGGTATCGCTTGTTGCTTACTAGGGTATTTGATATTTAATATTACTAATGGTAAGAATGTAAAGTCTCTCAAGTCTAACAATGCAGAGTTGACTAAAGAAAATTCATCCTTGGCAAAGTCACTCAAGAACATTGAGAAGTCTCACGAGAAGCTAAAAAGAAAGCATACAGATACGACAGATAGACTTAGCAGTATTGAAGCTGATATGAAGGAGGCCAGCACTAATCATAAGATGCTACTTTCAGAAAAGGATGCAACTATTGACAAGCTGACAACAGAGAACAAGGCTCATGCAGCAGACCTGAATTTTGCGAAAAGCAATCTAGAACGCAGTAAGAAGCAATACTCTGCATTGAATGAAAAGTACAATACAGAATTGAAAGAACTCAAGGACTGGAAGAAGGGCAAGGACGCATTTGACAGAGAGCTCAATCTATTCAAGAAAAAATCAGAAACCGCTGAAGCTAGAGCAGAACGCTACCTATCAGAAACTGGAACTCTCAAACAAGAAATCACTGACCTTAAAAGTAAATCAACTAGCATAAGGCAACTCAATACCAAAATCAGAGTACTCGAGAAAGATCTTAAGTATTGGGAGAAGAAGCACTATGATACGCATCATGAACTAGCTGAAGAAAGAAAGAGTAAGGAAGATAGAGTCAATGACTTTGAAGAATTGAAGTCTAAAAATGCCGCTCTCCATGATCAAATCAAGAAGATGGAAACGCAAGTACAAGAGTATAAGGATCAATTTGTAGTTATCAATGACAAATATCACAAGTTGTCCTTCAAAAACTAGAAATAGTTAACTTTCTAAATCACCATATTTCGTTAGCTAAAAGCAGGATTTTAGCACCTATTTGCATAGGAGCATGGGGAATACAATAAGCACTTTTACGAAAGTTCAAAAAAACCCCGATATCATTACCTCTGCATAGGTCAGGGGCTTACCTTTGTGGCAAATTTAAATGACCTTGCCCAACGTGAGATATTTAACTGCATTCCTGATCATAATCGCTCTAGTAATTACTAGTCTTAATCTTGATGGTCAACATTCAAGAACTAAAGATCTAGAATCCGCAACAAAACATGAACTAAATCATGACCACGACGGCCATGATCATAGCCATGACGGTCATGACCATTCTGGTCATCACCATGGTGATTCTCACAAAGGACACGGCAACCAACACGATGCTCATGCTGGGCACAATCATGGTCATAATGTAGCTGACCAACATGGACTATGTGCTCATCACGATACAGAGTACGACCCTACAGGTACGGCAATTCATCACATTAGCGATGGGAATATCTATAGTATCTTGGAAGCAATCAGAATTCCACTACCTACATTTCTATATGCTCCAGATAGTGGGTGGGAGTTCTTTATGAGCAGCAAGTTTAAAGCTGGTCATCATGAAGATGGACACATGTCACACAATGGCTACGTTATGCATCACGGTAGTGCATATAGAGTTGTTGATCCAGGATTCCCGATGGAAGGTAATCACTTACATGCTTGCTTTACTCACAAGACTTCACTAGATGAGAAGGGAAAGGAGAAAGTGACTAACTATGTCGTATACAAAGGCAAGGAGTATCAACTAGATGCAAGATCAACTTTTGACGGAGGACTTCTAGGAGGAGGAATTACTTCTTTCTATGACTTCTCTATCAGTAAGAATGTTTTATCAATGATATTGGTAGCACTCTTATTATTCTTTTTGTTTAGAAAGGCAGCGAAAGCATACCAAAGAAACCCTAATGCCGCACCGTCAGGTATACAGAACTTACTGGAGACAGTATTTATGTTTATCAGAGATGAGGTGGCGATTCCATTCATCGGAGAGAAGAAGTATATGAAATTTCTTCCCTTCTTGATGAGTCTATTTTTCTTTATTCTCGGATTAAACCTTTGGGGTCAAGTACCATTCTTAGGTAGTACTAACGTCACGGGTAACTTGACATTCACTATGATCTTGGCTGTCATAGTCTTCATCGTAGTGAACATTAACGGTAACAAGGATTATTGGAAGCACATCTTTTGGATGCCAGGAGTACCTGTATTTGTCAAGCCAGTATTGGCGGCAGTGGAGGGACTTGGACTATTGATCAAGCCATTGACCTTGATGTTGAGACTTGCAGGAAATATCTCTGCTGGGCACATTGCAATCTTGAGTTTCATTGGATTGATATTCATCTTCGGAGATATCTTCGGAGGACTAAGTGGAAATATCGCAGGTACAGCAATGTCGATACCATTGACCATGTTTATGATGGCATTGGAGATCATCGTTGCATTTGTACAGGCATTTGTATTTACAATATTGACTGCATCGTATATCGGAGCAGCTACAGAAGAGCATCATCATTAATTTTTTTTATTCATAACTAATTTTTTAAAACATGTTTTTAGCAATAACAGGAACATTAGCAGCAATCGGAGCAGGTATCGCAGTAGTCGGAGCCGGTGTCGGTATCGGTATGATCGGTGGTAGAGCGATGGATGCAATCGCAAGACAGCCAGAAGCATCAGGAGATATCAGATCAGCAATGATCTTGATGGCAGCATTCGTAGAGGGTGCAGCACTGATCGCTATTCTTCTTTCGATCTTTATCGCAGGATAAGCTTACGCTAAAGTTTTAACTAAGACAATATCAGAGAGGTGATACGGTTGGTACCACCTTTCTGATTACTTTGCTCAAAAGCACAAAAAATTACAGATGGCATTTTTAATCAGTTTTACTCCATTTCAGCCAACATTCGGATTGGCATTCTGGTCGCTATTGATTTTCCTTTTATTCTGGGGATTGATGGCTAAGTACGCATTCAGACCAATTGCTGAGGCACTTAAGAAAAGAGAACACGACATTCAGAGCTCAATGGATGAGGCAAAGCTTGCTAGACAAGAGATGTCCAACCTAAAGGCTGAAAACGATAAACTCGCAGCTGTAGCAAGAGAAGAGAGAACAGCTCTACTCAATGAAGCTAAGCAACAAAGAGATAAGATGATCGCTGATGCAAAAGATCAAGCAAAGGCAGAAGCATCTAAGATTATGCAGACGGCACAGACAGAAATCGAAGCACAAAAAATCGCTGCTAAGCAAAGTCTAAAGGCTGAAGTAGGAACGATGGCACTTGATATCGCTGAGCAGGTAATCAGAAAAGATCTTAAGAATGACTCAGCTCAAGTAGACCTAGTCAATTCTCTTGTAAGTAATATCAAACTCAACTAAAACAGTAGTCAATGTCATTACAAGCAGTAGCTTCAAGATATGCGAAATCTCTTCTAGATCTAAGTCTAGAGAAGAATGTACTAGATGGTACGATGAGTGATATGGCGCAGATGGAAGCAGCACTAGAGAGTAAAGATCTAGTAACCTTGCTTAAGAGCCCAATCGTAAAGACTGATAAGAAGCTCAGTATTTATCAAGAGGTTTTTGGTAGTAAGATGGGAGAGTTGTCCAACACATTCTTTGAGTTAGTCATCAAGAAGGGGAGAGAAGCAGTGATTCCAGAAATTCTGACTTCATTCAAGGATCAAGTCAATAAGCACAAAGGTGTAAGTAGTATTACAGTCGTATCTGCTACAGCATTGAGTGACGATGCACTAGCACAGATCAAGGCGAGTCTTGAAGCAAGTAGTGAGACGTTAGCGTCTATCGATGTTGTGACTGAGGTTGATCCATCATTGATTGGTGGGTTTAAGTTGAAGATTGCTGATAAGCTATATGATGCATCTGTTGCACATCGCTTAGAGCAAATGAGAAAAACAATTGTAGAGCAATAAGACATTTGGCTAGAGCCAAATTCTAAAATAAGAAAGAATAATAATTCAAGATATCTATATTAAAATTCAATAAAGATGGTAGGTGTAAATCCTGAAGAAATATCAGCAATAATCAAACAACAGCTTTCTGGATTCAAAACAGAGGCAGAGCTAGAAGAAGTAGGTACAGTACTCGAAGTAGGTGATGGTATCGCTAGAGTATATGGTCTATCTAAGGCTAAAGCTGGTGAGCTTGTAGAGTTTGAAACTGGTGTAAAAGCAATTGTACTTAACCTTGAGCAAGACAACGTTGGTGTTGTATTGATGGGGCCAAGTGATGGTATCATCGAAGGCGCAACTGTCAAGAGGTCTGGAATGATCGCATCTATCAAAGTAGGAGAAGGTATCGTAGGTAGAGTTGTAGATGGTCTAGGAGTTCCTATTGATGGTAAAGGTCCAATAACTGGGACAACATATGATATGCCTATCGAACGTAAGGCACCAGGTGTTATCTACAGACAACCAGTAAGTGAACCACTACAGACAGGTATCAAGGCAATTGATGCGATGATTCCTATCGGTAGAGGACAAAGAGAATTGATCATTGGTGATAGACAGACTGGTAAGACTGCTGTTGCAATCGATACAATCTTGAATCAAAAAGAATTTTATGATAGAGGTGAGCCGGTATACTGTATCTACGTAGCCTCTGGTCAGAAATCATCAACTGTAGCACAAGTTGCTAAGGTACTGGAAGATAGAGGTGCTCTTGCGTATACAACGATTGTATCTGCATCAGCAGCTGATCCAGCTCCATTACAGTTCTATGCACCATTTGCAGGAGCAGCGATTGGAGAATTCTTCAGAGATACCGGAAGGCCAGCATTGATTGTATTTGATGATTTATCAAAGCAAGCTGTTGCCTATAGAGAGGTATCACTTCTACTAAGAAGACCTCCAGGAAGGGAGGCATACCCAGGTGATGTATTCTATCTTCACTCAAGACTTCTCGAGAGAGCGGCAAAAGTGATTAATGATGATGGAATCGCTCAAGATATGAACGACTTACCTGATTCATTAAAGAATGCAGGTATTGTAAAAGGTGGTGGGTCATTGACTGCACTTCCTATCATTGAAACTCAGGCAGGTGATGTATCAGCATATATCCCGACTAACGTAATCTCGATTACTGATGGACAGATATTCCTAGAGTCTAACCTCTTCAATGCAGGTATCAGACCAGCAATTAACGTAGGTATCTCAGTATCAAGGGTAGGTGGATCTGCACAGATCAAGCCAATGAAGAAAGTATCAGGTACACTTAAGCTCGATCAAGCTCAATACAGAGAACTAGAGGCATTCTCTAAGTTCGGTTCTGACTTAGATCCTGTGACACTTGCAGTACTTGAGAAAGGTAAGCGTAATGTAGAGATTCTTAAGCAAGCACAATACTCTCCTGTAACAGTAGAGAAGCAAGTAGCGATTATCTATCTCGGTACTAAAGGATTGCTCAAGGATGTTCCTGTGAATAGAATCAAAGAATTTGAAGAGGAGTTTTTATCTGCTCTTGATTCTAGACACCCAGAAGTCTTAGAAGCATTTAGAAGTAAAAAGTACGATAAAGCTGACCAAGATGTTCTAGCATCTGTAGCTGCTGATATTGTCAAAGGATACACGGCTTAATCACAATAAGTATTACCATAAAACTTAGACCACATGTCAGGTAAACTCAAAGAGGTAAGAGAAAGAATCAGTTCTGTCAACTCGACGAAGCAGATTACCAATGCGATGAAAATGGTATCAGCTGCTAAGTTGAAGAAGGCACAAGATTCTATCACAGATATGCGTCCATATGCCAATAAGCTAGGACAAATGCTATCTAACATCTTAGCGAGCCTTGAAGGAGATTCTGTATCCGCATTTGGTCAGACTAGACCAGTAGAGAATGCTGCCCTAGTCGTTATGACGTCGAACAGAGGTCTTTGTGGAGCATTTAATACGAATGTTATCAAGTCTGCTACTGCAACAATTGGTAAGAAGTATAGCGATATATACGAATCAGGAAATCTGACTATCTATTATATAGGCAAGAAGGGACACGATGTTCTTAAGAAGACGTTCCCTAAGGCAACTCACGTAATGGATTATTCTGATGTGATTAACAATACAGATTTTGACAAGGTCAGTCCTGTATCACAGAAGATGATGGATGACTTTATAGCAGGAACATATGATGCTGTACACGTATGCTACGGTTCATTCCGTAATGCAGCGATTCAGACGCCTATCGCAGTCAGATTTTTGCCAGTAGAGAAGATTGATACTCAAGAGTTCACATCTGATGCTCAATATAACGCAGACTATTTATTTGAGCCTTCTAAGGAAGTATTGTTAGAAAGATTGATACCTAGTATTCTTCAGACGTCTTTCCATAAGTATGTGCTTGATACATCAGCATCAGAGCATGGAGCAAGGATGACTGCAATGGATAAAGCAACTGAGAACGCAACTGAGCTTATCAAAGAACTCAAAATCTCATACAACAAAGCAAGACAAGAAGCGATCACCAAAGAGATCTTAGAGATTGTAGGTGGTGCAGCTGCATTAGGAGGGTAGAGTTACTCTTCTCTAAGTCATAGACATAGAAAAAGCCCAAGCAATTTAATTACTTGGGCTTTTTTATTTCTGGTAGTTGAATTGGAAACAATCTATACGTGAATATTGGCGTAAGTCGCATTCTCCTCAATGAACTTCCTTCGTGGAGGTACTTCATCTCCCATCAGCTTAGTGAATATCTGGCTTGCAGATTGGAATTCTTCGATAGTAACTCGTCTGAGTGTACGTTCTTCAGGATCCATGGTTGTTTCCCAGAGTTGGTTAGCGTTCATCTCACCTAGACCCTTATATCTCTGTACCTTGATGCTATTGTCCTCTTCTTTTCCATTGAGGTAAGTTGCGATTGCATCTTTTCTTTCATCTTCATTCCAGCAGTATACTGACTTCTTACCCTTTCTTACTTGGTATAATGGTGGAGCAGCGATATAGATGTATCCTTCCTCAATCAAGACTCTCATATATCTAAAGAAGAATGTCAAAATTAACGTAACGATGTGTGATCCATCCACATCGGCATCACACATGATGATAATCTTGTGGTATCTCAGTTTGTCAATATTGAGGACACGTTCGCCGTCCTTGTCTTCAATCGATACACCGAGTGCAGTAAACATATTCTTGATCTCCTCGTTTTCGTAGATTTTATGTTCCATTGCTTTTTCTACATTGAGGATTTTACCTCTGAGTGGAAGGATTGCTTGGAAAAATCTATCTCTGCCTTGCTTGGCAGTACCACCGGCACTATCTCCCTCTACTAGGTAGATTTCTGATTCTGCTGGATCCTTAGACGAGCAATCTGATAACTTACCTGGCAGTCCAGTACCTGTCAAGACATTCTTACGCTGTACCATCTCTCTAGCCTTACGAGCAGCATGTCTTGCTGTCGCTGCGATAATCACCTTATCGATGATACGCTTAGCTTCTTTTGGATTTTCTTCTAGATAGTCCTTGATGGCTTCTCCGACAACTCTTGAGACAATACCTGTGACTTCACTATTTCCCAGCTCACCCTTAGTCTGTCCTTTGAACTGTGGCTCTTGTACCTTGACTGATACAATCGCTGTCATCCCTTCACGGAAATCTTCACCTGATATCTTGAATTTCAACTTACTGAAGAGACCATTCTCTTCTGCATATTGAGAAAAGACACGATTCACAGCTCTTCTAAATCCATTGACGTGAGTACCACCTTCTACAGTAGAGATATTATTCACGAAAGAAAAGAGATTCTCTGTGTAGCTCGTATTGTACTGCATCGCGACTTCCACTTCTACGCTGTCCTCCTTTCCCATTACGTGGATAGGATTCTCGATAATGGTCGTTCGACTTTCGTCTAAAAATGTGACAAACTCTTTAAGGCCACCTTCCGAGTAGAATTTTTCTCCTTTGAATTCTTCGTTTCCGTCTTCGTCTTTTACTGTTTCTCTTTCATCAATGAGGCTAAGGTGAAGTCCACTGTTGAGATATGAAAGTTCTTTCAGACGAGTTGCGAGAATATCATACTTATAAACATCAGTTTCGAAGATCTCCATATCAGGTTGGAAAGTTACATTCGTCCCTGTGATATCCGTAGTACCGACCTCTTTGACGTCATACTGTGGTTTACCCCTCATATATTCCTGCTGGAATACCTTACCGTCTCTATGTACTTCTGCGAGGAGATTAATAGACAGTGCATTGACACATGAGACACCTACACCGTGGAGCCCACCTGATACCTTATAGGTGTCTTTGTCAAACTTACCACCAGCGTGCAATACCGTCATAACAACTTCTAGGGCTGATTTCTTTAGTTTTGGGTGCATACCTGTCGGAATACCTCTACCATTATCCTTGACAGTGATAGAGTTATTCTTGTGAATGATGACATCTATGTGAGTACAGTGCCCAGCTAGGTGCTCATCAATCGAGTTGTCTACTACCTCCCATACAAGGTGGTGAAGTCCCTTGGTATCGGTACTTCCGATATACATACCCGGTCTCTTCCTTACCGCTTCTAACCCCTCTAATGCGGTAATATTACCAGCGCCATAATTCCCCTTGTTTTCACTCATTTTCACTTGATTTTGTCTTAACTATTGTAATGCATAAAAGTACGCATTTAATTACCTTTACCCTAACATTTATCCCGCTGAAAATCACACGTTTATCTTAATATTATGCCAAAAAACTCCCATGATTTCTCATTGCCAAAAACATTTACTCTCAAGACCATTGAGGAATGGGAACATGTCGCTGATTTTTTGATCAATTGTGATGTAAAAACAGTCTTATTAAGAGGAAATCTGGGAGCTGGAAAAACAACATTCACCCAATATCTTGTCAAAGCTCTAGGGTCAACAAATACAGTCACTAGCCCAACATTTGCCATTGTCAATGTTTATGATGCTGATGCAAATGCCATCTACCATATGGATCTCTACAGATTGGAGTCTTATGAGGAGTTATTCAATGCAGGGATTGAGGAATACTTCTATGAAAAGGGTGCAATCTGTATCGTCGAATGGCCAGACTTGATTCTTGATACTGATCTAGTAGAATCTGCGATTACTGTATTAATAGAATTAGTGGACGACATCCGCCAAGTGGTTGTGCAAGGGTGAGATTTATTTTAAAAATGATGCTAGGTCATGATGTGATAAAAGATAAACTTTAGATGTGGACTATTATCTATATGCGCCAATTACTATTGAAAATAGATGTTTCAACATTGATCGCTTCTAACTCAGTTTTTCAATTTTCACACGTCATTTAGAAAATAGATTATAAATCGGAGAATCAGATACAACATTGACCTTCCAAGAAGAAGTGAGACTAAAGAAGGCAAAGATATGCCTCCAGCAAGCATTGACAGACTATGTCGATAGCCTTTTGATTAATGGTGACTGTCATAAAGCTTTTGCTCTCTATGATCGGCAAACGGATGCATCACTTCGGATCAAAGCCTACTCCGTATTGATGGAATGTGGAGATTGTGCAAGTGCTCAGGATTGGATGTCTTCTTTCAATCCAGAAGATGATGAGATGATGGATTATGTGACAGTGCAAGGCATTAACATCAAACGGCTTTGTAATCCACGAACATTTACGCCATCAGAGGAAGACTTGTATACACTTTATCCACTCACACAAGAGGTCTATCCATATGCTGCATATGCCAGATCTTTATGGCATATCTTGACTGGAGAGTCGATCTTCTTGCCTCTACCTGGGATCACACGAGATGTGAAGCAAAGGTCTGTAAGTGACGATGCAGGGTCATGGTCGCTATATCCTAACCCAACATCAGGGCAATTGACTATCACCTTTGATGCTCCAATTGAATCTGGGCAGATCTTGATAACTGACCAACTTGGTCGATGTATCAAAGAGCATGTCATCGAGAAGCAATCAGAATATCAACTCAATGTGTCTAACTATGACTCAGGTGTCCACTATGTAAGAGTAAGTACAGGCGACAGACTTGTTTATATCGATAAGTTTATAGTGCAATAAGAATAGTTAAAAGTGTATCTTGAGGGTAGTCGTATGACTGCCCTCATTTTGTAATATCAAAAATCAAATATAAACGATGAAATAACTCTGCTTCTTTTTGTTAGTAATTCTGCTCTGTGGCAACAATACCTATGGACAAAATTCTTCATTGACTTTTGATGAGATTCCAGAATCAAATGAAAGAGGAAAAGGAATGGTGATCTCAGATGATGGAAGTATTTTTTGCACTTCAGGGCTAGTGTGTCAAGAGTTGACTCAATCCTGTTTTGCGGCTTACAAGTTTAATGATAAAGGAGATTTGATTTCAGATATCGTGACGATGAATTTTGATTCCAAGGAAGAAGAAGATAGAAAACGGGAAAAGAAAATACATTTTACTTTTTCGCAAGAAGCCAATTCTATCGACAATAAGGAAGTATATCTCCGACTAGCTGACAAATCTGGAGCGAAGTATTTGGAGTTTCCATTTATGATGATGA
>CALISO010000055.1 GCA_938041445.1 uncultured Saprospiraceae bacterium
TCTGACCCTTCAGGGAATAGCTGTTGGTCTACAATTACAGCTGAAGACAAAGTATTACCTCCGGTCACTTGTTGTGGTCCAATAGAGGTGCCTTGTTATCAGACTGATTATCGACCAGGTGCTACGACGTCTACCAGACCAATTACAGAAAGTATAGATGCACCCGACAATGTAGCTCCAGGTGTTTCTGATACGCTTACTATTGACTTTGCTAGCGCTTCAGACGACAACTCAGTATTAGATTTGGACATGACGATTGATATTGCGACTAATAATGTTGCAGGTATTGTGATTGAGATCATGTCTCCAGATAGTTTGTATCAGACAGTTGCAGACTTCACAGGTCTTGACTGCTCTCAAGGAAATCTAGATATTATGCTAGATGACTCTGCAATTTTTGCAATCGACTTCGATGATTGTGGAGATTGTCCTACTGCAGCATTCTGTGGCGATTACCAGTCTATGGGCTTTACTCTATCAGCATTTAATGGAGAAGCAATTACAGGAGATTGGAACATCATTGTAACTAATAACAACTCAACGGAAGACTTAACAATCAACACAGCTTCACTAACCATTGAAGATGAGGTCGATGATATTTGTTTTCCTATGATTGAGAAATACACAGCAGACGGTACGTTGATCACACCGATATGGACGCTGATTGACGACCAAGAATATCAAGTAACATTCCCTGGTAATGACTGTTCTGATGTTTTCGCGATCTATGCTGATACACCTACAGCAGAAGATTGTACAGGTACATACTTGAGTGGATTCGAGAGAGAATGGACATTTGCTGTAGACAGTGATTTTGTTACAGGTACAACATGTACTCAACAGTTTTATGACCTACAGTTTGACTTGGATGACGTAGTCTATCCACCAGATTTTGATGGCATAGATGAGCCAATCATTTCTTGTATTGATTACCAAACAAACCCTGCAATCATTGATCCATTTACGGGTATTGTAGGATATCCTACACATATAGGTAATGAGAGCCTGTGTAGCAACTTCAATGTAACGTACGAAGATGTGACATTAGAAATATGTGGATCAGCTTTCAAACTAATAAGAAAATATACAGTAATTGACTGGTGTACAGGTGACTTAGATGAGCACAACCAGATCATCAAGGTTGAGGACGACTTCTTGTTTGCAGCTGGTCCTGCGGCTAGCATAGTAGAAAGCAATAGCCAGCACGATTGTTCTACAGATATATTCTTAGATCCTCTTGGTAATGGTCCTAATGGATATGGAAGCCAATTGGATGTACTCTTCACAAGTTGTTCTGAGGTGTCAAATGTATTAGTGGAGTATAAGACTTTCCCAGGTGCAGCTCCACCATGTAATAGTGACTTCAATGACGTTGCTGCAGAAGCATTTGACTTTTTACCAGCTACATCGCTAGGTAATGGTGAGTGGCAAGTACCAGACATCCCAGTTGGATGTGTATGGGTAAGATATATCGTAGAGGATGATTGTGGTAATGTAATAGATGCATTTACTGAATTTCAAGTAATAGATGTTAACCCACCTAACCCTGTATGTCTTGAGTTTACTGTGGTGGCATTCGGAGCTGATGGTACAGCAAAAGTAAAGGCTGAATCATTTGACAATGGATCATTTGATAACTGCGGTACTGTTGATTTCAGAGCTAGAGTAATGGATTCAGGAGACTGGATTGAAAAGCTAGATTTCACATGTGATGAATTCACTTGTGGCGAAAGTGCAATGGTAGAATTAGTCATTTTTGATCAAATGATCGAAGATGGTACGACATTCAACTCAAGCTTGAGTGATGTACCAGCTGATGTTAACTATAGCATCTGTATGGCTGAGGTTGGATTCCAAGATAAGATCAAGCCAACTATACTTAATGGACCAAGTAGCGCCGTACTTGCTTGTGATGAAATCATTGCAAACGAAGAAGAGCTATTAGAAATATTAAATCCAGCAAGCTTCAGCTTTGATGATAATTGCGGTACAGTATCACCAGTATTATTGTCAGATGTTAACTTCCCATTAGGTGGTAACGAGTGTGGTGGAGGAAGTGTAACTCTTACTTGGCAAGCGGAAGATGAGTGCGGTAACGTAAGTGAAGATAGCTTCTCTGCATCTATTACGTTCCAGACTGCATCTACTGTTACATCTGTTGAGTTTCCTTATAATGATGATAAAGTGAAAATCTTCAGTTGTCCTGAATTTGATGAAAATGGTGACCCTGTAGCGCCTACTGTTGAAGAAGTACAAGCATTCGCGGGTACTGGAGTAGCTGTACCTACAGTGAATGACCTTTCATGTAATACGACTGCTTATTCATTCGAAGATCAGTTCTTCTTCAATGATACTGAAGATGGTGTATGTCTTAAGATTGTAAGAACATTTACACTCATCGACTGGTGTGCATATAATAACTCCGGAGGAGCAAGTGGATTATTTACTGAGTCTCAGGTAATCACATACCTAGAAGTGCCAGATCCACAGATATTTGCACCATCTGCTGTTGATTGTGAGGCTGATGTATTGTATGACTCATCTAGTAATGAGTGCCAGCCTTTCGTAAAAATATTGCTAAACGCTGATAATGATTGTGACTTCCTTACTTGGGATGTAACAGTTGAAGATTGTGGAGGTGATTTAGGAGTTCAGACATTTAATACTGCTGATATTAGTGGGTTCTACACTCACGGTGAGATAGAAGTAACTGCAACTGTATCTGATAGATGTGGAAATTCTGTTACAGGAGTATACACGATTGAGATTCCAGATTGTAAGGCACCAACACCATATTGTCTTGGCGAAGTAGTGACTGTTACTCTTCCTGAAAACTTGACTACTGAGGTTTGGGCTAATGACTTTGAGTTAGGTAGCTTTGATGACTTCGCAGCTGTCAATAATTGTCCAACATGTCCTCTTGCTGGAGAAGATCCACTAGAGTATTACTTCTTGGATGATTCTGGAAACTTTGTACCTGTGATGGAATTCACTTGTGATGATATCACTGATGGTATAGAAGAAGTGATTTCATTAGATGTCTATGTAGTAGATCCTAATGGAGCACCTGGATTTGATTCGGATTTCTGTACAGTGCAGTTAATACTACAAGATAATTCTAATGATATCTGTCCTGATGACTTAGGTGATGATAATGACAATGGTCTAGTATCAGGTAGAATTACAATGCATGATAACAGAGCGATCAGTAGTTCTACTGTATCACTTTCAAGTAACCAACCTGAGTATCCGATTACTGATGTATCAGATGCGACTGGTTCTTATGACTTTGATAATTTGTTATATGGATTCTCTTATGAGGTGAATACTTCTAAGACTACTGAGATTCTTAATGGAGTATCTACATTGGATATCCTATTGATACAGAGACACCTATTGAGCTTGACTCCATTTAATAATCCGTACCAGTACATCGCAGCAGATGCGAATAACTCGGAGAATGTGACGGCAGCCGATATGGTAGCAATACGTAACGTAATTCTGGAGAGAACAAATGTGTATGTCAATGGACAAGATTCTTGGAGATTTGTAGACGCTTCGTCAACATTCACTAATCCAAGTAATCCATTCCCATATGATGAAACGATTCAGTTAGTTCTGAATAGCGATAAGGTGAACCAAAACTTCACTGCTGTGAAAATTGGTGATGTCAACAATGATGCACAAGCGGCATTTGATGGTGAGACTCAGACTGAGGTCAGAGGAGTACCATTAAACTTGACAATCCAATCAGATAGCTATGAAGCTGGACAAGAAGTAAGAATTGATATTACGTCAACTAACTTCGAAGACATCTTAGGTATGCAGTTTACATTGAACAATGATGAGACAGTCGAATTCGATAGATTCGAAGCTGGGTTAATCAATCTTACTAACGATTTTGCTGGACTTAGTCATGTGGACGAAGGCAAGGTTTCAGTAAGTTGGAACACATCTGCACCGATCAAAGCAGATGCTAGCGATGTCTTATTTACAATTGTATATACAGCTCTCGAAAGTGGTACTACTAGTCATATCCTTGTAGACAACAGTATCACAACAGATGAAGCATACAATAACGATCTAGATGTAATTGGAATTGAATTAACGAATGAAAATGGTCAAGTGAGTGAAGCTGGTTATAGCTTATCTCAGAACAGACCTAACCCATTTGCTAATCAGACGACGATTGCATTCACATTACCTACAAGCCAAGAGGCTTCTCTTACAATATTCGATATGAGTGGGAGAACACTTCAGACATTCAGCGATGTCTATGCTAAAGGTTTAAATGAAATAAATGTGGAAGCTTCAGATTGGACTAAGTCTAATGGAGTATTCTACTACCAACTTAACACTGAAGGGTACACAGCTACTAAGAAGATGATTCTTACAGACTAGTACAAGTGTTTAGTTAAGTTACTTTTTTGAAAAAGGGGAGGACATCTTACCAATGTCTTCCCCCTTTTTAAATTGAGTTGGTTGTATTTCTTTATTAGTCGAATGATTGATTTTCGACAGCAGATTTTTCTACGAGTTCTCTATACTCTTCGCTAGACAACCCGTCTAAGCAATAATCAATTGGATTGACAGATTTACCTTTGACTCTTACTTCATAGTGAAGATGCGGAGCTGTTGATAATCCAGTACTTCCTACAGTACCTATCTTTTCGCCTTTCTTTACCTTTTGGCCCACTATGACATCTATATCATGCATATGTGCATATAGTGTTTCAAATCCAAAGCCATGATCAATCACAACATTTTTACCAAATCCTGATCTACGTTTTTCAACCTTTTTGATATAGCCATCACCAGTAGCCTGAATTGCTGTGCCCGTAGGACAAGTAAAATCTATACCATGATGAAATTTCTTGACCTTATGAATGGGGTGAATTCGAAATCCATAACCAGACAGGTGCTTAATTTTACGCTTGAGTTTATCTTCTTGTACTGGTTTGATTGATGGTATCGAAGCAAGCTTAGTTTCTCTTTCGATTGCTTTGATAAGTAAGGTGTCCAGACTCTGCTTTTGTAGAGATAGTTGACGCTTGAGTTTATCTACCTTATCTATTGACTCTTCTATGATTTCATCAGTATTGGTATACTTGGTGATATATTTGTGCTTTTCGTGTCCACCGATACCACCTTCCCACATTGACGAATCAATCGGTGCCATACCGAATATCATCCTATGTACCTCGCCGTCTTTCTGGTGAATACCTGCAAGATCCTCTGATAAGATATCTACTTGATCAGTAAGAGAAGAATAGTGTCTCTCCATTTGTGACAACTCTGCATTGAGAAATTTCTCTGTAGGGCTTTGGATGTGACCATTAAAAATCAGATAACTCATAGTTATCGCGATTGCAGCAGTTGCAATCAGTGAGCCCATTTTCATTAGTCTCACTTTCCTAGGATTCTTTACTTTCTCGAAGCTTAATGTTTGCTCATTGTAAACATATAAGTCCTTATTCATCAGTGTTGATTGTTATTAGTTATACCTTAGCTTTACGCAAAATGATATATCATAAAGTGTTGTCTAGCAAATGTACTTTAACAAATTGACTCGACATAAAATTTGAGTAACATATATTTTTTATCGATGAAAGTAATATTCAGATGTAAATTGTTGACATTCAGATTCTTAAAGCCAAATGAAGCATTTTGCCATAACTTTTATTATATTTTTTAAGTCACATATGCGGTAGGACAGCCGTAAATCGAACGCTAATAGTCTCATGAAATCCAACGAAATACGCCAGAAATACTTAGATTTTTTTAAAAGTAAAACCCACAAAATTGTTGCCTCTGCACCCATCGTGGTCAAGGATGACCCAACCCTCATGTTTACCAATGCTGGGATGAATCAATTCAAAGATTACTTCCTAGGTAACAAGGTACCTGACAGCAGAAGAGTTGCAGATACTCAGAAGTGCTTACGTGTATCTGGAAAGCATAATGATCTAGAAGAAGTAGGAAGAGACTCCTATCACCATACAATGTTTGAGATGCTAGGTAATTGGTCCTTTGGTGATTATTTTAAGAAAGAAGCGATCGATTGGGCATGGGAGTTATTGACGGATGTCTATGGGCTAGACAAGGATCGTCTCTACGTATCCGTCTTTAAAGGAGAGGAGAGTGAGGGCCTCAGTGCTGATATGGAAGCTGTAGAGCTCTGGAAGAATCATGTCGCTGAAGATCGTATTCTCTATTTTGATAAGAAGGACAACTTCTGGGAGATGGGTGATACTGGTCCTTGTGGTCCATGTTCTGAAATTCACATCGATCTACGAAGTGATGAAGATAGGGCCAAAGTAAGTGGAGCTACTTTAGTCAATGAAGATGATCCAGAAGTGATAGAGGTATGGAATCTTGTTTTTATTCAATACAATAGGAAGGCAGACTCTAGCCTAGAGCCATTACCAGAGAAGCACGTCGACACCGGTATGGGATTCGAGCGGTTAGCGATGGCGATACAAGGGAAGAAGGCTAATTATGATACAGATATTTTCTCACCATACATCAATAAAATATCTGCGGATAGTGGCATTAAGTATACAGGTAAGTACGATGACTCATCTAAGACTGATATTGCAATGCGAGTACTCTCTGACCATATCAGAGCCGTAGCATTTACGATTGCTGATGGGCAGATGCCGGACAATAGTGGAGCAGGTTATGTTATCAGAAGGATTCTTCGTAGGGCAGTAAGGTACTATTATTCATTTCTCAATATTAAGGAACCATACCTATACACAATGATTCCGATGCTAGCCGATGACTTTAAGGATGTCTTTAGTGAATTGTTTGCACAGAAGGATTTTGTGACTAAGGTGATACTAGAAGAAGAGAAGGGATTTCTAAGGACACTTGAAGGTGGACTTAAGAGAATTGCTTCATTGAGTATTGATGATAATGTTTTAGATGGTAAGACTGCGTTTGAGTTATATGATACTTATGGATTCCCAATTGACTTGACAAATCTAATTGCTGAAGAAAATGGGTGGGATCTTGACGAAGTAGGATTCGGAGAGGCCCTTGCTGAGCAAAAAGCACGATCGAGAGCAGATGCTGAGAAGAGTGTAGGAGACTGGATTGATGTTAATCCATTTGCGAAAGCTGACTTCCAGGGTTATGATACGCTATCGGTAAATGGTGTACAGATTATGAGATATCGTACTGTTGAAACCAAAGGCAAAGAATCGTTCCAAGTCTTGCTAGATAAGACACCATTTTATCCTGAAGGTGGTGGTCAAGTAGGAGATAAGGGCACACTCAAGTCAGCTAACGAGACTCTGCAAGTCTATAATACCACTAAAGAGAACGACCTTATTATACATCACATCAATGTGTTGCCACAAAATGCGGCTGCTCAATGGGATGCACAAGTTGAAGAAGATAGAAGAAGAGCAATTGAGAATAATCACTCGGCAACTCACTTACTGCATGCAGCACTTAAGGAGGTGCTAGGTGATCATGTTAATCAGAAGGGATCACTGGTTAAGGATAGCCAATTGAGATTTGACTTCAGTCATATGCAGAAGATGTCAGATGAAGAGATCGCAAAAGTTGAATCGATTGTTAATCAACGAATTCAGCAAAATATTGCTCTCAAAGAAGATAGAAGTATACCAATTGACGAGGCCAAGGCGTCTGGGGCAATGATGCTCTTCGGAGAGAAGTATGGTGATACTGTGAGGATGATCACTTTTGATCCAACATATTCCATAGAATTATGTGGTGGTTGTCATGTACCAGCCACTGGTAAGATTGGTGTCCTCAAGATTTTATCAGAATCAGGCGTAGCTGCAGGTGTCCGACGTATAGAAGCAGTCACTGGATCGGAAGCACTTACATACATCAATAATAAGTTGACACTCTTGGATAACGTAGAGTTACAATTCAAGAGCAAGTTGCCAGTAAGCGAATCAGTTGCGAAGCTCATAGAAGAAAATAAAATACTCTCTAAGCAGGTCGAATCTCTGAAACAGCAGAATGCAAATGGGTTAATAGAATCTATGAGTAGTGCGGCTATATCAGCAGATGGTTATAAAGTAATCCAACGACTGGTAGATATTGACGATAGTAAGATTGCTAAGAACTTAGTCTATAGCCTTGCTAAAAAGATAGGGGAGTCTGTAATCCTTATAGGGATAGAATCTAACGGAAAGCCACAACTCATCTGTCATGTCACAGAAGAATTAGCTAAGTCCAGAGGATTTCATGCAGGTAATATTGTAAAAACCCTAGCACAGACTATCAAAGGTGGTGGCGGTGGTCAAGCCAATTTTGCTACAGCAGGAGGTAGTGATGCATCCAAGCTGCAAGACGCAATTGATGGATTGGGAGAGTTACTATCATAACTATTAAGTAAATTATGAAGGTTGGAATATCACAAATCTCGTCTATATGGTTGAATAAGGAAAAATCTACCCAAAAGGTGGCGGATTATATTGCTCAAGCTGCTAACCAGAACTGTGACCTAGTCGTATTTGGTGAAGCTGTTCTTCCTGCTTACCCATTCTGGTTATCAATTACAAATGGAGCTACGTTTAATGATCAAGCACAGAAAGAAATTCATGCTCACTATATCAAGAATGCGATATGTATAGAAGATGGTGACTTGGATAGCATCTGTAAAATAGCACAGGAAAGATCTATCGCAGTATATCTCGGAATCATTGAAAGACCAGTTGATCGAGGAGGGCATAGTCTATATTGTACACTTGTCTATATCGACAAGGATGGATTGATACAATCAGCACATCGCAAGATTCGTCCAACGTATGAGGAGAGACTTGTTTGGAGTCCTGGAGATGGGCACGGGCTTGTCACACATAAGTTGGATAAGTTTACACTTGGCGGGTTAAATTGTTGGGAAAATTGGATGCCACTAAGCAGGACTGCCTTGTATGCTCAAGGTGAAAACTTACACATTGCTGTTTGGCCGGGTTGTGTAAGAAATACTGTAGATATTACACCATTTATTGCAAAGGAGTCTAGATCATATTCAATTGGAGTTTGTGGGTTATTTGGCAGTGACCAAATTACAAATGATATACCTCACTATGATATGATTCAAGAACATTGCCCAGATATTATTGCTGATGGTGGTAGTTGTATAGCCGCACCTAACGGTGATTGGCTAATAGAACCCATCCCCATGAAAGAAGGACTATTTACTGCTGAGTTAGATATTCAACAAGTATATGAGGAACGCCAAAATTTCGACCCCGTTGGTCATTATTCAAGACCGGATATCACAAAACTTTCTGTCAATAGAGAAAGACAAGCTTTAGTAAAATTTAAGTAATGTCAACAACCAAATTTTTATATTCTGCTTTTATCGCCATATTGGATTAATCATCATATGTTCAAGTTGATGTCTTTAGAAATATTTCTTTGACAAGTTGCCATAAGATTACTTCGCTACACCCTATATTTACTAGCATCACCCAATTCTGGTTTAATTACTGTTATCTATCATTAGTTATAGTTAGTCAGATGGTGGTATTGTCATAATGAAACATATGCAACATAATCAGACTACATTACTTGTCACTGGGCAAGACTTACAACAAATCATATTTAACATTGGCTTAGACTCTTTGATGGATCAACTCATTGAAGAGACTTATCTAGCCTTAGTGAATTATGACCCGTCTGATTGTGTGATGAATCGGAGATCAGGCTACAATTACACAGAACCTGCTGAAGGATTAGTAGAATGGATGCCTATCAGGCAGATAAGCAAAGATCAAGTGGTAATCAAAGTAGTTGGTTACCATCCCCGGAATCCTGAACAATATCAAGTACCTACAATCATCTCTACAATCTCTAAGTATGATACCCGAACTGGGCACTTGAGTGCATTGATTGATGGTGTATTACCAACATCTCTACGAACAGGTGCAGCGGGTGCAATTGCAAGTAAGTTGTTTGGCTACAGCCAAAGTCAATCCTTAGGTTTGATTGGTTGTGGTGCTCAGGCCGTTACACAATTACACGGTATTTCTCGGGTGTTTGATTTGAAGCAAATTTACTATTATGATATAGATGAATTGACAAGTCAATCGTTCGTTGCCAGAGCTGCTATGCTTGACCTTGACTGTGAGTTTGTCCCAATGTCCATCAATGAAATAGTCAGAGAATCCGATATCATATCGACGGCTACATCAATTGGGATAGGAGAGGGGCCATTGTTCGCTGAATTACCAACTAAGGAGTGGTTGCATATTAATGCAATCGGATCAGATTTTCCAGGTAAATTTGAGTTGCCATTTTCGTTTTTGGAGAATAGTTATGTCTGCCCTGATTGGATAGATCAAGCTGTCATAGAAGGAGAGTGTCAGAATCTTGAAAGCCATCAAATCGGTGAAAGCTTATCACACTGCTTGAAAGAAGCAAATACATTTGAGCATTTGAAAAATAGTAGAACAGTGTTTGACTCTACGGGTATCGCGTTACAAGATTTAGTTTCTTCAAAAATCATCCTTGAGCATGCAGAGAGGTTGAATATCGGCCAAAGGGTTCAGATTGAAAGTGCTTCCCTTGATGAGAAGAACCCATATGCATTTATAAAACGACTCAAGAAAAGTTAAGATTCACTTTGTCTATTGTCCTTTTGCTTGACAAGGATTTTTTCTATCAACTTTCGGTTACGTCCAAGTAGGTCTCCAATGATTCCGAGTGCAAATAGGTTGAATGCTATTGATATCAGCGTACTACCGATGACGAGTGATTGGACTTTGCCACTACCATCATGGGAAAAGAAATAGTCATACAAGAATCGTACAATCGGAATCATACCAGTCAAAAGGAATATTCCACCAAGACCAACAAACACTCTTACTGGCTTATAGAATGCAAATGTTCTCAATGCACCAAATCCACTCTTGCGAATGTGGACCCACATATTCTTGAATAAACGCGAAGGTCGAGTAGGTGGATTAATTGTGAAGGGGATGGATTCAAGTTTTAATCTTTTGTCTGATGCCTGAATAGTTGCATCAAGTGTATAGCTGAACTTTTCAGTGATATTGATTTCCAACATTGCTTCTCGGCTATAAGCTCTGAAGCCAGATACAGCGTCTTTTAGTTTCTTTTCGCCACTGAGGAAGATGACAACCTTTGTACCTAACCATTGAAATAGTCTCTTAAGTCTTGAGAAGTGCTGCACTTGATTAGTCTGTCGATCTCCAATGACAATATCTGCTTGATTATCTAAAATAGGCTTGACTAGATTTGGTATGTAATGACCAGGGTATTGATCATCACCATCTGTATTGACTAAGATATCAGCACCTTGATCTAATGCATATTGCATCCCTTTCTGAAAGCTAATTCCTAGACCCTTGTTCCCGATATTCTTGATGATATGGTCCACTTGGAGGTTCTCCGCAATCTCCACTGTATTATCTTCACTACCATCATCAATGATCAAAATTTCTATCTGATCGATTCCATCAATGTGTCTAGGAATCTGCTTGATGACTTTCGCAATGGTATCTTGCTCATTCAGACAAGGTATCTGTACGATTAGTTTCATCTTGTGAAGATTGGTGATTTATTCTAAATTCATTGAAGGATAAGAGCAATAATATAATAGCTAGGTTGATAAGCCAGATAGTACGAGCACTATATCTGACATTTTCGGCATTTGAAAATGTTCCACAGATCACAGTATTAATAATGTGGGCTGCAAATAAAGATATAATTGTTATCCACATATCGTTAGACAGTATGCGTTGACCTTTGAACTTGAACCGTAAGTAAACAAATATCAATACTGATACTGGTAAGATTAGTAGCCACCAAATTTTGTCAACTATAGCGTATCTACTTATGAATGGTCCAATATAGCTTCCTTGATATTGCCGTGAGTTGGAAAACTTAATCCACTCTTTTTTTGATACTCTTTTGAGGTTACGTTTGAGGGTAATACCTTCAAGCGGGTAATAATCTGGAATCTCTGTATGCTTGAGTAGTTTTGGACTTCTGAGCAATGCAGCCTTAAAAAGAGCATAATAGAATCTAGGTATAGTCAAACAAGCGAGTGCAAATTCTTTATTGTCAGATGAAAACTTTTGATATTCTATATTCTCTTGCTTTCTATCTACTGCTTTGTTAAGTTTTATTTTGATTTGGAATGGATTATTAGGGTCACACAGATAGTTGCCTGCATTGTCTGGACAGAACGTTGCAAGCAGATTATCCAGCTCACCTACTTCCCACATCCTTACTCCAACAAAGTAGTATCCTGATGTGATATCCTTTGGCTTAGATTTTTTTTGAATTTTTGTTTTAGTATGGAGTTGAGGTTGATTGAGTATGTTCTTTTCTAGCCAGAATGAGGCGATAAACAAGACGAATAATGGAATTATGCTTTTTATAATTCTTAAAAACTGCTCCTTTGCATATTTGCGTTCTAAGGATAATTTTATGCAAATGATAAATGCTGTAAACAAAGGCAGGATAGCGATATGGCTTTGATGCCAACTAGCAACAGCAAAAAACAGAATACAAAGCCACAAATACATTCCACGACTCAATTTATAATTGATGACCATTAAGATTATCAATAAACATATTGTTGTAGAAATATCACTCATAATGACATTGGATATCCATGGGAGAGCGGTGAATAAAAGGCCCGCAATGACAATGAGATATTTTAGATTGTTGTAATGAGAGAATGCTAATCTAGATATGCTATAGATGACTGAGAGAATTAGTAGATTCTGAATCATCGGGAGCCAACTGAGAGTTTTGAATACTTCTATATTTTTACCGACAAAGTAGATGTATGTATTTGACCAATGACTATTTTCTAAGAACTTAAGTCCCATCATTAAGTAAGACTTAGAGTCCGCAAGCAATAATGGAAACCCATTGTGTAAACTCAGTAATTGCAACAACAATAGACTTGTAACAAAAGCTGCTAAAGAAATGAATATTTTTTTGGTAGATATTGGTCTATTGGTCATAAAAGACTCGTGTAGTTAATGGTTTTTGTTAATGAGATTCACTATTGTTTTCGATCATTCATCACCTGTTTTAGGCAGGCTATAGAGGGAAAATTTATCTCACCTCAATTTATCTGTTATTTTTGATTTCGTATTGATCAATAATCGATTATCATATGACTATACTCTTCGATCTGAATCATGCAGCCCATGTACACTTTATACGTAATGCTTACAAACAGCTTTCAAAAGAAGGGTATAACTGTTTAGTGACTGCAAGTGATAAGCCCTTAGTCTATGAACTATTGGGAGAGTATCAGATACCTTTTCACCGGATGGGTACTATTGGGGTATCATTTATTGCTAAGATATTTAAGTTATTAGTACACGACTTCAAGATGTTGTGTTACTGTCTTCGACATAGACCTGATGTGATATTAGGAATCGTTGCGATAAGAGGTTCTCATATTGGTTGGTTACTAGGAATTAAAACTATTGTATTCACGGATACAGAACATGCTACTAAGCAAATTGCGATTTTCAAGCCTTTTGCTTCAGAGATTCATACGCCTAATTGGTTCGGGACGGCACTTGGTAAAAAACAGCATAGGTATTCTGGATTTCATGAGCTGGCCTACCTCCACCCAGATAATTTTTCAGCAAGAGAGGAAGTTTTAGACTTGCTTGGGGTGGCAGATAGAGAGCCTTATTTTATCTTAAGATTTATCGCCTGGGATGCGACACATGATGTAGGGCAGTCTGGTATCAGATTGGTTAATAAGAGGGAATTGGTGAAGCGATTATTACCACACGGTAAAGTGTTTATTACCTCAGAGTATGACTTAGAAGAGGAGTTTAAGCAATATGAATATAGTATCCCCAAGTCCTACTTGCATGATGCATTGAGCTACTGTAGTATACTTATTGGAGAAGGTGCTACCACAGCATGTGAAGCTGCTATGTTGGGGGTTCCCAACATCTTAATTAATAGTATGCAATGGGGATATATCACATATCTTGAAAAGGAGTATGATCTCTTGTATCACCTTACTGACGACAAGTCTTTATTCGAAAAGTTGCAGATGCTTTTAGCAAATCCCAACCTAAAAGAAGACTGGAGGATAAAGCGAGATGCATTCTTAAGTACTCAACAAGATACCACAGCATACATTGTAGACTTACTAAAATCTAGGGCTAGATAGGTGATTAATCTAAGTAAGCATTAATGATTTTTTCGAGCACCTCGTTGGATTTGGCATTGATGTAAGATTGGTTTAGTTCTTCGATGCTGTCTTGGTAATCGGGGCTATTAAGTATCTGGTTGATTGTACTTGTTATAGATTCTATAGTTACTTTATTTGGAGGTAGGGCTATTCCACAGCCTTTATGATCAATTCTTACAGCATTTCCATTTTGGTCAAATTGTTCTCCACTGATGACTAGCATGGGTGCTTTGTAATGGATACATTCATTAATTGTGTGTATACCACCATGGTTAATGGAGAGTGCAGCATTCCTGAGAAGATTCAATTGTGGGATTCTTTGATACAGTAGGACATCGGGTGATTCCGATTTATCCTTAAATGCATCATACCACTTGCCAAGAGAAACAACGCTGATAGTATTAGGGATATCTTGGAGTGCTTGCAGCAAAATTGGTATTACTCGTGCATTGCTTTTCTGCATCGAACTCCTCGTAACTACAATCAGTTGCTTATTTTCAACAGAGAGTCGAGTTAGGATTTTGTCAAACTCAATATCTAAGGTTACATCAATTTGCTCCTTGCGATCAGTCTGTATAAATGGATAAACATAATCGATATGTGGTAACTCCTGGGTTGTGAACTCTAGTTCAGGATGAGTCATCACTAATGTAGGAAATGACCGATAAGTAAATGGCAATGGGAATTGATAAGAAATCAGTTCACTAGTGTCAAATCGGAGTTTGTTAGCTAGGTATAGGATGAAATTCCTTCTGCTTAGTCCACCTGTTCTTATATTTTTTGCGATAGTCTTGAGTCTACCTACAATACCACTAAATGTCCATATAGCTTTATTGTAGAGCTCAGATTTAGGTTGTTGTGACGAAGAGAGGGGGAGAGAGTTGCTTGATTGCCATACCGATAAGAACTGACAGAGCAATACAAATCTAAACTTGATACTACTGAGGTATAGGATGTATTCATGAAGTTCCATATCGATAAGTACAAGGTCGATATTGTTAGTCCTTAGTAAGGTATCAAAACTTCCAAAGTCCAGCTTCTTAATGAGATGATCAAAGTAGTCTAGTTTGCGGAGGTTTCCGCTATTTGACTTATAGTCAAATTCAATAGGATTGATTTCTAAATACTTAAAACCATTGACTTCCGTCTTTTCTTTTTCATTTTGTATTGAAGAAATCCAGACTTTATGTTGACCATTTTGTAGTCGGTTGGCTAATGCAAGACAAGCATTGGAGATGCCAGTAAGACCAGTGTGGATGATTAAGATATTACTCACTACTCAGCCTCTGAATTCATTATTGATTCCATATCATCTAAGATGTGTTGGGATAGAATCTCTATCGTTGGTTTTTGAAAAACGTGGTGAACACCAAGTTGGTAATCGAGTGTCTTTTCAATTCTAGCAACTATTCTGATGGCATTTAATGAGGTACCACCTATCTCAAAGAAGTTGTCATCGATACTGATCTCTTCTAAGAGCATCACCTCCATCCAAATCTTATGTAGTAGTTCTTCTAATTCATTTGATGGTAATCTGACAGGTTGTATTCTCTGATATTCTATTTGCTCAAGTTGTGCATAGTCGACCTTACCATTTTGATTAGTTGGTATCTGATCTACGTGGATAAATTGACTCGGCACCATATAATCTGGCAAGTAGGTGGTAATAAATGCTCTTAAATCAGAATTTGACATTTTTTCTCCAGTATAGTATGCAACTAGCTGCCCCTCCGGTGCTTCTGACTCGTAACCAATCTCTTCAATAATATGTCTTACGTCAAGGTCAGTGATGATTTCTTCCACTTCGTCTATTGTTTCTTCTTTGGTCTTATGGCCAGTCCGGACATCCCAACTATATGGAAAGGCATAATTACTATAACCTCTCTCTTGGCGGTGGATATAGATACCTACTTTATTGATCAGACAATTGGTAGATCTACCAGTATCTTCTGGTCTTACCCAAGGTAAGTCAGTATTGATATATGCATAGAGTTGCTCTAGGGTCACATCGTGGTATCTGTAGAAGTCTACAATCTTTACCGATTGCAATATTGCATTCTCCTCTATGAAAGCACCACCAGTTTTCTCATAAGCGATATCTCTTACACTGTGGTAAGCTTGTCTTGCAGAGAACAGTGTATCTTCGATTTCTGATACGTCATTCATCGGCTTCCAGAAGATTTCCTCAGAGAGTTTTGTTTCAAAGAATTGACCTCGCGACAAGCCTGTAACGATGATAGGTATGTTTTTTTCGAAGGCAATCTTGAGACTTAAGTTGTAGATAGTCTTGAAGCAACCATTGCAGACGTTACAATGCGTCTTAAGACTATCGACAAATATTTCATTCATATGTGGAGTCGAACCGAAGATATGATCCACCTTCAATACGTTTGTGATTCTAGTGATATTCTCTTTGGCATTGTCAGATATGTAGCCATTATCAAGGGTGAATGTCAGAACTCTCAGTCCCATCTCTACTAAGCGACCTAGGGCATAAGTGCTATCCTTGCCGCCACTATACAGCATGATGCAATCATGTGTTCCATTGTGAGGTTTAGTCTTTTGGAAGATCTTTAGAAACTTGTCTTCTGTTTCGAAGTACTTCTCAACTTTCTTTTCATAAGACTCATAATTTCTACAGAATCCACATACATCATTCTCGTCGAAGTCAGCAGTAGGATAGTTAGAAGGCAGACCGCATTTACTACAGTGGATGTAGTCATCGTTTAGTTGTGATCGTGTTTTTTGGGTAACTACACAAGATTGGATATTTGAGTTAGACTCTATGATATTTTCAATTTCACCTGTCTCTATTCGTATTCCTCTGACTTTTATCTGAGCATCTTTTCTTCCGAGATATTCAATAATTCCATCATTGTTGATTCTTGCTAGGTCTCCACTGCGATAGTATCTTGATGTGATGATTGGGTGTGTCGAAATGTACTTTTTATTTGTCAATTCTGGATCATTGAGGTAGCCATTTGAGAGACCGACTCCTGTCAAACAGAGCTCTCCGACTACACCATCAGGGACTGGTACTCCATCATTATCCGCAATAAAAGGCACACAATCACCCATCGCATTTCCTATAGGTACGTTGGCTGATAGGGTATCTATTTCTGGATTGTATAGATGAACGATACAACCAACAGTACATTCTGTTGGTCCATATTCATTAAATATCCGTAAACCTTCACCACCTTGATCATTCAAAGACTTAGCTGATAGCCTTGTTAAGTTTTCACCACCGACAAGGATAGACTTAATCGAAGGGGAGAGTGGAATACCTTTGATAAGTTTCAAGTGAGATGGTGTGCACTTTAAGCAATTAAGCTTCTCATCTAAGATCACATCTCGGATTGATAAATCGATACCCGATTGCTCACGATATATAGTAATAGATCCTCCGGTGTAAAGTGGTAGGAACAATGAGGTCATCGTCAAGTCAAAACCAATTGAGGTAAATAGCGGCATATGATAATGTGTATTGCCTGCTAAGTACATTGTTGCAGCAGTAGCCAAGTAGCTTGTAAACGACTGTTGTGAAATTACAACTCCTTTAGGCTTTCCTGTCGAGCCTGATGTGTAGAGTGTATAAAATCCTTCACCTGCATTGGTACGTATTGTATCAGAATTGGATTGTGCAATTTGACGTATGTCTATAATAGGCACTGACGTATCTATTGTTGCATCACTTTGTATAAGCACATCTGCTGCGACATCTCCTATTAAGTATTGTACTCTAGCTTCTGGGAATTCTGAAGGAACTGGTACGAAAGATCCTCCTGCCAGTAGACTGCCAATTACTGAATAGACAAACTGTGGTGACCTCTCTAGATGAATAACAATTGTTGGACTGTGCTGCGATGTTTGTGTCTTGATGGCATTTGCAACAGCAAATGATTCCTTCATCAATTGCTCATATGTAACCTCAGTATGAGAATGATAGAGTGCAATTGCATTCGGTGACTGTTCAGCTTGTCGTTGTAATATGTTTATAAAAAGTTGATCTATACCGATACTTGGTTTACTTGTTTCTCGTATTCTTTGATTTAGAGAATCTAATGTCGCGGTGGACAGTAGGCAGATGTTTTCAATAGAGACTTCTCCCACTATTTGACCAATTAATATCTTGAAGTCTGTGACAAGTCTTTCACCAAGTGAGATAATCTCATCTCCACCTTTGATGTCAAAGGCTAAGTTGAATTCGTCCTCCTTGAAGTACTTAAAAATGTGAAATCGCAGACCGTGATGGTTGTCCATATGATTACAGTGATGCCACTTATAGTCAACGTTCATACCATCGAATGCTTCAAATCTGAGGTCAAAGAAGTTGACAATCGCAGGTGCTAGTAAAGTATTTGATCCAATTGTCTCACTTTTTCGCATCATTAAGATTGCATAAATTTGACGGTGGATGTTGGCATATCCATCTTTGGTGGTCCATTCAACTTGAGAGCTTAATACCTCCAATAATGGCTTTACCAGATCTTTGTTCTTTTTATTGAACCTCTGTGAAAAAATATTAGAGATTAGGTGTTTTGTCTTATTATCACCGACCTTGGAGAAAGTAATAATTAGGCTAGTCATCAAAAAGGCAAGGAAGTCTAAATTCGGTGCTAATGTTCTTAATTCTTGTTTACCTAAGTAGGAGTTGATATCACTAATTACCGCTTGTTCTAGCCTAAATTCTATTCTTCTCGAATCTGTAATTCCGTGGTTGGAAATCGCATTTCCATAGAGGGAAATTGTGTCGGTATTGACAGATGTTACTTGCTTTTCAAGTGTCGTTTCTTTGGGCTTTCTTACTGCACAACTTTCAATATAGGTTTCATTGTCATTGCCCCAATCTAGTTGACTACTGCCCTCAGCTAGTGACTGATAGATAGTTGACATCCGATTGAAAAGCAATTGAAAACAATACGCATCTGTAAAGATGTGGTGCTGATTGAAATACCAAGTATAGTGATTATCGGAGACCTTGATCAAGGCACTGTAGTAGGATTCTACTTCTAAGTCAAAGTTGACTTTACTGTTTACATCCACCCATCTCTGAAGATTAAACTTAGAATCTTCTGTACTATCAATATAATTTAGCGAAGGAGGTATTGCACTGATGGTGTGAAATGGGTGCCCGTCTTCTTCCTGTAAGATTAAGTTGAGACTTGTGGTTTGCTTACAAAGAATACTGAATGCCTCAAAGAATCGATCTCTATCAACCGCTCCATAGATATTAAAGGTGAATACCATATTGTACATCGGTGATTCTGGGAACATTTTCTGTCCCTTCCAGATCGAGTATTGAAAGTCTGATAATGGTAGTCTATCCATTTGGATTTGTTACGATAATTGTTTTTGAAGATATGCCTCGATCGCATTGATATTGATAAAGTTCTCAATAACAAGATCAGTTGGAGGAATCTTGATTTCATATTTTTCTTCTATTGCAGCGACCAATCTGATCAACGCCATTGAGTCTAAAGTCCCTGAAGTCAATAAGTCCTCGTCGGGTTCTAATGTGAGGTCATCTTCCTGTAAGATATCTATTTTTAGTATTTCTACTACTTCTTCTGCAATTGTCATTTTATTAGGGCTTTATAGTCTATTTTTCCTGCGTTTGTTCTTGGTATGCTTTCGACCGCTTCAATTTTTTGCGGTATTGAATATAATGGAATTAAGTTGGACAAATACTTCTTCAAACTCCTTTCGTCAAACTCCTCAAATGTTCCTTTTACGATAGCGTAGATGACATTCACATCTTTCTCTTTCATAGCAAAGACTGCTACTTCTTCGATATCAGTATGATTAAGGAGAATATTTTCTACTTCATTGAGTTCAACTCGGTAACCTCTGACTTTAACCTGTCTGTCACTTCTTCCTCCGAAGATCAACTCTCCATCCTTATTAATAGAACCATTATCACCTGTTCTATAATAGCGTCTCATCTTACCTTTCTTATCTGGTCGTGATACTAAGCAAGATTGAGTTCTTTCTGGACGATTCCAGTATTCTTTCATTTGAGTTGAAGAAGCCACCAAAAATTCGCTTGATTCTCCTTCCTCTTCTAAGATAATATCTGTCTCAGGCCACACGTATCCGATTGGGATTGGATCAGTGAGTATAGTGTCTTTGTTATAATTGTAGTAGGTACATTGATTGACTTCTGCTGGACCGTAGACATTGCTATACTCTGCATCGGGTAGGCACTTTCGCAAATGTTCTATGTACTTGAGAGCAAATGATTCACCACCATATAGTATCCATCGGAGAGCAGAAAAGTCCATCTCATCAAATCCACCAGCTTGCATCATCTGAATCAAAGCAAGAGGTACAGAATACCAAATCGTTAATTGTTCTTCAGCAATCAATTTAGCTAGACTAGTCGGAAACATTGTATAGGCCTCGGGTACGATATAGCTGCAACCTCCTACAGATGGCATAGTTAAGTAGCCCATTGTAGAGATATCATAATGTAGATGACTATGATTACCTAATATGTCAGTATGTTTTACTTGATACAAGTCTGCGGATAACTTTGCATAACTAGCACCACTATAATGTGTATGGACAATGCCCTTTGGATGACCAGTAGTACCTGAGGTATAGATGATGTAGGCGTTATCATCTTCCCTATTATTGATGTCAATGACACTATGGTCAAGCGAAAAGATATCATCCCAAGACCAACCTTGAATATTTTCAGACACAAAGTCATCGATTCCGATGATATGTTTTAGCGGAGACTGAGTTTCTAGGATACCTGTAATCTGCTTTTTGAAGGCCTTGGTGGTGATGATTGTACTGATGTTACAATCGTTGATTAGAGTCAAGATACGTTGAGCAGGCAGATTAGTATCTATAGGCACGTAGACGCATCCAGCAGTCAAGATTCCATAGACAGCATAACAGCTCTCAATAGCTCGATTCATAAAGATACCAACCCTAGATCCTTTGGTATTACCAATTTTTTGAAGGTGTCTAGCAACTTGATTAGACTTCCCAACTAGATCACTGTAAGTAATCACAGATTGTAATTGCTTGAATGCAATACGATCTGGAAATTGATCAGCCGATCTTTTTAAATTGTCAGTAAGTATCCTCTTCATCATATATTAGAATTCAATTTGCCAATCTAAGTTCAATTGTTTCGCATCCTCTTGAAAGTATTCTTTAAGATTGGCATAAGTTGCATCTGATAATGGGGGATAGCTTCCTACGTTCATTGGTTTGAAAGTTGAAGGCACGTCCTTTCTAATACCTAAAAATTGGTGAATATTCGCTAAGGTCTCAGCTGGCTGTAAAAAAAAATCTTCGCTTTTGACCACGTGTATCTGGCTCTTGTCGAATTCTTTATTCCACAGCGATAGTTGTTTGGCGTATAGCCCTCTTGCTAAGTAGAAGTGATTTTCTCGATATGTGTTGGTTGTATCACCATAGGATTCTTGATTCTCTAGTTCATAGTTGATGGCGTCTTCAAATGTCTGGCTTTCTTCAATGCCTCTTCGTCTATTCATCTGATATGCTGAGTAAGCTCTGATGATCGGATCTCTGACCAGCATGATGAGCTTTATATCTGGATTGAAAGCTTTGACTCTTGCTGGAGCTTCAAGATTAAAGACATAGTCAGGAGTTGCTTCTCCAGTGAGGTGTTGTGATGACTTCAGAGGAAAGTGTGCCTTATACCATTTTATACCTTTATCATAATTTGTATTAAAGTAATGTACCTCTTTTTGTATTGGTCGCTTAATTTCAGGGTGAAACTTGAAGCAATAGTAAAGTGATGAAGTACCACATTTCTGAGCACCGATAATGAGGAAGTCAGGTGTCATCCGGTAGCGATTAGTCAATAGACCTATCTTATGTCCTACTTTAAGTCCAACTTGTCTAATCAATTTACGTAAGTATGTGTACATCATCTGGATTATATGCCTAGGCTACTAGCGATGATATTTTTTTGGATATCTGATGTACCCGCGTAAATAACACCTCCTACTGCATCCCTTAGATTTCGTTCGACTCCATTTTCTGTAAGATATCCTGAACCACCATGGATTCTGATTGCATCTAAGCTGGATTGGACATAGCTTTCACTCAAGAAGAGTTTGAGAATTGCACCATCTAGCATACCTGACATTTGTTGTTGTTTCATCCAAGCCATTTTGTATTGAAGGAGCTTGGCGATTTCTATTCTTGACTTCATATCAGCTATCCGATGTGAGACTGCCTGAAAATCGCTGATCTTCTTTCCGAATTGTTTTCTTTCTTTTGCGAATGCGATAGTGTCTTCGAGTTGCTTTTCCATTGTTCCCAATTTGCAGCTAAGCATACAGCATCGATCATACTCAAGCGAAGAATTTGAAATTCCCCAACCTGATCCAACATTACCCAAAACATTTTCTTCTGGAACGAAGCAGTCTTCAAAGTGTAGTCGTCCTATAGGCACAGTTCTCAGGCCCATTTTGTCTTGAACAGGTTTTTGGACAAATCCATCAGAGTTGCTTTCAACAATGAACGCTGTTAGTCCCCACTTCCCAACATCTGGATTAGTAGATGCGAAAATTAATGCGATATCACAGATGGGAGCTAAAGTGACAAGGCGTTTACTTCCATTGAGAATGAATCCACCGTCTACCTTAGTAGCAGTCGTTTGCATAGCGAACACATCTGAACCAGAATTGTCTTCTGTCAATCCATGTGCTCCTATCCATTCACCAGTCGACATTTTTGGTAAGAATTTCCGTTTCTGTTCATCATTACCAAACTCTGAGATCGTCATCACTACAGTCCATAGGTGAGCATTGATCGCTAACCCGAGTCCAACATCATTACTGCCATATCCAAGTCCCATTAATCCATGACATGCTCTTAGCACATCAATCTCAGAGTGAGAACCGCCATATTGAGGTTCTGTAGCGAGGCCAAGTATGCCAAATTCTCCACACTTCTCCCAAAGATCTTTGGGAAAAGAACCTCGGTGATCTCTATTGATAATATCTGTATTGAGCTCTGACTGGGCAAATGCAATAATCTTGTCTTTAAAGACCTGATAATCGGCTGGAATTGAAAAATCCATATTCGATATTTGATTCAAATGTAAATAAAACTAAACCCACTGTCTGACAGATAAGGTATCTAATTTTGGATGCTTTATGCCAACTTCAAAACCAATAAATTCACTATATGGTATGGACGACATATACTTGATAACTATAAAAGATTACTAAATTATAGGGAGTGAAAGCAATTATTCTTGTTTTGCTGCCAAATGATCTTTGTTATGTGCTTGAGTTTCTGGGTATCACCTTGGTTCTCTATTCTCAATGAGCTATAACTGAACAATCTCCCTTCTCAAGCATAAAAAATCAGAAACCTAACTTAACTTTAATCTAAGTTACACATCGATAAGAATTGTGTCAAAGATTGCACTGATATCATTTTTGTAAAACAAGGCAAAATCCTAGCTAAAAGGACGTTTGATGAAATCGTTCTGGACAATCACTTCTTCAAGGAAATGGTACCTGAAAGAAGACAATAAAACAATATGCAGACTTACATAAAATCCACAATTAAATTTTTGGCTATAGTTGGAGTGATTCTTATCACACTTAATCAAGGACTAAAGGCCCATTCACCTGACCAGAGTTACTTATACTTCAATGTGTATGAGGAGACAATGGATGGTACGGTCGAGATGACAGTTAAGGATATCAATATTGCGCTAGGCCTGGACTTGGATCCTTCTCCTTATTTCAAAGATAAGAATGATGAAATCACCAAAGAAGCATTACCTGCTGAATGGGAAATACATCAAGAAAGGTTGATAGAATATATTAAGGCTCGTATTGCACTCAGATCTGGAGGGCAAGAGATTCCAATGGTATTCAAGGATATGGAAATACTCAAATTGACTGAATCAATCTACATTCTTTCCAACTTTGATATGCCTTCAATTGATTCGATTCCTGATGATCTAGACATCGACTATAATATCTTATTTGATAAGACTGATATCCATAGAGGATTTACGATCATTGCGCATAACTGGAAGGCTGGAGTCATAAATAATGAGGCAATGAGTTCCCTCATTTTCTCACCTAATAACACTACACAAACACTCTTGCTGGATGAAGGATCTGTTTGGCAAGGTTTTAAAGCCTTGGTCAAGTTAGGGATGTGGCATATCTACATTGGTATCGATCACATCTTCTTCTTACTTGCTCTCATATTACCAGCAGTAGTACTCAGGAGGACAAGAGAAAATAGGCTCAATATTCAGCCAGTCAAGAAATTCTCTGCATCGCTGATGTATATTTTGAAGATAGTGACTTTGTTTACGATTGCTCATAGTATTACGTTGTCTCTTGCTGCTCTAGGTTATATCAATCTTGAAAGTCGCATAGTTGAGTCATTGATAGCTCTATCTATTGGTCTTGCAGCGTTTCACAATATTTATCCAATAGTAGAAAAAGGCGAAGGGTTAATTACGTTTTTATTTGGACTATTTCACGGGATGGGATTTGCGAGTGTACTTGGTGAGAAAGGAATTGAGGGCAGTTATATGGCGGTTTCTTTATTTGGATTCAATCTTGGAGTTGAGATTGGTCAGGTCTTAATTGTTTGTGCCATCTTTCCAATATTATTCTTCTTGCGAAATAAGCCGATCTATGGCAAGATACTCATCTATGGTTCTGTATTCTTAATTCTTGCTTCTATTTATTGGTTCGTTGAAAGGTTCTTTGATATCAATTTCTTACTTGATGATTATATTGGCAAGGCTATCAGTAAAGTGTTTAAAGTCATTGGTTTGAAATAAGGCTTAGATGGATAACTCTAAGAAAAAATCACTGTCGATTCTCAGCCAATGGAAAAAATCCACCGATTCCGAAAAGAAGACGGTTGATACAATTGTCAATAGACCAAAGGCATATCAAGCGTCTGATGGACAGCAACGCCTTTACTTTCTAGATCAACTGCATCCTAATAATCCTGTTTATAACTTAACAGAGGTATGGGGGTTTAATGGTCCTCTGAATGTTGAGATGTTTCTAAATGCAATAGCTCAAATAGGGAAGCGGCAAGATCTTTTACGAGCATCATTTCATCTCAAAGATGATAAGATCGAATGTCGCATTGGGGATAAGTTTGAATATCTTTCGGAGAAGCATGACTTATCATCTTTACAAAGAAATGAAGCAGACCAGCAATTTTCCAAGATTGCTCAAGAGGTATCTAGGTATCACTTTGACCTTGCTAGTGGTTCATTACTAAAGGTGAGTATTTGCACATTCAGCCCAACAATTCATAAGGTAATTGTCAATATCCATCACATTATTTCTGATAAATCTTCGATGCGATTATTTAGGAATGAGCTTGCGGAAGTTTATTCTCAACTCAAGGAAGGCAATGCACCTTCATTGAAGCCCCTCGCTGCACAATTCTATGAAAGGGCGATTGACAATCCAACATCAACATCACTATCTAGAGTAAGTGATTATTGGAAGGCGAAGCTGAAAGGTCCATTGCAATATACGAGTTTACCTTCCGATAAAGGTGAACAGAATAATAGCACCCTAAAAGGAAAGTATGCTTCTAAACCTCTTCCAACCGCATTGTCTGATTCTGTAACAACATACTGTAAAGAGCAAGCGATTACCCCGTTTATTTTTTTTCTAGGTGTCTACAAACTTATAATTGCTCGCTATTGTAAGATAGACGATGTTCTCATTGGTACGCCAATCTCAACTCGGACAAAACCTGAGTATGAATATGTCCAAGGATTTTTCAATGACACAATTGTGCTGCGAAATCAGGTAGATCAAGGCAAGAGCTTCAATGAGTATATTCATACGGTAAAAAACACAGTCTTTGAAGCATTCGAGCATAAGGAAATTGGATTTCAAAACCTGATGAATGCGGTGAAGCCAGACAGAGTAGGAGAGGGTAATCCATTTTTTCAGATGATGTTTTTATATCATCATAAACCAGTAGAGCGAGCCTTCGCTGCCGATATTGACCTTACAGTGAGTAACTATGATATGGGTGTTGCCAAGTTTCACTTTACACTTTATATAGAAGAATCAGATGGAGAATATGATACAATAGTTGAGTACGCAACCGAGATGTACTCAGAGGACTATGTTGATCGATTTCAATCGCATTATATCGAGGTAATAACTCAGTTGATGGACAGGCCAAGTCAACAATTGGGAAATATCAATATGCTTTCAACTGAAGAGCAAGCTTTAGTCAAGAGGTTGGGTCGTGGCCCAAAGCTTTCTAAGTCTCCATATAGGAATGTCCTTGAAGCGATTAAGGAATATTCCTCATTGGACACAATTGCTCTCACGGATAGTCGTCATCAGATTTCCTACCAAGATCTTCATTATAAGTCAAATGCCATTGCTAATATTCTCATCAGCAAGGGTAAGACCAGTGGATTCGTAGGGATATTGATGAGTCAATCGACGGACTTTGTTGTTTCTATGATTGGGATTCTCAAGGCAGGGTGTGCTTACTTGCCATTGGATGTGGACTACCCTGTGGAGCATATCAATCATGCTATCCTATCAGCTAAAGTTGATATCCTGATTACAAGTCAAGAGAATCCTTACAGTGATAATCTAGAAATCGAGGCGGTCATTTACGAAGAGATTAGTCCGATTGCAGATGAAACTAATATAAGTATAGATCCATCAAATCCTGCTTATTTGATATTCACTTCAGGCAGTACGGGTAAGCCAAACGGCGTAGTTGTGACACACAAAAATTTGCTCAACTCTACACTAGCCAGATTTGAATATTATCAGGACCATCCATCTTCGTACTTATTGCTCTCTTCATTTTCGTTTGATAGTTCGGTAGCAGGGATATATTGGACGTTGCTCAATGGTGGTAAGATCGTCATACCAAGTAAGACTACAATAAAGGATACCGATTGTTTAGGTGATTTGATTCGCAAAGAGTCGATTACTCACACATTACTCATACCTAGTCTTTATCAAGTGTATCTTGAGGTTATTCCGACAGATGTATTAGCTAATTTGAATTCTGTAATCTTGGCTGGTGAGGCATTGACAATATCGATTGCCAAGCAACATTTCAGCCTACTTCCTCAGGTTAGACTCTACAATGAATATGGTCCAACTGAGGCAACAGTATGGATTACTGCACACGAGGTTCTTGCAAGTAAAATATCTGGGTCTGTCCCCATCGGAAAGTGTATCGGAAATAATAATGTTTATGTGTTAGATGCCTATATGAATTTTGTGCCGGTCGGGATTCCTGGAGAATTATACATATCAGGGGATTCTCTTTCAAATGGATACTTGCACTCTGACGGCAAGGCTAATGCTAAATTTTCAAAACTAGAGATAGATGGCCAAGAACGTCGAATCTATCGTACTGGAGATTGGGTGAAATGGGGGAGTGATGGTCAGTTGTACTTCCTTGGGCGACAAGATCATCAAGTGAAAATACGTGGTCACAGAATAGAGTTGGGAGAGGTCGATGAAACTATCCAGGCTATTAATTCTTCTGTCAAGTCAGTTACTGTCTATCAGCAAAAAGAACAACTTCTTGTAACGTACCTTGTATCAGATAACCCAATTGATATCTCCAAACTTGAAGTCTCACTACAATCAAAATTGCCAAAACACTATTGGCCTGACCATCTATTAGCGATTGATGAATTTCCATTGATGGCAAATGGCAAGACGAATATAAGAGACTTACAGAAGAGGATTGTAAAAGTAAAGAGTGATAAGCAAGTTGCTAAAAGTATAGAGGGAGAAACTCAGCCTTTGCTCCAGATTTGGAGAGATGTTTTAAATAATGAAAATATTGGACTTAACGATAACTTCTTTGAGGTTGGAGGAGATTCGATTCAACTTATTAGAATTGTAGCGAAGGCTCGTAAGTCTGGGATCCAACTCTCTGCAAAGGATATTTATAACAATCAAACGGTAGCTTCTTTAATACCAAAGCAATCTCAAGAAAATCACAAATCTCCCGAGTCAACACCTTGGACCTACCTACCTCTGACACCTATTCAAGCTTGGTTTTTTGAAGAATTTCAAAGTAAGCCTGATCATTGGTTACAAGGATATCGACTGACATTGTCAAAACCTCAGACTGTACAACTAGTCAAGGATGTTATCAAGCAGCTAATAGATTTTGAGTCAATATTCCGAGTAGTCTTTACCAGACTTTATGGAAAGTGGCACATGGCTCAATCGTCGAATCACATTGATGATTACATAGAACTCACTGCATCGGGTGAGGTTAAGACCGAAGGACTTTCACTTACCGAAGGACCACTGATCAAGTTCTACTTAGAGAAGGAGGGCGACAAGGTGACACGTATCATTATCATTGCGCATCATCTAATTATTGATGCTGTGTCTTGGCATCACATCCTCAATAGATTCAATGATGAGTTAGGATCCAAGGAGATAACAAATACAAGAAAATCAGAAAACTTTTTGCATTGGACAAGAGAGATTAATCTCTATGCACAGACAAAATTGTTTGACAATGATCTTCCATTTTGGCAAGACCAAATCAGTAAAAAATCGCAGTACTTCGAAGGTAAAGAGAACTCTATTGAAGGAAATGTCAAAACAGTCAAACTCAAAATATCTGCTCAGATTACGCATAATCTGATTGGCAGTCTCATCAGGTACAGTTCAATCAAGTTGAATGAAGCAATTATCGCTGCTTTTGCTCATAGTTTTTATCGAGTGACTCATGAGAGAAATGTTACTCTGATGTTAGAAGGACACGGTAGAGATGCGAGTTTTACACAAGTAGAATTGTCTGAGGCAATTGGCTGGTTTACTAGTTATTATCCAGTAGCAATTTCCTTAAGTGATTCTAGCGATGAATTTCAATCTTTGATTGATGTCAAAGAGCAAGTCAGGCAAGTACCTAACAATGGAATTTCTTATGGGGCACTGCGATACCTTTCTGGTAAGCTACGAGGGGAGTCAAATGCTTTTGTGACGATTAATCATCTTGGTGATTTATCACAGTCTGACTATGATCATCTGCAAGGAGTAGAATTTCTCAGTGAAGGGATGCGATCACGGCTAAGCGAACGTCAATCCTTGATCGAAATCAATACCCATATCGACCACGGCGAGTTAGTTTTGAATTATAGTTATGATGCAGTCCTACTCGATAATGAAAAAATGGAAGACATTCTTAATGGGATGCATTCTTATCTGCGCAAGATTCCTGAGACACTTTCAACAAGAGATACTCGATTGACTCCATCGGACTTTCAGTATGCAGTGTCGAGTGAAGACTTAGACCATATTGTGGACACGTATGATACTGAACTAGAAACAATCATCCCATTAACATCGACTCAGTCTGCATTGCTTTTTCATCACTTACAAGCAGGAAGTTCTGATCAAGGCTTAATCAAAGCCAGCGTAATTCTACATGGAGAAGTAGAAGAATCAAGACTACAAGAAGCTTGGCAAGCGCTTGTCAGAACCCATGATGTTCTTAGATCGTTTTTCTTATGGGAAGGCCTCTCGAATTCTGTGCAAGTAGTTGCCAAAAGTGTCGAGTCAGCCATCGTGTTTCATAATGCTCAAGAGATAATGGATGAGCATAGAAATAAATTCATTCAGCAAATTATCGATAAAGAATGGAGCAATTTTGCCTTGAATCGTCCGCCAATTCTACGGATGATTTGTATCAAAGAATCTGATACGCGACATCATTTAATATTTCTCTGTCACCACATCTACATAGATGGATGGAGTACCAATGTGATATTTAAAGATTTGGTTGAGCTATATGACTCTTCGGATTATCAACAGATTCTTCAAAGACCAAAGTTGATCAACTGGTATCAACAAGTAGAGTTTCTGAGAAAGTCTGACGAACTTAAAGAGTATTGGCAGAGAACAATGATGGCAGCATCTCCTTCCTTGCTCAAGTCTACTGATCAGGTTGTCAAGAATGAATTTGCAATTGATCAATTTGCCCTGAGTGAGTCACAAACTTTAAAATTATTAGAAACTATAAAATCTTCAAAGCTGACCTTGTCAGTAGTCTTGACCGGTTTGTGGTCATGGTTACTGAGTCGGTATCTAGATCAATCTGTCGTTTCAATGGGAATGATTCATTCTGGAAGGTCTGTGGAGATTGATGGAGTAGATGATATGGTAGGGATGTTGAGCAGAGTTTTGCCAATGATTTATAGTCATTCTGATCGTGGTCAAATAGATTTTGAAAAGATTCAAAGTGAATTCAATGAAGTATTGAAGCGAGATGCAATCAGTATCGAAGATATACCAGCATTAGATCAAAGTAAGATCCGCTATGATACACTTCTGATTATTGAAAACTTTATGTCGGGGCAATCTCAGGATAAGCAATTGCAATACACCGACTTCAAGAGTAACATTAGCAGCTTGATGCCTCTATGTATTATTATTGTGCCAGGAGATCAATTGACATTCAAGTTGAGGTATAATGTGCATCAATATTCAACTAGTGAAATTCATCACATTAGAGAAGATTTATTGAGTGTCCTAAATGGATTACAATTCAATGGAAAAATTGCAAGCGTAGAAAGTGAGCAACTGTACAGACCTGTAATATCAACTTCTACTACCTTGAGTCCAACTGAGTCTGAGCTACAATTAGATGACAAGACGAATCTTGACGAGGCATTGCTCCTTATATGGAAAGATGTTATTAATGACCAAGCCATTACTCAACGAGATAATTTCTTCGAAATTGGAGGAACATCTTTGATGGCTGTTAGGATCTTTAATACAATCAATAAACAGCTTGGAATCAATGCATCACCTATCTTATTACTGAAGCATAAGACAATTGCGGAACTTGCTCCTATGCTACAAACATCTTCGGTTGAAGACAGTTGGAAATGTCTACATCCTCTATCCGATGGTGGAGATGGTAATCCACTGTTTTGCTTCCATGCAGGTGAAGGTCATATCCTTTTCTACAATGAATTGGCGCAGAATATTACCAATCGACCAGTCTATGGAATCCAACCTGTTGGTCTTGATGGACAACAGATTCAATTTGAGAGTATTGAAGAGATGGCGGATTACTACCTGACACAAATCAAAGCCGTCTATCCAACAGGACCTTATCACTTATTGGGAACTTGCTTCAGTAATGCTGTCACATTCGAAATGGCTCGCCAATTAAAAGCGGAAATGGGACAACTTATATTTGTTGACTCACCTCCACCATATTTCAACGAATTGTCCAAACTGAAAAAATGGATGAGTTGGTTATACACATTTAATATTCCGAAACTGTGGGAAGCATTTAATAATTACTTCAAATATTCTACCTTGAAAGCGCCTACTGATGAGCAAGAACGTAACCTCTTTAATACAGGAAAACAATTGAGAACAATCATGTCAACCTATCAGTGGACACCTCAAGATCTTGAGATCGTCTTGATAAGAAGTAAAGAGAATGCAGAGGATAAATTTAAGTCATATCACATCGATAATTGGCAATTACTTGCAAAACGAGGAGTCATAACCAAGACCATAGAAGGTAAACACCTTACAGTCTTTGAAGGCAAGTCTGCCACCCAAATGGCAGAAGTCATTGAGTCAGCTCTATCCAATAATGTATAAGGTCAACTGGAAGATAGGAGAGGATTTTCCAACTATTTTAGAAGGGAAGTTGTATTTGTTTAAGGTTGACTTGACGATTGGATTTGAAGCATCTGAAATACTATTCTCATCTCATCTTACAGTTGACGAAGTAGAGCGATGTAATAAATTTAGATTCCATAAAGATCGGATTCGATTCAGTGTAGGGAGATATGTAGTAAGACGATTGTTAAGGTCATATTTGGCTGGTGATCATACAATTATCGAGTTCCAGTTTAATGCATATGGCAAGCCTAATGTCGATCACATCTGTGGTGTTAAATTCAATATTTCTCACTCAGGGAAGTATCTATTGATTGGTGTGGGTCGGGAGTATGAATTAGGAGTTGATACAGAAGTATACAATAGTACAATTGATCATTTAGATTTAGGGAAGTCGGTATTCTCTCAAGAAGAGCAAAGAGCATTATCTCAATTGCCTCTTGAAGAAAGGATTCATGGTTTCTATCGATGTTGGAGTATGAAGGAATCGTTTATCAAGGCAATAGGGCTTGGATTGCAATTGCCTCTGGATCAGTTCACGGTTGACTTGGCTGTTGCCAATATCGAGAATCATTTACGATCTGTTGTATGGAAGCCTGACTTAATGAAAGTGATAAAGACCTCCACAGTTTATATAGATGATGGGTATAGTGCTGCTTTCACTTGTCATCAGAGTATAGATGAAGTTTGTTATTTTGATCTTACCCAGCTACTTAATTTGGCTCAATAATTTTTATAGGATTAGAGGCATATCATCTGAGATATGTACAATATTTTGTGAATTCAAAGACGATTAAAAAACAATTATAAGCTTATCTATGACTCCAAGTCGACTAATCACGCTTAATAAGTTCATCCTTCTATCAATCTTGGTATGTGCATCATTTTTGCTGCAAGCACATGGTGTGAGTGCTGAAGATCAAGCCACTCTACAGAATGGAGGATTACTTGCCTTCATTACGGTTGGAGCCAAGCATATGTTGACAGGATACGACCACTTACTATTTTTAGTTGGAGTCATATTCTACTTGAATAATTTCAAGGATATTCTCAAGTTTATATCAGTCTTTACGATAGGACATTGTATCACATTAATCTTTGCAACATATCAAGGCATCACTGCTAACGAGCATCTTATTGATGCTGTGATTGCTCTCAGTGTATTGTACAAAGGTTTTGAAAACTTGGGCGGTTTTAAGAAAATATTTAATACTAATTCACCCAACTTGCTGTTTATGGTATGGGTCTTTGGTCTTATTCATGGCTTTGGTCTTTCAGCTCGATTACAGGCATTTGATATTGGCACTTCTCAGTTTTTAGCGAAAATTATTTGCTTTAATATTGGAGTAGAAGTAGGGCAAGTATTGGCTCTCATTCCGATTGTACTGTTGTTAACTCAATTCAAAAAGCATTCAAAGTATCCGATAATTTATAAAGTAATAAATTGGTTTTTGATTCTTGCAGGTATTGGATTGTTTGTCTTTCAGATGATAGGTTATTTTTCTAATCATTGATACTAGGTGGACTTATAACTTGTATCGGAGAAGTAGGGAGTGATAGTATACAATAGGGTGTCAGGTCAGTAGGGTAGCTATATCGATTAGATGCTCTGATAGTTATTAGCTACTCATATCAATACAGACCATCTCAGTTTGTGCCAAGGTTGGAGAGGGAAGTATCGATTTGTTATCAAATATTCTAGATATGTTTTGACAAATATTTTTGGATATTGCTGCAGATCTATAAACCCAGAAGTTGAATAAGTCGTGAATATTGCAAATCTGTAAGAAATTAGATAGATTTACTGTGTACACTGTACAGCGATAATAAGTGATGTTATATGAATAGTTTAAAGACATGGCTAGAGCACAGAAAAACTGATGATAAGTCTGTACTCTCGCTTTTTATCCAAGGTTACTTGTGCTTATCTCTAATTTGTTTTTTGTTACTCTTATTGCCAATTAGTAATAATGGTAACATTACTCTTGTTGACCATCTGTTTTATTCTATTTCAATAGTTAGTACGACAGGTCTTTCTCCAGGTACTTTTGGAGAGGATTACACTTTATTTGGTCAACTTGTGAGTCTGTTTTTTATACAATTGGGAGGTATCGGTTATATGGCATTAAGCTCATTTATTGTATTAAGACACTTCAGTAAGTTACCCACTCTATCAGTTAGATTATTGAAGCTTGAATTCAATCTACCTACTAAATACCCATTAAGAAGCTTTATTATAAGCGTACTTGTATTTACAGTCTTATTAGAGGCGCTAGGTACTATTGCCTTATATATAGGGTTTGATCGACTAGGGGTTGAAACCCCATTTTGGTATGCCTTGTTTCATAGTATTTCTGCATTCTGTACCGCTGGGTTTAGTTTATCTGCTGATTCTATGGTAGCCTTTAAATCAGACTGGCTAATCAGCACAACAATAATGGTATTGTCATTATTTGGGTCAATAGGCTTTATTGTACTTTTTGATATTTGGTTGAGGATAACGCGACAAAGACAGAAGATTTCGCAGACTGCAATAGTAATCTTAGTCACGACTTTTGGTATATGGATGTCAGGTTCTTTGCTCATTTACTTATCAGACTTAGAACTATTAAGACAAGGATGGTTGGGTCTATACCATGCTATTTTCCAAAGTATATCTAGTCACACTACAGTTGGTTTCAATAATTATAACATTGGTGAAATAAGTGTTGGAGGCTTATTCGTTATGGTGATCATAATGATTATAGGTGCATCCCCAGCAGGTACAGGGGGAGGAATAAAGACGACATCGTTAGGAGCTCTTATCGCAGTACTTATCTCAGTGTTACGTCGAAAGCAACATATCACTTTCCTGAAAAAAGAAATACCCAAAACAAATATATTCCTGGCGATCTCATCTATCACTTTTTATTTTATCATCCTTTGCGTCGGAGTATGGATTGTTACCTTATTAGATGGAGATACATTTTCATTTGTTTCTATTCTATTCGAATGTGCCTCAGCACTTAGCACTGTAGGTCTTTCTACTGGAATTACTGGTGAATTCTCAGATTTGAGTAAAATTATTATTTCATCACTCATGTTCATCGGTAGATTAGGTGTGTTGACATTTGGGCTAGCACTTATTGCTAAGGAGCCTAGATCAGTGTATAAACCTAAAATTGAAGAAATAGCAATCTAGACATATTTTAATTAAAGAACTAAAGCTAAGAGTATGTCTTAGCTTTAGCTCTAGAGGTATCATTATATTTTAGATCTTGCCTATAACTTCTATCGTCAACCAACTTTTGTCATATTTTAGAAGTAGTCTATCAGACTACTTTTATGCGACAACCTACTAAAATTTGTAATTCGCACTTCCTTTAAGGAAAAATGGCACTCCAGGTGTGAAGTGCAGTTCTTCTACTGGAACAGTTTCATTTCTTAGCCTTGATTCAGTAGCAAATTGGGCTTCATTCCATTCAGTGTTGAATATATTTTCAACAGCAAGGCCTACTGTTACTTGTTTGAATTCGTAATTGATATTTGCATCAGTAATAAAATATCCAAGTGCAGCAATTGAGTTATCTTCATTAGCAGGTCGATCGGTGATGTACCTATACCTCAGTCCTCCAGAAAATCCATTGAGTCCTCTGAATGTTACACCTCCAGTTGACATCAAGTTGACCGCTAGAGGAATATAGTTTTCCCCCTCAGCCTCATCGACTGCAGTAGCATCTGTGTATGTGAGATCAGTTCTGAAGAAGAGATATCTTCCTAGCTGATAACGTATGCTAAGATCGATTCCTTGTCTTCTAGTCTTACCACTTGGTTCCACGATACCAGCATCACCTACATACACAAACTCTTGTTCTAGGAATAGATACCAAAGAGCAGAATTGATCACTAGATTAGGTGTAGGCTTGTAAATGAACCCAAGGTCAGCTCCATAGGCAGCCGGCAAGTCAATGTCAGCTGTCCCACCAGTGACTACGCGACTATCATTAGAGTGAAATCCGATTCCACTTTTGAAGTAATATTGCCATTTGTCACTTTGATTGTAGATCAAGTTAAACTTCGGTGACACCACCACTTCATCTACTGATTGATTATCGTATAGTTGAGATAGTCGATTGACATAGTTAAAGTTGAAGTAGTCTAATCTAACTCCAGCATTGATTAGCCATTTATTGATGTCAAGATTAGCATCGATACCCGCATACGCATTAGTCTCGTCTACATCTCCCAAACTCACAGTTGATAGAGTAGTCTTCCGGTTCAGTGTATTGGAAAGTTCTACATCATTGACATCATCGTAGCGAAATCCTAAGTGCGAACTCAATTCGAGATTTGAATTATTTAATTCGATAGACTTGAATAATGAGGTATTTAGTCCGTAGATATTTCGAGTTTCGTATTGTCTAATCTGATCGCCATTGACTGGATCTTCTAAGAAGAATGTAAAGTTAGAAAACAACTCAAAGTCATACTGACTATAGAATGCATTAGTCTTGATGAAGAGGTCATCTGAAAGTTTCTTAGAGTGATTAATACCAATATTCGTTCTGCTAGTATTTCCGCCTTCAGTATCGTCAACTGATCCAAATCTAGTGATTGTACCATTATCCACTAAACGTTGTGGAATTTGTCCAGAGGCATCCCACTTACTTGTAAGTCTTGAGACTACCAATGAGAGTAGACCTCCATCGTTAGTTGTTATTCTGTACTTACCCATAAGGTTGAGACGGCTGAAGTTCTGTGGTGATTCCACTGGTCCATCTGACTGTTGATATTCAGTGGCGATATAAGCTGATTGGTTATCCTTGTCATCTAATACATTGAATAAACCTACTAATCGACCTGTATTAAACATCCCTATATCGAGTCCAATGCTACTCTGGTCTATGGCATCTTTTGTTTTAAAGTTGACATAGCCAGCTGTGTTGAAGTTGCCAATATCTGTATAGTAAGGTCCTTTGCCAAAGTCTATATTTTCAATTGTCTCTGGTATAATGAAGTGTAGATCTGAGTAACCTTGACCGTGAGCATGAGATACTAAGTTGACAGGAATTCCATCCACATTCAAGGCGATATCTGTTCCATGATCAACGTCAAACCCTCTCAGAAAAATTTGCTCTGCTTTCCCACCTCCAGCATGTTGTCCGATGAGTAGTCCGGGTACTCTGCGCAATACTTCTTGTGATGAGTTGACAGGTGTTACCTTAAGATCAATATTGGCAATGGTATTGGTTGACTTAACAGATTTAGTGATGGTGACTTCGCTCAGTTCGAATAGACTAGGTTTCATCACAATGTAGAACTCCTTATCAATGTTCTCAGATGTTATTATTCTTATTGCGTCTTCGTAACCTAAGAATTCAACAAAGACAGTATCTCCAATTGAAAGTGATGATAACTTAAATAGACCCAACTCATCAGTATGCGAATGATTACTCCCCGAGTAGGCGATGACGTGTTGGATAGGTGTATTTGATTCGTCCACAACTCGACCAGTAATATCTTGTGCTGAGAGGGATATAGCACTTACACAGAGTAAGCACGCTAATGCAATAATAGATTTCATAAATTTTGTCCTAACGTTTATTGTCAGTCTGCATACGGCAATTATTGATGCGACTGAGAATGTATTTTATAAATGATGATTTAAAAAACTAAGAAAGTCATCATTTCTTTAGGAGGGGGGAGAGTGTTCTCAAGATATCGAATAATCCGATGATATTGATAATTGTGAATCTGACCTCTCAAGCTTATTTGTATAAGGTAGGAGATATCTTGTACTATTTCATTGTTTTGATTGTCATCTGGAGTAGGTACATGATTCCTGTCATTATCTAACGGATCTCCAGCCAATTGATCAAGAAAAGTATGGTGGGTATGTGCGGAATCTTTCGATTCATCATTTCCTTGATGGCTATGCTGTACGTACTCATTTGACAGTATGTCTTCTAGGTGCATGCAGAGGTGAATGACCTCATAGGTATTCATATGAAATGTCCCACTTATGTAAATAAGTAAGAACACTCTAGTGAGTATGGATTGATATGAATATAAGTAGGTTAGCATTACTACTCGTGAAGGTACATATTAGTAATGTAATCTTTTGAGCAGAATTTTGCTTTTTAGTTTTCTACATATATTTAGCTTAGTTTTCCTTCTATGCTTACGGTAAGCAGACTAAAACCTCATTTTAGTTTAATCATCTTTATCTAAAAATTAAGCTTGGTTGTCGAATCAAATGCAGAGTTAAGCTAAATAGCTTTATTTTTAGAAAAAACATTACCCAATTATGCTCAACAAAATCTTACAACCTGAAATTCTTGTGTTCCTTATTCCTATCGTTGCATTAATTGGTGGATTTGTTATTGCTGCTATTAAGATGAACTATGCCCACGAAGAAAGAATTGCGAAGATCAATGCAGGAATAGATCCAGATGCAGAGTATGATGAAGAGGAGCAACTAGAACTTTACGAAAACTACCAGAGTAAGGAAGTAAAGCGACAATTCAGATAGACATAAACTATTCTAGTTACTCCCACACTTAAATCAATAAAGTCATTAGATTTGCAATCTTTTAGGAGAAATGCTAGAGTGGCTTAATAGGTACGCTTGGAAAGCGTATGTACTCGTGAGGGTACCGGGGGTTCGAATCCCTCTTTCTCCGCTACTTGATAATTATATCTACATCAATAAAAACACAAAAGGCACGACCATTATAGATGGTCGTGCCTTTATTACTTATCGTAATCCGCTCCTTACAATAGACCACTTAAAAGGCCTAGAGAAGATCCCAATTTCTTGCTTACAGCTTTCTTAGCGATACCTGAGAATAGACCAGTCTTTTCTAACTTTGGCGCTTTGTCTGCTACCTTACCTAGAGATTTAGCTATAGAGTCAACTTGTGACCCTGAACCTAATGTACTTAGTCCTGATTGAAGTACTCCGACGTTTGCTAGTACTGACTTACTATTTCCTGCAAGGCTACCTCCAGAAACTAATTTATTCAGACTCATTGCACTCACAAGCATTTTAATCTTGGAGATGATGCCTTGTACTTTGCTTACATCTGCATTTCCTTCAGCAAGAGCAGGTAAGATGCTGTTGAGCATGCTAGTCTGACCAAGAATCTTAGATGCGAAGTCTCCACTTGAAGCATTAGCAGTTTTAGAAAGTAGGCCCATCGCCTTTCCTAATACTTGACCGGATTTTTCTTGTTGACCTGAAGCAAGAAGTGAAGATGCTTTGTCCAACATTCCCATATCAAAGCTCTGTGCATTGAGCTGTCCACAGAAGATGAATGATAGAGATAATAATAATGTACTGAGTAATTTCATTTGTAAAGATTTAATTTGTATTTATTAAAATGAATAAGCAAAGTTATATAACTTGCTATATTTTCTAGACGTATAGAACGAATGGCAGTCACTTAATTCTTGCGTTTCCTTCGTTTCTTGTCTTTCATGTTTTTCTCAAAGTTTTGGATTCTCTCTTCCCATTTGTTGATGAAGATTTCTACATTTCGCTTTGATTGTGTCTGCGTTCTTGTAGTTGTTGTTCTGTGTGATTGCTCATTACTGGTTTGTTGTCTTGATTGACCTGTTGGATATCTAGGTTGTTGCTGCTGATGCCTTCGTTTATTAGAGAATAAGTCTGCTATAGCTTCTGTCAAGGTTTCTTGCTTTTGGAGTCTTTCTTCTCTTCTTCTTTCGATGAGTTGCTCAGGTGAAAGCCTGTCAAAGCAAGCATCAACATATGTATAATCTAGTCCTTGATCTTCGATTTTGCCTTTTTGTTCTGCAACTTTGAATAGTGAAGCGACCATTGGCATCGCTGACCTAGATCCTGCACCATGTCCTAGATAACGAAAGTGTATCCGACGATCCTCAGTACCTACCCAAGCACCGATAGTCAAGTCATCATTGAATCCTACAAACCATCCATCTGACTGATTTTGGGTCGTACCAGTTTTACCCATTAATGGAATTGTCAATCCATATTCACTGTACAGTCTTGCACCAGTTCCGTTGAGAGTAGCATTTTGGAGCATACCGCTTAAAGCTTGAGTATATATTGAGTCAACGACTATTTCTGGTTCAATAAGCTGGTGTTCATAAATGGTTCTCCCTTCTTTATCCACTATCTTACTGATACAATATTGTTCATTTTTCTTTCCTTGATTTCCAATTGTACTATAGGCATTGACCATTTCCTTGAGCGAAATATCAGAGGTTCCTAAGACTAGTGATGGTACAGGATTGAGTTTGCTTGTTATGCCAAGTTTTTCAGCCATCTCTACTACTGAGTTGATACCAGCTCTGAATAGTACTTGTACTGAAACGGTATTAATAGAGTGGGTTAGTGCTCCTTTCATCGTGACGATATCTCCGTAGTTGTCATCTGAGTTTTTAGGAGTCCAATCTTGGAAGTCAGTATATGTTCGCAGTTCGTTGTTGAATTCATCACAAGGTTGGACACCTTTGGATAGGGCAGTTAGGTACACAATTGGTTTGAAGGTTGACCCGACCTGTCTAGCACCTTTGATGTTATCGTATTGGAATTTACCATAATCGATACCACCTACCCAAGCTCTGATGCCACCAGTCTTAGTGTCAGTAGCTAATATTCCAGTATGCAATAACCCTAGGTAATGCATTATAGAATCTACAGTTGAGATATTCTGCGATTGAAAGCCATTCCAAGTCCATACTGTTTTTTTGGAGGGCTTAGCAAGTTGTTTTTTTGCTTCAGCACTTGATTTGCCATTAGCTTTTGCTGCTCGATATTCTTGTAATCCAGTCAATTTATCATTGAGTATAGAAGCATTGCCTTCTAGCATATCGGCACCTTTCCAACTATCGGTAAATGTTTGTTGCAACCGAGTCATATGGTCAACCATAATAGCCTCAGCAGCTATCTGAATGTCATAGTCTAGTGTTGTAGTGATGACTAACCCATCAAGATCAAGGTTGTAATCTTCTAATTTCTTATTCTCATTTTGCAATGCAGCAAATTGCTTACGTAGTTCTTGCTTGAAATAGGCGGCAAATTGAAAATCTGAATTTGGGCTATTGTACTCCAGTTTGATTGGGAGGACTGATGCTGACTTTTGTTGCTCCTCAGTGATGTATCCATATTTTACCATTTGCCCAAGCACCACATTCCGTCTTGAGATAGCTCTATCCGGATATCGCCTTGGGCTGTAGTAAGAAGTTGCCTTTAGCATTCCTACTAGTGTAGATGCTTCATCAAGTGACAAATCTATTGGTGCTTTATTATAGAAGCGTTGTGCAGCGATCTTGAGTCCAAATGCTCTTTCTCCAAACGACACGGTATTCGCATACATCAGTAAGATTTCATCTTTGGAATATAGACGTTCTATCTTTTTAGCAATTTCTATTTCTCTAAATTTATTGAGTACAGTAGAGAACAGTTTGAATCGTTTTCTTGGGTAAAGATTTTTGGCTAGTTGTTGGGTAATGGTACTACCTCCACCACTGGATTGTTTTGAAAGAAGTAACGTCTTGAATATGACTCGCATTATGCTCCTCTTATCAACACCATTATGGCTATAGAATCTCACGTCCTCTGTGGCAATTAGAGCATCCTTGAAGTAGGTATTCATTTCTTCTTCTTCAAGATAAGACCTGTTCTCTTTATAGAATGAACCGATAAATTTCCCCTCTTTCGAGTAAATTTCTGAGGAAAGTGGATTTTGGATTTGTTTGATTTCAACAAGGCTAGGAATATCTCCGATACTATCAACTTTGACCATTAATCTCAAGGTCACCAATAGGATAAATCCCAATAATCCGATTAGAAATCCAACAAGGATGATTTTTTTAAAATTACTCAATGACTTAAATGTTGTTGTGGTGCTTTTCATTCATTAGCTTGTTGAGAGATTTATGACATCATTCTTATGTATTCAAACGATGACAAGTGAAACGTCTGTAAGGTGATGACTTATTGTCACATTACAACTTTTATCTAATGCTTAGTTGCTTTGAGAGCATATAAAAGAGGTAATTTACCAGCCCATTTTTCTATAACATATTGTTTTGGCTTGACCTCGACCATTCCTGGAAATACCTGATAAGGGGAGTAGTCAAATTCATCGAAATTTTCGATTGTGAGACCATGCTGAATTAACGAATTAATTAGGTCAGAGGTAGAATGATTCCATCCAACAGAGGTCAGCATATCACTGCTGTTCTTGTCAGCATAGCTTCCTTGTTCCTCTTCTATAATTGCTCCTTCATTAAAGTAGGAGTAAGTAATCTTAGTCAAGTCATCATCATACATCCATATCATTGGGTGAAAGTCAACAATGAGAAATGTTCCTCCTGGCTTAAGATGATGTGACACAACCTCTGCCCATCTGTCAAGGTTAGGTAACCAGCCTATAGTTCCATAACTAGTGAATACAATATCATATTTGCGATCGTGGACATTGGGTAGGGCGAAGAGATCGCTACAGATAAATGTTGCCGCAGTACCACACTTGTCATTCAATATTCTAGCTTCCTTGATAGCATTGTCTGAGAGATCGACTCCTGTAACGGTAGCGCCTAGGCGCTGCCAAGATATGGTGTCTTGACCAAAGTGACACTGAAGATGGAGCATAGATTTGCCATCGACATTTGGAAGTAATCGGAGTTCTATGGGGTTGAGAGAAGTCGCCCCATCCACGAATCCATTATAGTTGTAAAAGTCAGATTTCACATGGAGGGTTGTACGCTTATTCCAATTGTCTTTATTAATTCTGAGGTAGTCAATATGGTCTGTCATAGAGTATTCAAGGTTATAAACAAAAGAGGCTTGAGTATTTTAAATACTCAAGCCTCAAATTATGCTTTTAGATTATTATGAGGATAATTACTTCACAACAATTTTTACAAGCTTTCCAGATGCAGCATCGCCATCTCCCATTCCTTTGGCAGAGATTTGGTTAGCTTTTACTCCAAGTGTTACTAGTTGGTCTCTGATCACGGAAGCTCTCTGCTTAGAAAGACTTTTATCAGCGCCATTAACTTGTACTTCAATCTTTCCATCTGCATTTTCTTTCAATGCAGCTGCTAGACCCATAATTTCATTCTTAGAGAAGTTAGTGATTTTGTTACCTCCTTCTTCCCATGAGATATCAGTCAATGAGTAGGCGTATCCTGAATCCTTCTTAGAGAATGCTTTAGAGAATACTCCTTTGATTGCGTCAGCACTTTTAGTAGCTGCACCAGCTACGGCACCTCCAGCAGTCTTGGCAGCATCACCGATTGCTTTTCCGACTTTTCCGATAAGACCTAGTGTCTTACCACTTGCATCTACATAGCTACCATCTTTCTCAGAGAAAGTACCAGCTTTAGCGATGAGCTTATCTCCTCTCATCAAGTTACCATCAGCATCTACGGTCAAAGACATTGCATTAGCCATTTTTCCTGCACCTGCCTTACCAGCTTCCATAGCACCAGCTGCACTAGTTGCTGCACCTGCAGCTGCACCTTTAGCACCATCAGCCATTTTCTTTCCACCGTGATCGTGTCCATCATGACTTGAATGGTCGTGCCCAGCGTGGTCGTGACCTGAATGATCATCAGCACCAGCCATTTTTTTGCCACCTTTTCTATCAGCCATTTTCTTTCCGTCCATTTGCTCCATTTTGTCGCCTTTAGCCGTGTTAGTATCAGCACCGCCTCTACCCATAAACCACCAAAGAGCTCCACCAATCAGAAGTAATGGTAATAACCACTTAAGGAATCCTCCGCCTCCCCCAGATGGAGTCGCATTGCCAACTGTATTGGATGCAGAAGTTGCTGCAGACTTTACAGAACTAGTAGCTGAAGAAGCAGCCGCTTTCACACCTCCTCCGATAGCACCTAAACCACCTTTGTAATCACTGAATAAGCTTTGAAGACCAGACGCATCAAGATTTTTGTCTGAAACTCTTTTTCCTACAGCACCGAGTACAGCTGGAGTCAAAAAGCTCAATAATTTAGAACTTTTGTCTTTTTCCAATCCGCTAAGTGATGCAAGCTTGTCGATAATAGAATTTTGGCTTCCACCAAAAACTGAAGAAGCCAAGTTGCTTCCCATCTCTCCTATATCATCTTTTCTGTCGACCATATTAGTGAGTGTAGACTCACCAAGATTGTTGTCCTTGATTAATGAGAGTAAAGAGCTTGCACCTTCTTTGCTAGCAACCTTACTTCCTAATCCACCGAGAACAGCTGGGAGTCCTGACATCACTGCTGTTCTAGCATCTCCAGTTGGGAGACCTAGCAGTGAACCTGCTCTACCAATCATTTTGTCAGATAACTGATCTTTGACCAGTCCTATTAAACTGTTAACCATTTTGTTTGAATATTAATTAAAAAATAAATGAATAATTACTTCTTTATCGGGATTGGGAATCCTCTCATAAACACTGTTGGGACGTGTCATTTGCCATATCGTAACAAACTCTCTTAAATGTCGTGCAAACTGAATTAATGACAAAGTAGGGGTTTTTACGCATATAATTATGAAAATTAGCATAATACCTACTAATTATAGGGATAACCACGAGTGGTAATTTAAAGTTCCGAATGCATAATCTTATAAATTATGACATTTTCCTAATGAGTTTTCACAAAATCTTAATAACCGTATTAGATGTTATTTGATAATTTATCGTTTAATTCGGGTATGATTAAGTTTTTATTGCCAATTGTATTATGCTTTTGTGCTTTTATCTCAAATGTAGCTGCTACACCAGATATGAATCAGGTCAGATTCGAAGACTATATCTATGTGGACTATGTCAAATCCATCCGATTTAATGATGGAACTTCACAGTACAGTGACCCAATCACAAAGCTAGGTAGGCGCTTATATCTTTCATTTGATGATCTAGCGACAGAGGAATATCGATTCAATTATATGGTCATTCATTGTGATCGAGATTGGAATCCATCCGATATAGATCCTTTGGAATATATGAGAGGGTTTAACTATGCAGAAATGGAGAATGGTGGAGAACAGAGTAGGTTTACGAAAGTAGACTATTGGCACTACCAGTTAGCATTGCCAAATTCGGAAGTTAGTTGGACTAAAAGTGGTAATTACTTGCTGCTAGTGTATGACCAAGAAGACAATCCAGTATTCACTCGTAGATTCGTAATCTATGAAGGCTTAGGAAAACTAGAGTCCCAACGTGGTATGACAATAGGAGTAGGAGAGAAAAACACTAGTCAACGCATAGAGACTACTTATCGTGAATTACCTGAGACATTCAGGGAAGAAATGCATCAGTCAAGTCTAGAACTCCGAACGATGCAAAATCTTGATTGGTCGACAATGTCTGAAGGATTCAGGCCTATCCGATATCAAGGAGAAGAATATTTGTTCAACAAAGCTGAGTTTCCAAGTTTTTCATCTTTGCAGGATTTTCGTCAAGCTGATACTAGAGCATTAGAATTTACCGGTACCAATCTATTGGAAGTAGATAGAGGAATGGATTCAATCTTTGCGTTATTAAAACTTGCAGAACCAAAGCGTAGAAATCTCGGTATGTCAGAGTTTGATATCAACGGACGCTACTATATTGATAGAAGAGATGCTTCAGAATTAGAAAATCTAAATCTTGACAATGATACGGGTAGCACAATTGTTGAAGTAGATTATGAATTGTCTGATAGAGTATATGCTGAGTATGTTTGGACTGTTTTTTCGGTCAATGCCCTTTGGTTGAGAAAGGATTCTCCGACATTTGTCATAGGTGGATTTAGCGATTATAAATTGTATCCTGAGTATGCTCTATCGTATGACGAAGAACGTGACATCTACATAGGTGCCGCATTAATGAAGCAAGGCCGATATGATTTTCACTTTGTGCAAATTGTTGATGACAAGATGGACTACTCATTGACTGAGAAGTATGAGGAGCGGTCAACGCAAGATTATCGGACCTTTGTATACTACCGAGGGTTTGGCGATGAGTATGATAGAGTTCTAAACTCTGCATTTCTGAATGTGAATAGAGGTCTGTAACTTTGGCTCCAGATGAGGCTACATAATATTTCTTGGTCGTACTTTATATTGCTGATGATTTGGTTATTACCAAATGTCATCTATAGCCAAGATTCCCAACCAAGAGAATCTAAAATCACTTTGTTGACAATTGCACCAGGTGATGATGTGTATTCAGTTTTTGGTCATTCAGCTATTAGAGTTAAGGGTCAGAAAGGAGCTGAGGATCAGATCTACAATTACGGCACCTTTAGTTTTTCTCAACCTAATTTCCTACTCAATTTTTTAAGAGGTCGTCTACTATATTCTTTATCTAGATCAAAGTATGATAGGTTCTTATTTACCTATCATAAAGAGCAGAGATCAGTCTATGAGCAGACACTCAATCTGACTCCAGAAGAAGAAAATAGGATTACAAGAGCTCTGATTGATAATTACAAAAAAGAAAACCGAGACTATCTTTATGAGTTCTTCTTCGATAATTGTAGCACAAGGCTACGTGACATTGTTGTCAATACTTATGATGATCAGCTGACTTGGCAACCTCAAGAACCTCGATACACTTTTAGAGAGTTATTACATCAATATACTCAGTCCAATGCTTGGCTGACATTTGGAATTGATCTATTGGTAGGAGTCAGAACAGATAGACTAGCGACACAGCAAGAAGAGATGTTTCTACCTGACTATCTATATCGTCACCTCAATAATGCAACAGTTGGGAATCAACCAGTCATATATTCAGATTATCTGGTACTCAATTTCGATGAATTGACTGAGCAACGTATGAAACGAGGTGTCAATTGGCCACTCTTTTTATTCATTGGTTTGTTCTTGGTAGAG
>CALISO010000056.1 GCA_938041445.1 uncultured Saprospiraceae bacterium
AAACCGAGATGATTATTATGAGAATTGTTAATGAGTAGCAGGCTGTTATTTCGGTTCTATCAAGTCCCAGAGATTTCCATACACATCTCTAAAGACTATCACCTTGCCCCATTCTTCGGAGACAAGTGGTCTGACGATTTGAACGTTATGTAGTCTTAGTCGATCTGCTTCGCGATTGATATCATCTGTATGGAGAAAGAGAAATACACGACCTCCTGTCTGATTGCCTATGCGGCTTTCTTCGGTATCGTTTTTAGCTTTAGCGAGAAGGATGGACATCGGATTATCTCCTTTGGGCTTGACTCTTACCCATCTTTTAGTTGGACTCATCACCTTGTCTTCCACTAGGTCAAATCCTAAAACAGTCGTATAATAGCCAATAGCCTTATCATAGTCGTCTATGACTAAGCTCATTAATACAAGATTTGTATTCATACCTACGATCTAGCGTGATAATTAGGTGCTTCCTTTGTGATAGTAATATTGTGAGGGTGACTTTCTATGATACCTGCATTGGTAATTCTTGTCATAGTAGCTCCTTGTAGCTTGTCTATCGTCGGAGCTCCCACATAGCCCATACTTGCTCTGAGTCCACCTGTGTATTGAAGCATCACTTCTGCAACTGTGCCTTTGTACGGGATACGACCTTCGATACCTTCAGGTACAAGCTTCTTTGCATTGTTTTGTTCACCTTGGAAGTACCTATCTTTTGATCCTTGCTCCATTGCGCCGATACTTCCCATTCCTCTATAGATTTTGAACTTACGTCCTTGAAAGATGATAGTCTCACCTGGAGCTTCTTCAGTACCAGCAAATAAAGATCCTGCCATGATGCAGTCTGCTCCAGCTGCTAGTGCCTTTGAAATATCTCCAGTGTATCTAATACCTCCATCACCGATGATTGGGGTATTCGTTTTTTGGGTCACAGCGTACACATTCATAATTGCTGATAACTGAGGAACACCGACACCTGCAACAATTCTCGTAGTACAGATTGACCCAGGGCCGATTCCAACTTTTACAGCATCTACTCCTGCATCTATCAATGCTTTTGCTGCAGCACCAGTTGCGATATTTCCAGCAATGATATCTAAAGATTTGAATTTTGACTTGATTGCTTTTACAGTATCAATGACATACTTTGAATGACCATGAGCTGTATCAACACAGACGACATCTACACCTACTGTTTGCAGAGCTTCTAATCGTTCCATATAGTCACCAGAAACTCCAACAGCAGCACCGACGATTAGTCTACCGTGAGTATCCTTTGTACTATTCGGATATGATTCTACCTTCATAATATCCTTGTAGGTAATCAACCCAACTAAGACATTATCCTTTGTTACTACAGGTAGCTTTTCTATCTTATACTTCTGCAAGGTAATCTGCGCTTCCTTCAATGTTGTCCCTTCTGGAGCTGTGATGAGATTATCTTTAGTCATAATCTCAGTCACCTTTCGATCTAGACGATTCTCAAATCTTAAATCACGGTTAGTCAATATGCCGATCAGCTTATGATCATTATCAACTACTGGGATACCACCAATCTTATGGTTACGCATCATATTCAGTGCATCGTTAAGCGTCTTATCTGCTGTTACAGTAACAGGGTCGATAATCATCCCACTTTCAGATCGTTTGACCATTCGTACTTGCTCAGCTTGGTCTTCGACTGACATATTTTTATGGATGATTCCGATACCTCCTTGGCGTGCAATTGCTATGGCAAGATCATACTCAGTAACCGTATCCATTGCCGCAGAGACGATAGGTACTTTGAGGGTGATATTCTTAGTCAATCTAGTTTCTAAGGAGACGTCTCTTGGTAGAACTTCTGAGTAGTCTGGTACAAGTAGTACATCATCGAATGTGAGTGACTCACTGAACGGGGATTGTCGGTAGTTTGATTCCATAGACAAAAGTATAAAACCAAATCCAATTCATCCAACAAAACTCTTACCTTGCGATGAAAATTTACTGATTTATTATGTTAGATATCTTTACTGACGACTATTTCATGAAAGAAGCTCTCAAGGAAGCATACAGAGCTAAAGAAGAAGGTGAAGTGCCTGTAGGTGCTGTCGTTGTGGCTGGTAAGCAAGTCATTGCTCGGGCACACAATCAGACTGAAGTACTTGGTGATGTGACCGCTCATGCGGAAATGTTGGCCATTACTGCTGCTGCAAATGCACTAGGAAGTAAATATCTAGAAGACTGTACCGTATACGTAACATTAGAACCATGCCCGATGTGTGCAGGAGCCTTAGCATGGGCAAGACCTACTAGAGTAGTCTACGGAGCTAGTGACGATAAAAGAGGATTTATGAAATATGGTAAGGAATTGATTCATGGAAAAACAGTCCTTGAGTATGGTGTAATGCACGATGCTTGTGTTCAACTACTCCAAGATTTTTTTAAAGATAAACGTTATGAAAATGCACAACTTAAGTAATCTACTATCTATCGTAATAGGCATAGGACTTTGCCTATTCTTACAATCCTGTGGTGGTGATAAGGCATCAATTAAGACTGCTGCAACTGCTCAAGTCAAAACTTATATGGCAACTTCTCTTGATTGTGAGTACCAGAAAAATATCGCTAAGTCTCAACGGATGAAGCTAGTCATATTTGATCCAACAGGTATCTTTCCTGAAGAGCTCTATGCGAAATCTCCAAGTCACAAAATTCAACACGATATACTAGCTCAGACTGACTTCCGTAATTGGGCTGAAAAAAAATTTGATTTATTTTTTGCAACGCAAGATTGTCCCGAAGGACAGTATTTGACCAAGGAATATCATGTCACAAATTATCCAACAATATTATTAATCAATAAGGATGATGGTCGAGTTTTATACAAGCGTGATCAATTGTTATCCTTAGATGACTTACACAGGGATCTTAAGTTGATTATATGAGATAATCACTAACAGATATGCATCTCAGCAACAAATATATATTCAACCTTGTAGGAAGTCTCCTCTTTATTCTCCTTTCAATTACTTCAGCTTGGTCTCAAGACTTTAAGTCAATAGATACGCTGTGCACTAATTGCGATCGAGAGCTAGCTCTTAGATTAGAGAGCACATCTTTTTTTCAGAATAATGAGTATATCAATGATTTTACAAAAGGGTTTACTGGGATTGGATTCTATGCTAAACCAACTCTTGAATATTACTTTACCAATTCGACAAAGGTAAATGGGGGAGTCTATCTGTTGAAATATTCGGGAGTTGATAACTTTACGCAGACATTGCCCATCTTCACAGTACAACAACGGTTAACGAAGAATATTGATCTAGTGTTTGGCAGTTTGTACAGCACACTGAATCACGGGATAGAAGAACCATTGTTTAGATATGATAACTATTATCTTGATAATGTGGAATATGGTCTGCAGTTTCTATATCATTCTGAATCTGTTACTTCAGATCTGTGGATCAATTGGGATAAATTTATCTTTACTGGTGACCCTATTCAAGAGGAATTTGAAATTGGGTCAGTGTCAGAGTTTCAACTGTGGTCAACAGAAAAACTGCAATTCAATATTCCCATCCAAGCATTGATTTATCATAAAGGTGGGCAAATAGATTCATCACCAAATCCAGCTATCTACTTACTCAATGAGATGACCGGAATTAAACTTACTTATCAGGTTAGCGAATCACGAAATGTTGGATTTGAGCCACTGTTCTTTTGGTATCAAGGGACTGGACTACCAGAGACTGGTCCGAATGCTGAACTTTTCGATAGAGGAAATGCACTATATCTTAAGGCAACTTACGACACAAAACACTTCTCTTCTATGCTCGGGTATTGGAGGTCCAATACATTTATTGCACCATTCGGAGAGCACCTATTCTCAAGTATATCTGACTTTGATGAAACCTTTTCTGATGAGAGTAGGCAGTTGATTACAGGTAAGTTCTCAATAGAAAAAACCATTTCTGAATCGATAAAATTAGTCTTGAGAACTAATGCGTATTACGACTATGAAAATAATGACTTCGCTTATAACTATGGTCTCTATTTTGTAATCAACGAAGCATTCTTCATTGGAAAAATCAAGACTAAAGAGGAGAAGATTGCAAGCAGAGATCGCAATTGAGTAGGTAGTAGTTATTCGTCGTCTAGCATAAGTAAGTCAGGATCGCTTGTATCCACAAAATGCTTCATTAATGGGATAGAGATATAGAATTTTGATCCTACACCTTCGATACTTTCAAAATACATTTTGCCATTAAAGGCTTCAATCATATTAGAGGAGATGGCAAGACCTAGTCCACTACCAGAACTCTTTGTCGTGAAGTTAGGTGTGAAGATTTTTGACTTCATATTGTCAGGAATACCGATACCATTGTCGCTGACTTTGATGATGGCATTACCATCTTCTTTGTAAAGTTTTATTGAGATATTTCCCTCTCTGTTATTGGGGATTGATTGAATAGCATTTTTTAAGAGATTATTGAGAATACTCACTAAGTGGTTTCGATCTGCGAATATTAGTAAATCTTCAATCGGCTCACTCATCTGAATCGTCATATCATCTCTCTTTCTGAAAAGATCATGGATCGTTTCTACGATATCATTGAGTACGATTTTTTCATTATTAGCTTGTGGCATTTGACCAAAGTTAGAGAAGGCATCTGCAATCTTAGCTAGGTTGTCAATTTGTTCTATGATACTGTTAGAGATACGTTTCACAAGTGACTCTGCTTCATCTGGCTTCTGCTTTACTGCTCTCTCAAGATATTGAATACTGAGTTTCATCGGAGTCAGTGGGTTCTTTATTTCGTGAGCAACATTTCTGGCCATTTCTTTCCAAGCACCATCTCTTTCTGTACGTGCAATAAGTTGAGCACTATCTTCTAACTCATTGATCATAGAGTTATAGTTATTGATGAGTTTTCCGATTTCATCATCCGCCTTCCATTCTACAGGGATATTTTTCTTATTAAGTTTTGTTTCCTTCATTCGATTGGCAAGAGTCTCTAGCGGCTCTGTGATAGACCTTGCGATGGCAAGTGCCACTGCTCCTGCTATTAAGAATAAGAAGACATAGATATTGAGTAATGTTCCGAGATAGTCTACAACTCCTAAGCTTGCAGATCTAGGTATGGTATGTGAGACACTAGCATAAATTTGTTCTTCTGTTTTTCCAGATCTGAATGGGATATAACTCACCTCAGAAGTCCCATTTTTGAATGTCAATGGATTACTTAGATGGTCTAGTTGGAAGTGATGGTAAGCTAGGTAAGGGATGTACTCTGAGGCATTAGCAACATTCTGACCATTGGAATGGTAAAGTTGAATGCCTACATCATGTACTTCCTCTAGTTCTAATCTTATATTATCTAAGAAGTAAGCTGTGTTTTTAGATTGTTCAATACTTTTCAGATGCCATAGCATAGAGTTGGATATTGCCCGTATTCGATTTTGAGTTTGTTGGTTACTGTTTTTTGCTATTTGAGATTGGAGATAGAAACTAGTGATCGTAGCTATCGCCATAAACGAGAATATCACCATTCCCACAATGATTAGTTGAATCCTAGTACTTAAGCCAGTATCCTTGGTAAATCTCAAAGGCAAAAACTCAGGCAGGAAGTCAAGTCGACCATTAACACTCATAAATACAATGACCAAAATTGTCAATAGACAAAAGAAGAATGAGAATAGTGTTACCGGTTTCAGTATGCTGAATATTGGTTTAGATGTGACGACTAGATACCCATCAATTGGGCGATGAACGATATAGAGTTCACTATCGATATAGGCTTTTTCTTTGTCAGTGGCCATCAGTTTGATGACATCATCTTCAGTAAGGCTTAAAGCATTGTCAGTGATACGACCTTCCTTAATGATCGTAATGGGGATATCGACATATTTTGCATAAGCATAGTTGACATAGTCCGTATAGTGGGTGATAGTATCGGTTCCTGTTTGGATGATGTCTATCTTTCGGTAAATGTGATCAACTGGTTCGAATTGCCAATCGTTGCCTAAGTCTGTCCATAGATTGCTTTTCACTCTTACATCTTCTTGATCATTGTATATAGCAGAAGTATCTTGGGAAAATGCGCTGAGTTCTATAGTTGTGTGATCAATGATATTGAAGGTGCTTTCGACCATATCCATACCATCAATTTGCCCAAGTTGAGGATGGGTTTCAATATTTGACTTTATTGTCTGGAACTTATATTGATGCTCTAGCTGATAAACCTGGAGCCTTTCATTATCAACAGATTGAAAGTAACTATCAAGTGCAATCGTTCGATTTTTAATATCTCTATCAAAGTCATATCTGTATAAAATGGTCGATAAGAATGCTGACATCACAACCAGCCACAGAATCAACCATGTAATATTCCTTGCTCCAATATCATAATATAGATCACTTAAGATAAAGTATATCAGCATAAATAGAGGTAGAACCCAAAGTGGTGTCAGATTATTAGGAACACCAGCCAAGAGCATACCTAACAGCGCAATTAACCCAAAGCAGCCATACTTCATTGACTTAGAGATCACGTTTGTTTCTCTAATAAGTAGCTGTGTCCGCATAAATAGCAAGATAGTCCAAGAGACAATACAGGTCAATGAAATGATCTCTACAAGAGATAGGGTCGATAATTCATTAAAGTTGATCCTGACTGCTGGGGAATTGATGAACTGATGCAAACTTGTCAAGATTGCAATCAATAACCCAGTAACAGATAAGACCTCAACTCCTAGTGATAGAAATTGTCGATTGGTATTATGTTGCTTGATACCCTTCAGAAAGTATACATAGAGTGCTGCAGTCAATAAGATAATATTGACCAATGATGGTGCCCACAAATTGAGCATCAATGACGTATCATGATATATCGAGACCTCAGTCAGATAATGACTATTAATCATTGTATACAAGATGTAGATCAGTGGGGTAGCTACTATCGTTATGACTTGCTTCTCATATGCTAACCCTCTGAGTAACAAGAAAAATGAAATCGTAAAGAGAATGCCAACTAAATACGGCAGATGAGGTCGCTGATTCGCTGTCCCAGATGCAACGGCTATCGATTCAATATTTCCTTCAATCAAAAAGTCCGAATCGGATATCGCTCTTCTATAGGATTGACTTAATTGAAGAGGAATATTCATGACTTGGTCTTGATCAAGCAAGTCCCATCCAATGCTTAAGATATGTGCATTGGGTAGTTGTTTACTTCTGATTACCTGACAATCACCAAGATTTCCTTTCCAAGAAAGATGAACCCCGCTTGCATCTGCAAATGAAAATGAAAGATATTCAGGTAACTCCTCAAGCCTAGCTCCGATTTGATCAAGAGCAGCTTCGTCATTGATTTGATTGATGGTCTGGATGACTGATAATTCATCTTGGCGCATCATTTCAGTTAGAGTAGACTTATCTGATTGGATATGAGGTGTATAGTAAATTGCCTTCTCTACAAATAAAGTAAGAAGTAAAAGAACTAGTCCTGCAATGTATGGCCAAAATCTACGCATATCTCAAAACAATCCACAAAATAAGCATTTTATACATTAGAAAAGTATATAATATGTATTATTTAGAGTATTGTGATTTGTTTGATAAGGTTAGTTTTTTTGAAAAAAATGTAACCCTCTAGTAACTTTTCAATAATCAGGTCCGTACTATGGACAGAACACAGAACGAAACAATGCTAAATAATTCTGAATATAACACCTTAATAAAGCTCTACAGTGATGGGCTCTATAGGTATATACTCAAGGCAAATAGCAATCCGGCGGAAGCGAAGGATATCGTTCAGAATGTGTTTTTACAGTTGTGGGAAAAACGAGATCAGATCAAAGTCGAAACCGCAAAATCACTCCTCTATAAGATGGCATATCAGAATATGATTGACATTTACAGAAGTGAGAAAGCCAGACAAGAACGTGAGGTCATGCCCAAATCTGAAACCGTAAACCCAAGTGCTCAATATGGTAGTAGAGAGCTAATCGATCAAGCATTTGAGTTGCTAAAACCCGAAGAAAAGAACATTATTCTTCTAAGAGATTATGAAGGATATACTTATGAAGAAATCAGTGTTATGCTCAATCGACCACTCAGTAGTATCAAAGTTGGTCTTTATAGAGCTAGAAAAAAAATGCAACATCACCTCCTCATCCTTGAAAATGAAGTAAGATGAAAACTATTACAGTAGAAAATTACGAGGAATACATTATTGATTTTGTAGACAATTCATTGTCTGCTGAGCTCAATGCACAGATGCTAACATTGCTCAACCTCCATCCAACTATTGCCGATGAGGTCTTGCAGTTCAGAAATCTAAAGGTGACTCCAGATCATACCATCACATTTGCCGGCAAGGCAGATCTTATGAGACCTGAGACTCCAAAGGGAACTCCAATATGGAGGCGACCAATATTTATTGCTGCAAGTATGATGATGATCTCTTGTATCCTAGGATTGTGTCTATATACGAGTGGCGATAGTCCTCAAAGCGAATTAGTAGAGTCAGAAGAAGTTCTGAAGTATAAACCAATCGAAAAAAGTGTAGGTGCCGAAGTAGTAGCTCCAAATAAGAATACTTCTGTAAATGTAGAAGCTCAACCAATAGCAAAGACCGCAACTGCTAAACAGTTACCGATCAGAGAGAACAATGGAGAAGAGAAAGCTATCAAACAAGTGGTA
>CALISO010000057.1 GCA_938041445.1 uncultured Saprospiraceae bacterium
TACTTTAAGATTTTAATTGTAAACAAAACATTATGAATAAGCATATAATCCCTTTTTGTTTATTAGTAATAGTTTGGCTTTTTGACACAACTAGTCTTATTGCTCAAAATAGCACCTCAAATAATAAGATTACAATCGAGGGATTAATCTTAGATAAAGTATCTAATGAACCTCTAATAGGTGCAAGCATAACAGAAGAAGACACCGATAATGGAACAACCACAGATCTTGATGGTAAATTTTCCCTTCAAGTATCTGAAACTGCTTATATTATTGTTAGTTATATTGGATATAAGGATCAGAAGCTACAAGCCACATCTGAATTCATGACTATTTTAGTAGATCTTGATGCTACCGTATTGGATCAGGTAGTGGTAGTCGGTTATGGCTCTCAACGCAAGAGTGACCTAACGGGAGCTATTTCAAGCATTGGGGAAAAAGAATTAAAACAACTGCCCAATACAGGACTTGAACAAGCATTACAGGGGCGAAGTGCAGGTGTTTATGTAACACAAAATAGCGGATCTCCTGGTGGTGCTATGTCCATACGTATAAGAGGTTCGGGCTCGACACTGACTACAGAACCCTTGTATGTTATAGATGGTATTCCTATCACCAATGATAATTCTGGCACCTCTAACCTAAGGGATGGGCAAGGACAGAATACCAATGCATTAACGACCATTAATCCAAATGATATAGAATCCATAGAAATCTTAAAGGATGCATCAGCCACAGCTATATATGGCTCGAGAGCTGCCAATGGTGTTGTAATTATCACAACAAAGAAAGGTGTCTCAGGTAAGGCAAGAGTTTCATATGATGTGTATGGAGGTGTCCAAAGTCTATACAAAGAGATACCAATGATGGATCTTAGAAACTTCGCTGAATATATCGATCAAGTCGGCCTTGGGGAAATTGAAGAATTTGACAATCTTGATCTTTTAGGAGAAGGAACAGATTGGCAAGATGTCATCTTTAGAGATGCTTACATGCAAAATCATCAGTTATCTATCTCCGGTGGAAATGAAGGCACCACATACTCTGCCTCTATTGGTATGCATGACAAAGATGGAATCGTAGAAGGATCTAATTTCAATAGATATTCAGCAAGATTAAACCTCAATCAGAATCTTGGCAAGTTTAGGATTGGTATGAATATACTTGCTTCAAGAACTAGAGAAAATATAGTTTTCAATGACAATGATAAAGGAGTAATCTACACAGCCTTGCTGACACCTCCTATGGTGCCAGATAAGACCTTAGATGGTTCATTCGGTGTTGCACCTACGGGAGAGAATATCGTTCTGACATTTGACAATCCCTTAGCCAACGCGATAGAAATTGATGATGTCAACAGTAAGACAAGACTCCTAGGTAGCATCTATGCTGAAACAGATTTGACATCATGGCTTAAATATCGTACAGAGTTTGCTACTGACCTTCTTTATTCTAATCATGACAGATTTGAGCCTTCGTATGATAGAGGTACGCAGAGTAAGAAGTCAAAAGTAACAAGGAATCCAGGTAACACAACTTACTGGAATAATAAGCATCTCTTGACAGCTGACAAGACATTCAATACATTCCACAAAATGACACTCTTAGCAGGTTTTGAGGCTCAAGAAGGAACGTACAACTGGTTATTCGCAGTGAGAGAAAATCTTCCTACTAATAATTTAAGTGAGTTAGTATTAGGTGATGCTGCTACTCAGAATGTGATAGGTGGTGCAGGTCACTGGGCACTCTTATCTTACTTCAGTAGATTGAACTATAACTTTAACGAGAAGTATCTTTTAACCTCAACATTTAGAGCTGATGGATCATCACGATTTGGTCCTTCCAATAAGTATGGATACTTTCCATCTGTAGCATTTGCATGGAGATTGTCTAACGAAGATTTCATCAAACGAATCGAGCCAATTTACAACCTTAAGCTTAGATTGGGATATGGGGCAGTTGGTAACCAAGAGATTGGACTGTATTCATTTATAAGCAAACTCCAACCAATCGATGTGGTAGTTGGGGATATAAGGACTACAGCATTCGGTCCAGCAAATATTGCTAATCCAGGCGTGAAGTGGGAGAGTTCGATCCAGTCAAATGTTGGATTAGACCTTGGATTGTTTGGAAATAGAATAGAAGTTGTCATTGATGCTTATCGCAAAATATCGAGTGATATGCTCTTAGAGTCTATTTTGCCTGCCACTGCAGGTAGCCTAGCTCCACCATTTATCAATATCGGTGAAATGAAGAATACTGGACTAGAGTTTTCTATTAATACTCAGAATACTGTAGGAGCTTTCAATTGGAAAACATCTTCCAACCTTTCAATAAACAGAAATGAAGTAGTCAATCTTGGAGGTAACGGTTTTATATCTGGAGTTATCCAAGCCCAACCAATCACTAGAACAGAAGAAGGACGGCCGATCGGGCAGTACTATGGACATAAAGTGTTAGGCATATTCAGAGATGCTGAAGAAGTAGCCGCATCTCCATTCCAAGAAGTTGGAACCAGAGCAGGAGACTTAAAATTTGAAGACTTGAATGATGATGGAGTCATAGATGATGCCGACAGGACTTACATTGGCAGCCCTCATCCTGACTTCACAGTCAATATCATCAATGATATTAGCTATTCGAATTTTGATTTTACAATATTCTTTAGAGGTGTATTTGGTAATGAAGTCTATAATATGCTTAAGCGTGATATAGCTGGTACTGGAGCTTGGCACAATCAATCTGTCATAGTCCAAGACCGATGGACACCTACTAATCCAGATGGTACCGAACCTAGAGCAACTGGTATAGACCCAAATGCTAATCGTAGAGTATCAAATAGATTTGTTGAGGATGGAAGTTTCATCAGACTTCAAAATGTATCATTAGGTTACACACTCCCGGTAGAATTAACTGAGAAAGCGAATGTTAGCAGTCTCAGATTCTATGTAAGTGGGCAGAATCTTTGGACAGGGACAAAGTATACTGGTTACGATCCAGAGATTGGCTCGTTTAACCAGAACCCGCTGATAAATGGAGTGGACAATGGTCGATTCCCAGTAGCAAGATCATTTACAGTTGGAGCCAATGTTAATTTTTAATAGTAGAATAGACAAAATGAAAAAACTGTATATAATAATCATAAGCACAGCATTAGCTGGTTGTAGTGGTTTTTTGGATAGAGAGCCATTAGACGAGATTTCGACCAATAGCTTTTATACCACACCAGAGGAAGCAGAGTTAGCCGCTCTCTCGATGTATAGCGCCATACAGGCGATTAACTGGCGAGGTAAATCTTGGCAGATAGAAGAGATCCCATCTGATAACACTACTACAGGTGGAAACGACCCCAATTTTTCACCAATTGACAATTTTACAACAAGTCCAGACAACCCTGCTGTCCTTGAATATTGGACTGAACACTTTAGGCTCATCACACTTGCAAATCAAATCCTCACTCATGTGCCTTCTATCACTATGGATTTAGAGCAAAAAGAGAACATCTTAGGCGAAGCTAGATTTTTAAGAGCTTATTCATACTTTGATTTGGTAAGGATATTTGGAGGTGTTCCAATTGTTGATGAAGTGCCAACCATTGAGTCTGATCTCAATGTAAGTCGAGCAACTGAGAATGAAGTATATGACTTTGTCATTAATGATCTTCAAGATGCAGTTGATTGGTTGCCCGAATCCAGACCGTCTTCGGAGAATGGTAGAGTGACAAGCCATGCTGCAAGAGCTATTCTTGCAAAGGTGTTCGTTACAATCGGCAGATATGATGATAGTATGGATCTGTGTAGAGAAGTGATTAGTTCCGGACAATTTGCACTTGAAGAAGATTTTGCAAATAATTGGTTACGCGATAAAAGTGATAATAATAAGGAGTCAATCTGGCAGATCCAATATGTTGGTTGTGGGCCAGGTAATACCGGCAATGCATTGCAAGCTTTCTTTGCTCCATGGGGACAAGCAATTACTGGCAATGCTGATGGATGGGGCTCACAGATTCCTACAGCACCATCTATTGACAATCCTACCACTACTATTATAGATGTGTACTCCAATGATGATCTAAGAAAGTATCACACCATTATGACGCCAGGAGAATCCTATCCAATGATAAATGCGGATCAAGGTGGATATACCTATCCAGCTACTGGAGCTTCAAGAGGTCAATCTAATATCAAGAAATACGTCATAGGTGGTGGTCCTGACGTTTGCTTTATGAGCACTCCTCAGAATCAACATGCCATTAGATATGCCGATGTCTTACTTACACTCGTCGAAGCTTCTTGTAGGCGGAATGGTGACATCTCAGTGACGCCTGATGTAATTGATGCATTCAATGCCGTTCGTGAAAGAGCAGGGCTAGAGCCTGTTGGAAATGTAGATATTGATATGCTCTTCCTTGAAAGAAGGGCTGAATTCGCTTTTGAGAATCATAGATGGTTTGACCTTCTCCGTACGGGAAATGTCAAAACTATTATGCAACTCCATGGTAAACAGTTTCAGGATCATAGTGTCTTGTTCCCGATACCTGCATCCGAGATTGACATCAATTCTAACCTCACCCAAAATCCAGGTTATTAATATGAAAGAAAGAACTATAATATCTCAATTGGTATTGGGTGCAATATGCCTACTTGCTATCGGGTGTAATACCCCCGATGCTCCAAGTATCACTACATATAGTCCTGAATCTGGACCAGCTGAGACATTGATAACTGTGGAGGGAACCGATTTTGTGGACCTTCAAGCTATTGACTTTAACGAAGAGATTGCAGCTGATTTCAATCCATCTTTTGGTAAAGAGACTGCATTACTTTTTAGAGTTCCAGCTGATGCTATTGTAGGTGACAATATGGTTAGCATAGTTACGGATCATGGAGAAACATCATTTCCGTTTAAAGTGACATTAGATGCTCCATCTGTGTTTGATTTTGGGCCGAAGTCTGCCAACGTCGGGGCGGAAATATGGATCACTGGTAAAAATTTTTTCGAGCCATTGGAAGTGCTCTTTTTTGATTCTATTCCAGGTAATATACTGTATGCTCAAGAGGACTCTCTTGTAGTAGAAGTACCACCAAATGTTCAGAGGGGAAGAATTAAGGTCAAGGCTAATGGAGGATTCTCTATTACACCTGAGCTTTTCTTTTCAACAGAGGAAATTCTTATCAATGATTTTGATGGTAATGGAATAAGATCGGAGACTGAGAATTGGATATTTTTTGGTGTCGATGAGACCGCATCCAATGCTGTAACTAATAACTCGCCTAATCCTATTGATGGTAATTTTCTGAAACTATCTGGAGATGTTGACCCACAGACTTTATTGTTGGGTGGCACACTGAGTAACTTGAGCCCAGACTTTGATGTCTTTGGAATCACAAGTGATCTCAATAGTACATTCATTGAGTTCCAGATCAATAGTAACGGACAAGAGGATACCCATTTGATAATTGGCCTGAATGAGAAGGATGGATCTCCAAATGATTTCACAGAGACCATTATTTTGGATGGAGAGGGCTGGCAATTAGTAAGTATACCACTCAATAGATTTGCAGATATCACTGGAGCAACGCCTGACCCTCAGAAGCTCAAACAAATAAAATTACTGTTATCAAACGATTTGGGTTCCAATCAAAAATTAGAAGCCAATATTGATAACCTCAAATTTGTACTAATACTTTAAATATTAATTTATGAAAAAAATTTACACAACCTTAATTTGCGCAGTACTCCTATTCCCACTATTTGGACAGGTATACTTAGATGAGTTTGATGACAGCTTGGAATTCAATGTATCCTTAGGTACTGGTTATGCTTCTTCGGAGGCAAATGGCGAATGGACTATCACAGGAGATGGTACATCAGGATCCTTCGAAGTATTTACTTTGACTCCGAATAATGAAGATGGTACAATCGCAACCATCGATATTTCTGAGAACAATAAAGTATTTCTCAGAGTCAAAGCTAGTAATCTTGGCACACAACTGAGATTAGATGTTAGAGATGCGGATGGATATGCTACAACACTTGCAGGAATAACTAAGACACTCGTGAGTGATTATACAATATTTGAGTATGACTTCAACGGCAACCTCAATGATGGCGGATATGGAGGCACAAGTTGTGAGTCTGCTGATGCTCCATGTCCGGTAGATCCAACAAGGATAAATGAGTTTAATTTCTACGCCAACCCTGGCCAGGGAGCATTCTCTGGTACAATAGTAATGGACTTTATCGCAGTAGGTACAGCACCAGGTGTAGGACCGGAGTCAGAGGTCTGGCAGAATCACTTCGATGACGATTCAGCATTAGGCTATATGGATAATCCTGAGTCAGGACTTGTCAATTCGATCTCTAACTCTAATTGGCTAATTTCAGGAGACGGTACAGGTGGCATGTGGGATCCTGTAAGTCTTTTGTTCTACAACACAACGACAGGTGATACTATAGATGTGCCTGTAGCACAAGGAAATGATAAAGTATTTATCAGAATGAGAACATCTACTCCTGGTACAACTATAAGATTAGATCTACAAGATATCAATGATATGGCAACCACTGGAGCAAGTATCACTAAACCAATCACTGAGGAGTGGGCAACATATGAGTACAATTTCTCTGGAGGATACTCTGATCTTGGTTTCGGAGGCACAGGATGCTCTTCTGACCAGGCACCATGTCCTGTCGATAGTGAAAGGATTGCCAATATGATTCTATTTGTTAATCCAGGTGCAGGTGCTTTTGTGGGGGACGTTGAGATTGATTATATATCTGTAGGTACAGCCTTAGAAGAAAATCCAGATGATCAAGGAGTGCTTGTCTATGGTGATCACTTCAGCGGTGGCGATACTTATGTTGGTACCACAAGTGCATTTTTACTTTCTGTTGCTGAGTCAACTTTTAAGATTAATGGAGAAGGATTAGATGCACCATTCTCAGCAGTCTCATACACAATACATGATCAAGATACTGGAGAAGCGACCTTTATAGATGCAAGCGGTAATAATAAAGTCTACGTCAAAGTAAAAGCTGATGCTGCCAATACACTATTAAGAGTTGACTTGATTGATACTTCAGGATATACAACGACATTACCATCGTTGACACGATTGTTAGAGTCTGAGTATACGACATTAGAGTTAGATTTTGCAGGCCAGTATGTAGATGCTGGGTATGGTGGTACTGCTTGTGATTCTGAGGTAGCTCCTTGCCCTGTGGACCCAACAGCAATTAGTACAGTCCTTCTATATCCTAATCCAGCAGATGGCGGATTTACAGGTTGTATAGAGATTGACTATATCTCTTTCGGAGCTCCGATGGGAGAAGATGTAAGACCATATAGTGATCATTTTGACAATGAAAACAGAGACAACTGGTCTGATGCTTCTGGATTTACAGTAGAAGAAGCAGGTACCGAAATAGTTATCACAGGTGACGGATCAGCAGGAGCATATAGTGCATTTAATTATACTACTCATGATACAGAAACAGGAGCTCCAGTCGTAGTCGATCTTACTGTTAATGACAAATTATATGTAAAAGCAAAATCTAGTGTAGCTGGGACTCCATTGCGAATCGACCTTGTAGATGGTGAAGGATTTGCTACGACTAATCCAGCTACGATATCTACTGTAAGTGAAGAATATGAAATATTAGAATTTGACTTTGCTGGCACATATACAGATGGAGGTTTTGGCGGTACTGCTTGTATGACGGGACCGTGTCCTGTGGATGGTACTAATATTACTGACCTACTTTTCTATATAGATCCAGATAATGGAGGTTACAATGGAACCCTAACTATAGATTGGATATCTACTATTGAACCAATCGAAGAGATAGATGCAGAAGGGCCATTGGGCTTAGACGATTATTTAGACAATATGGATGATAATAGTCTTGATTTTGTTTCTGACAACGAAGGATTGGCAACCATTGCAGAGGAAGGCCAGCTCAAAGTGCTAGGTGATGGTACTTCAGGAGCATTTGCACCAGTACTATACAAGTGTCATATAGGTGCTGATAGTGTGATAGTAAATGCTATGACTAATGAGAATAAGTTATATATCAGAGCAAGATCTACAGTCGATGGACTGCCATTGAGAATAGACTTACAAGATAATCAAGGGTACCTAACATCGCTTGCTGGACTTACACAGGGTATGACGACAGAATTTGAAATATATGAGTTTGATTACACAAATAATTATCAAGATGGTGGATTTGGTGGAACTCCTTGTATGGCTGGTCCATGTCCAGTAGATGCAAGTAGGATTGAAGTACTTCAGTTTTACCTGAATCCCGGAATTGGGGCATTTGATGGAGAACTACATATAGATTGGATATCATTTGGGCAACCATTGACTGTAAATGTGATCGATCTGGAAAATGTCAGAAGTGCTAAGGTTTATCCTAACCCAGTCCAAGATTTTGTCAATCTAGATTTAGACTTGAATACAACTAAGAATGCTATGATATCTCTTACTGATATTACAGGCAAGGTCTTATTAAATCAAGATTTGAATACTGTCTCATCAGGATCAAGTAATTACGTTATCGATATTTCTAGCTTAAATTCTGGAATGTATGTACTCACACTAACACTGGATGGACAACCAGCATATTTTGATAAAATAATGGTAAGTAAATAAAAAGTTAATCGTTCAGGATGACTACCCTTGCAAGAAGGTAGTCATCCCTTTTCAGTAAGATACATTGTTATGAGGTTACTATACATATTTCTTTTATTCACGATAATTGAAGTTCAGGGTCAAGATGCTTATCACACATCCACCTTGGAAGACCTAAATCAAAACTTTGGTTTGATGGACGGTGAGTTGATATTATCCGATAATGAGGTTCAAAATTTAGAAGGCTCCTATACTTATGGAAACGTAACTGTATTGGATGAAGTCGTGGCAGACCAAATATTTACGATAGCCAGAAACATTAGAGTAGCTGGTCCAGGTACTAATCCTTGGGATGCAGGAACAGGGTTTACATCCATGAAGAGCATTTCTTCAGATGACCTAATATTGGTAACCTTTTGGGCAAGGCAATTGTCCAATAGTAGTCAAATCTTAGCATTTGCAGAAGACGTATCAAGCTTTGAAAAAGAGTATTATTTCCCAATTAACTTGACCCCAGACTGGACACAGTATTATGTGGCTTTCAGCACATCTAAGCAGTACAATGTAGGACGATTACAACTTGGTTTTCACTTGGCTACTCAGACCCAAGAGGTAGAAATAGCTGGCTTTATGGCGATCAATTATGAAGATAAGCACAGTATCTCAGACCTACCATCTAGTTTTTCGCCCTTTGATTATGACGGCAGAGATCTTGATGCCCCGTGGCGAGCCCTAGCAGAAACAAGAATAGAGAATATAAGAAAAGCTGACCTAAACATAATAGTAAAAGACAACAATGGTAACCCTATACCGGAGGCACAAGTAAGTGTTGATATGGAGCAACACAGCTTTGGCTTTGGGTCTGCACTCGTTACTTGCAGATTTCCAGGAAACAACTGCTATGACGCCACCTATGTAGACAAAGTTATCAATCTAGATGGCGAAGGTCATGGGTTTAATGAATGTGTAAATGAAAATGCACTCAAATGGAGAGGATGGGAGCAAGAGTGGCTGGGCACACCTGAAGAGACTGTAGGGGCATTTAGATGGCTCACAGAACAAGGAGTGACTATGAGAGGTCATAATCTAATCTGGCCAGGTTCTCAATATTTACCAGATGATATAAATGAAAATCTCAATGATATAAACTACTTAAGAACAAGAATTCATAATCGTCTAGAGGAAATGATCCAGCATCCTGAACTTAGCAATTATGTAAGGGACTGGGACGTGCTCAATGAAATCACTACTAATAGAACGCTAGAATCAGCATTTAATAGCGACCCAAACCTGGAAAATGGCAGAAAACTTTACAATGAAATATTTACAAAAACAAGAGAGCTTGACCCAGATTTAGAATTATATATCAATGACTATATGGCCATATCATCTGGAGCTGCAAACTTGGTTGCAGTATACAAGTCCTTTCTAGATGAGTTAATTGCTGATAATGTACCATTTGATGGCATAGGCTTTCAATGCCATATAGGAAGTGTACCTAACTCTATTCCGAAAGTCGAACAGATATTTAATGAATTCTACCAACGATATGGCAAGCGAATGAAAGTGACTGAATATGATATCAATCCAGTAGTAGATGAAGCTACCCAAGCAGACTATATGAGAGATTTACTGACATTGACATTTAGTCATCCCGGGATGGACGCCTTTATAATGTGGGGGTTTTGGGATGGCAATCACTGGAAAGATAATGCTCCTATGTTTTACGAAGACTGGTCTCTAAAGCCTTCTGGAGAAGTATTCATCAATAATGTCTTTGATAAATGGTGGACCAATGAAACAGCTCTGACCTCAGCGGATGGAGTAGCAAGTTTTCGACCTTTTAAAGGTAAGCACAAGGTTAGTGTAACTTATAATGGTGAAACTGAAATCGTAGAAGTCGATTTATCAAGTGACCAAAGTACAGAAGTAACTCTAAATGGAGTAAGTAGCATAAAAGAAAGCATATCTAACGAAATAAGTATATTCCCTACCCTATCAACCAATGGAACATTTCAAATAACATTACCTTCCGAATACCCAAATGTTGATTTAGATATTATAGACAGTACTGGTAGAAAACTACGAAACTTTCAGCAAATTGAGAATAATACAACAGTAGATACTCAATTACCACAGGGTAAATATGAAATCATCATCAATGTGGGCAATTACTTAATAAGAAAAAGCTTTATTAAACTTTAGAGCATGATCACAATATTTAAAAATATCTTGGCAGCAATAATCCTATTCCTGCCCCTACTTTCTGTTGGTCAAAATAAGGCTGAAATGTATCTAGACCCTTCAAACAGTATATCTGATAGAGTGGATAATCTTATAGCTCAAATGACGCTAGAAGAAAAGGTAAGTCAGCTGATGTATGATTCACCGGCCATACCAAGACTAGACATCCCCAAATACAATTGGTGGAATGAATGTCTGCATGGAGTAGCTCGTAATGGTAAGGCTACTGTATTCCCACAAGCAATCGGGATGGCCTCTACATTTGATACTGATATGATGCATCGTATCGGAGAAGCCATTGCTATCGAAGGACGGGCAAAATACAACATGAACCAAAAACTGGGTTATAGGGAACAGTATGCAGGTCTGACTTACTGGTCGCCCAATGTCAATCTATTTCGCGATCCTCGCTGGGGTCGTGGGCAAGAGACATATGGAGAAGATCCATACCTGATAAGTCGTCTAGGCGTATCATTTGTAAATGGACTGCAAGGGCAAGGTGACATCCTGAAAGTGGCCGCTATGGCAAAGCATTTTGCTGTGCATAGTGGTCCCGAAAAACTACGACACACCTTTGATGCAGTAGTTTCACGACATGATTTGTGGAATACCTATCTACCCGCATTTGAAGCTTTAGTGAAAGAAGCTAACGTGGAAGGAGTCATGGGAGCTTACAATAGGACGAATGGTGAACTCTGTTGTGCCCACCCGTACTTGATGAAAGAAGTGCTTAGAGACAAATGGAATTTCCAAGGATACTTTGTGTCTGACTGTTGGGCAATTCAAGATTTCTATCAAGGGCATAAGACAGACCCAGATAAGAAATCTGCAGCTGCCACCGCCCTCAATGCAGGATGTAATCTTAACTGCGGCAATACGTATCCAGAGCTTCTGAAGTCTATAGACGCTGGTCTGACTGATGAAGATATAGTTGATGAAAACCTAAAGCAGCTCCTAGCTACAAGATTCAAACTAGGTATGTTTGATAAAGGCCAATCTGATCTTGACCAAATAAACATTGACAACGTCCGAACTGAAAAACATATAGATTTGGCCCATGAGGCTGCTGTAAAATCTATGGTTTTACTAAAAAATGAAAATGATCTGCTACCATTAGATACCAATATCAGTAGTCTATTCGTAACAGGTCCTACAGCGGCTAATGTACAAGCTCTACTAGCTAACTACTATGGTGTAAGTGATGACCTGAAGACCTTACTCGAAGGCATATCTGCAAAAGTATCTAATCATACAGCGATTCGATATGTACAAGGGAATCTCCTAGATCGACCCAATGTCAATCCTATGGATTGGTATTCTGAAGAAGCTGCCATTGCAGAGGTCACTGTTGCATGTATGGGTATTACTCAGTTACTCGAAGGTGAAGAAGGCGAGGCTATCGCTTCTGCAACATTTGGAGATCGAGAGTATATCACATTACCACCACACCAAATCGAATATTTAAAAAAACTAAGAGCTAAGGCCAAAAAACTAGTGGTAGTAATCACTGCAGGCAGTGCCATCTCCATACCTGAAGTGCATGACATGGCAGATGCTATCATATACGCTTGGTATCCTGGTGAGCAGGGAGGACAGGCACTGGGGGATATTTTGTTTGGAGATTATTCGCCATCAGGTAAGTTACCTGTCACTTTCGTGAAAACTTTAGACGACTTGCCACCCTATGAGAATTATGAGATGAAAGGACGTACATATCGATATATGGATACAGAACCACTATATCCATTTGGTTTTGGACTAAGTTATGCAGATATCGAAATTGCTTCCGCTACTGCAGACAGAGATGTGTTGAAATCTGGTAAAAATATACATCTCGATATAAGGGTAGACAACAAGTCTAATATGAATTCTGATGAAGTTGTGCAGGTGTATGTGGCTAAGAAAAATAAAAAGACTTTAGATCCAAATATGTCCCTTAAGGCATTCAAGCGAATAATGGTGAAAGCCAATTCTTCAACTGACTTAAAGATAGTATTAGATGATAAAGTATTTTCTATGTATGATGATGAGGGAAATCTTTTTTTAAACAAAGGAAAGTACGAATTGCATATTGCAACCTCTCTTCCCATTCAGAGGTCATTAGACTTAGGAGCTAGCCAGTGGAAAACAATCAATATAACGGTTAAATAAATACTTATGTATCTATTAGGATTTGATATAGGAAGTTCATCCATCAAAACAGCATTGGTTGATGCAGATACCAAGGAAATGATTGATCTTGTTCACTATCCAGAACAAGAGATGGAGATGATGTCGCGGCAAAAAGGATGGGCGGAGCAACAGCCAGAGTTGTGGTGGAGATATTTATGTTTAGGGACAAAAAAAATATTAGCTGATAATAAAATTGATCCAAAGCAGATACAATCTATTGGGATAAGCTATCAGATGCACGGTCTAGTTTTGATTGATGAGAAACTTCAAGTATTAAGACCAGCAATTATTTGGTGTGACAGTAGAGCAGTAGCTATCGGAGATAGAGCATGTCTAGCACTAGGAAAAGATTTTTGTTTAGAGAATTACCTCAACTCACCAGGCAATTTTACTGCAAGTAAACTCAAATGGGTAAAGGATAACGAACCAGATATCTATAAAAGGATACATAAGATTATGCTACCCGGGGACTATATAGCAATGAAGCTAACCGGCGTTATAAGTACAACTATATCTGGATTGTCAGAAGCGGTATTATGGAATTTTAAGGAAGAAAAACTCGCAACTAAAATACTCGACCATTATGGTATAGATGTAGATATTATTCCTGATATAAAAACAACTTTTGATATCACGGGGACATTAACTCCAGAAGCTTGCAAACAGACTGGTCTAACCCAAAACATTAAAGTTGCCTATCGTGCGGGAGATCAACCAAACAATGCTCTCTCACTTAATGTGCTAAGACCAGGAGAGATAGCAGCTACATGTGGTACTTCAGGAGTAGTATATGGCGTGCTAGACAAAGCTATTGTTGACGAGGAATCACGGATAAATGCTTTTGCTCATGTAAACTATACTAAAAAGCAAACACGGATAGGCGCCTTACTTTGTATAAATGGTGCAGGGATTCAATACAGTTGGATGCGCAAACAGATAGCACGTACAGATCGAAGTTACAACGATATGGAACGCATGATTGCAAGTGTACCTGTTGGATCTGAAGGTGTCCTTATTTTCCCTTTTGGAAATGGTGCTGAGAGGATCTTTAAAAATAAAAACTTAGAAGGGCACATCAATAATTTGGAGTTCAATAGACATGGAAGAGCTCATTTATATAGAGCCGCTATTGAAGGTGTTGCTTTTGCGTTTGTTCATGGTGTTGAGATACTTAAAAACCTAGGGGTTTCGCTCAAAAAGATCAGAGTGGGTAATGATAATATGTTTAAATCAGAGGTGTTCTCGACGACTATCGCCACTCTATTAGGAGTGGACATAGAAGTCTATGATACAACTGGTGCAGCAGGAGCTGCTTTGGCATCTGGATATGGGGCTGGTGAATATTCTTCTATTTACAGAGTAATGTCTCAGCTCAAACCAGTCGAAACATATAGACCATCTAATGATTACTCAGAGTATTCGGCTGCCTATCGCTACTGGGATGATAAACTACAGAGTTTTTTAGAATCAAAAAGAAATCAGAATACTCAAGATTTTGATACTGAAATTATTCAAGAAAAAGAAAAAGTAATTGCTCAGCAAAATATGCTCATCAATCGCCAAAAAAACAAACTTCAAGAAATTAAAGATTATGTAATCAATCTAAATGGCAACTTAGATGAATCTATCAAAAATATACTTTTATCCAAGCTCGTAGAAGATATTCATAAATCAGAAAATACTACTATTCATATTAATTTATTATCAGAGCCATTTATCAGTCATCTCAATTCTTTATACCCTGATCTTAGTTTTGAAGAATTAAAAATGTGCAAATACCTGAAGCTAAAATTTACTACTCAAGAGATAGCTGACAAGCTCAATCTTTCGTACCGCGGAGCAGAAACAAAGAGATATCGACTTAGAAAAAAATTAAATATACCTAAAGGTATATCACTCATCAGATATTTAGTAGATCTCGCAGCTCATACGGTTTAATCCTTAAGACAAAACAATTAAGTAGAGTAGACTTTAAAATACAACATAAGCATGAATCGGAAAAAGACAAATGAATATTTCAAAGGCGTTGATAGCGTAAAATACGAAGGGCCGAACACAAAAAATCCACTAGCATTTAGGTATTATCAGCCTAAAAAGAAAGTTATGGGAAAGTCAATGGCAAGCCACTTTAAGTTCGCAGCAGCTTACTGGCACTCGTTCTGTAATACTGGAGGCGATCCATTTGGAACTGGCACACGAGTACTTCCATGGAATACAGCATCAGACCCAGTCGAACGAGCGAAAAACAAAGTGGACGCCGCTTTTGAATTTATGTCTAAATTACAAATAAAGTACTATTGCTTTCATGATGTAGATCTTGTAGATGAAGGTAAAGATTTGTCAGAATCAAGGAAACGTCTGATGGAAGTCGCAGACTATGCGTTGGTCAAGCAGAGAAAGCATAAGATTAAAGTTCTTTGGGGAACAGCTAATCTATTTAGTCACCCTAGATATATGAACGGAGCTTCTACAAATCCAGATTTTCAAGTAGTCTGTTATGCTGCTGCTCAAGTCAAAAATGCCATAGATACGACAATCAAGTTAGGTGGAGAGAATTATGTCTTCTGGGGAGGTAGAGAAGGTTATATGTCTTTGCTCAATACAGATATGAAAAGAGAACAAGAACACCTCGCGATGTTTTTGAAAAAATGCAGGGATTATGCTAGAGATCAAGGTTTTAAAGGGACGTTTTTTATTGAACCTAAACCTATGGAACCTTCTAAGCATCAGTACGATTTTGATTCAGCTACAGTGATTGGCTTCCTCAGGCATTTTGATCTTGCTGATGACTTCAAGATTAATGTAGAAGTAAACCATGCTACACTGGCTAATCATACCTTCGAACACGAATTACAAGTAGCTGCTGATGCTGGTCTACTTGGTTCTATGGATGCCAATAGAGGAGATTATCAGAATGGCTGGGATACCGATCAATTTCCGATAGATTTATTTGAGCTTACGCAGGCGATGCTTGTATTGTTGCAATCTGGAGGATTAAAAGGTGGAGGTATAAACTTTGATGCCAAGGTTCGACGAAATTCGACTGATCTTGTAGATCTGTTTTATGCTCACATTGGAGGTATGGATGCATTTGCAAGAGCATTATTAATTGCAGAAAGCGTATTAAAAAATTCTAATTATAAAAAAATCAGAAAAGACAGGTATTCTTCTTTTGATAAAGACAAGGGTAAGCAATTTGAGAAAGGAAAATTATCTTTAAAAGATATGTCTGAATTGGCATTGAACTATGGTGAGCCAGAACAGATCAGCGGAAAGCAAGAGTTGCTTGAAAACATTATCAATAACCACATTTAGGAAATATTAAATCACATTCATGACATTTGAGACTTTAGACTGGATTGTATTAGTTAGCTATTTTATAGTGTTGCTTGGTATTGCATTTTGGGTCATTAGACAAAAATCCAAAAACACTGAAGATTATTTTCTTGCTGGCAGAAATGTAGGTTGGTTTGTAATAGGTGCATCTATCTTTGCTTCAAATATTGGTTCTGAGCATGTAGTGGGTTTGGCTGGAACAGGAGCGGCAGGTAATATGCCATTGGCCCATTACGAATTACATGCGTGGATAGTACTTTTATTGGGTTGGCTATTTCTGCCCTTTTATATGAGAAGTGGTGTTTACACAATGCCAGAATTTCTTGAAAAGCGATTTGACAGTCGGTCACGTTGGTTCTTAGCTGTATTTTCTATTCTTGGATATATATTAACTAAAGTATCCGTCACCATCTATGCAGGTGGTATCGTCATCTCCAATTTGCTAGGCTTAGACTTTACGGTAAGTGCTCTGTTAACTGTCTTGGTGACTGGCTTATATACAGTACTTGGCGGTATGAGAGCTGTTGTATACACTGAGGCCATTCAGACAGTTATTCTTATTATTGGTGCTTGTTTAATAACGATATTGGGATTAAATGCTGTAGGTGGTTGGTCTGAACTTAAGCTAGCAGCAGGATCATCTCATTTCAATATTTGGAGACCACCCTCTGATCCAGAATTCCCATGGACTGGGATGATATTTGGCGGTACCATTGTAGGTATCTGGTACTGGTGTACAGATCAATATATCGTTCAAAGGACCTTATCTGCAGCGAATATCAAAGTTGGTAGACGAGGCGCTATTTTTGGTGCTTATCTTAAGATATTGCCGATCTTCATATTTCTTGTGCCAGGTATAATTGCTTTTGTTTTGAAACAAAAGGGAGTATTGTCTTATGAAAAGAGCGATGAGGTTTTTCCTGCATTGGTAACCTATCTACTTCCTGCTGGATTACGAGGATTGGTAGCCGCAGGATTGATGGCTGCATTGATGAGTTCACTAGCTTCAGTTTTCAATTCTAGTTCGACGATATTTACGGTGGATATATTCAAGAAATTATATCCCAATACATCAGAGAAAAAATTACTCAACATAGGACGCTACGCCACGGTCGCCGTTATGATTATAGGCTTCTTATGGGTGCCTTTCTTAGAAAGTCTCTCCAAAGGTACATTATATCAGTATTTGCAAAGTGTGCAGGCTTACATTGCTCCTCCTATCACCGCGGTATTTCTTCTTGGGATATTATGGAAAAGAATGAACTCAACTGCTTCATTGACAATTTTGTTACTTGGAGTTCTTTTGGCGGCATTGAGAATCTGGGCAGAGTTGACAGTAACAGGTGGACAAACTGGGATAGTGGCGAGCTTTGCAAATATTAATTTCGCCCATTTAGCAATTTACTTATTCTTAGGTTTCGTACTAGTGGGTATTGTAGTAAGTCTGATGACCGTACCTCCAAGTGAAGAAAAGATCAAAGGACTGACGCTTAGTACGCTTACACCAGAACAAACGGCATCTGCTAAAAACAGTTATAGTCTTTTTGATATAATAGCATCACTATTCTTAATTCTTTCTGTAATAGGTGTGATGATATACTTTACAGGATAGTGAGAATAGTTGTGAGCCACTACTGTTTATAAATTAATTATGACTAGACTGATTTTTTGTATTTTTCTGATAATAGCTAGCAACTCTTGCGGGATTAAGCGTGAAATGAGTCAGGAGTCAGAGCTCGAGCTATTTAACTTGAAAAATGATTTTCTACTCTTGCATTATGATTGTAAGACAGATGTAGATGACCTCCATTCAGTTGCAGCTATAGCCTCTCTGATAAGAATCCCAAAGTTTGCAAATCTAAACTACCATGCTGTGGCAGGAACTTACGGAATTCAAGAAGGAGAATATGTGCCAGCAAATTCTCTTTTTAATTTAGCATTTAATGATCGCTGGAGTGATGCACATATGTATTATAATAACTCATTAAATGAGGTTTATTTAAAAGTGCATGATGTTCTTATTAGTGGTGGTGACATATGGATCGCGGAGGCAGGTCAGTCAGATTTTTCTGCTAGCTTAGTTGCAATAATTCAGAAAAAAATGACTGATATAAATACGAAAGATAGAATACACATTGTGCAGCATAGTGCATGGAACGAGAATGTAACGACACAGAAAAATCTGATCTATGTAAAGGACAATTGTAAATATCATAGAATACCAGATGGAAACGACCTTGATAATGGAAGCCCTGGACTAAGTACTTTAAATTATGTTGACTGGAGGAGTATTTTGGGTAATGAAGAAATTATAGAAATATGGAATTTAGCTACAAATCTTGCTGATACATATAATGGTTTGGAAGAAAGATATCTGAATAAATCAATCGATGGAGGAGGCATGGATTTTTCAGACTTTTGTGAGGTGCATTATATTTTAGATTTGAGAGGAATAAACAATTGCACTGAGTACTTTGAATTTATCCAAAACGGTCTACATGACAAATAGATGATTTAAGTTCGGATTATGAAATAACAAAAAAAACAAAAATTGAAACGAATATTTATAGCAATTACTGCACTTGTTTTTTATTCAAGTATTATAGCTCAATCACCTGTAGAGCTACATGGAGCCTTATCTGTAAGTGGAAACCAGATAGTCAATAAAGATGGCACAACAGTGTCATTTGCAGGTAATAGTCTATTCTGGAGTAATAATGGTTGGGGTGGTGAAAAGTACTACAACCCCTCAGTAGTCAGTTGGTTAAAATCAGATTGGAATGCCACGATAGTCCGAGCTGCAATGGGAGTGGATGAAAATGGTGGGTATATTTCTCATCCTGAGAATAAGCAAAAAGTAATAACGGTAGTAGATGCCGCTATTGAGGAGGGTTTATATGTGATTATCGATTGGCATTCTCACCATGCGGAAGATTACCAAGACGAGGCTGTCGCTTTTTTTCAGGAAATGGCCAACTTATATAAATCATATGATAACGTGATTTATGAAATATATAATGAACCCCTTAATAATGTGTCATGGTCAAATACCATTAAACCATATTCAGAAGCGGTCATTTCAGCAATAAGAGCTATTGATCCAGACAATTTGATAATAGTAGGCTCGTCCACATGGTCCCAGGATGTTGATATTGTTTCTTTAGATCCAATCACAGACTTCTCAAATATTGCATATACCCTACACTTCTATGCAGGATCGCACGGTCAGAGTTTAAGAAACAAAGCACAAACAGCCTTAAATAATGGAATAGCTTTAATGGTTACAGAATGGGGTGCTGTCAATGCAAATGGAGATGGTGCAGTTAATGAAAACTCCGTGAATCAATGGATGGATTTTCTATGCGAGAATAGTATCAGTCATTGCAATTGGGCTCTCAATGATAAGGTAGAAGGAGCATCTGTCTTGAAACCTGGATCAAGCATTAATGGAAATTGGTTAGATAGTGATTTAACCACTTCGGGTATTTTGGTCAAGGATATTGTTAAGCATTGGGATGCTAACTGTTCAGTAACTAGTAGTGTAGAATATGATCAGTCTGAAACCGAAATAGAGCTATACCCAAACCCAACTACAGATGTAGTATTCACACAAGTTGATGATAGACTTCAAATTACTTCAATTTCTATTTATGACAGTTTAGGAAACATGACATTGGAAATCAATAAGCCAGAAAACAAAATCAATGTTAGTACTTTGACTGCCGGGCATTATAGCATTTTGTTCAAAACTGACAATGGACAGATCACAAAGAAGTTGATAATCGAATAACCATCTAGATGATTTCTAGAAAGTAAAACCAACTAAAAACATATGAGTAGACTAATCCATCGATTAAGCTTTTTCTGGAAGATTTTGATAGTTTTTATGCTTGTTTTTGTAGCAAGTTGTAAGGACAATACTAGCATTGAGAAAAACCTTTTTGTCGATAAATGGAAAAAAATCAAACCGCTTGATCTAGACCCAAAAGTTGAAGCACAAATTGATGAACTATTACCCAAGTTAACCTTAGAGCAAAAAGTGGGTCAAGTCATTCAGGCAGATAATGCATCAATTACGCCAGAACAGGTAAAAAAATATAGAATAGGCTCAGTACTTAGTGGGGGGAATTCTGCACCAGGATCTTTACCATATGCAGATACAAAGACTTGGTTGGCTAAAGCAGATGAGTACTACAATGCTTCAGTAGATCCAGAAGGAGTAGAAGTAGCTATTCCATGTATTTGGGGTATAGACGCAGTACACGGTCATGCTAATCTTAAAGGAGCTACCATCTTCCCTCATAATATTGGATTGGGAGCTATGAATAATCCAGACTTAATGGAGAAAATTGCAGCAGTGACTGCTCTGGAATTATGTATTTCTGGGCATGACTGGACATTTGCCCCTACCCTAGCCGTACCGCAAGATTTGAGGTGGGGAAGAAGTTATGAGGGATTTTCAGCGAATCCTGAAATAGTAAAAAGATATGCAGAGAGAATTGTGTATGGACTACAAGGTAAGAGAGGTGGCGATGACTTTATGGCTGACAATCAGGTTATTTCTTGTGCTAAACACTTTTTAGCAGATGGAGCCACAGAAAAAGGTATAGATCAAGGCGATGCAAAAATAAGTTTAGAAGAGTTGGTAGATGTACATGCTGCTGGATACTATTCTGCTATTCCTGCTGGTGTACAGACGGTCATGGCGTCTTTTTCTAGTTGGCAGGGAAGAAAGCTACATGGCGACAAAGAACTATTGACCGATGTTTTAAAAGGACAGTTAGGTTTCACAGGATTTGTCGTCGGGGACTGGAATGCTCATGGACAAGTTCTAGGTTGTAATAATACAGACTGTGCGGTATCATTCAATGCAGGATTGGATATGTTTATGGCTCCTGACAGTTGGGAAGAACTCTATAAAAGTACGCTAGCTCACGTTAAGAGTGGTGTGATAACTATGGAAAGATTGGATGATGCAGTACGTCGTATATTAAGGGTGAAAATTGCTTCTGGCATCTTTACAAAAGGAGCACCTAGTCAAAGGAAAAATGCCGGAAATGAAAGTCTTTTAGGCCATCCTGAAAGTAGAGCCATAGCAAGACAAGCGGTTAGAGAATCCATGGTTCTACTTAAAAACAATGAAAATGTACTCCCTTTAGATCCAACTAAAACCATTCTTGTAGTTGGAGATGGGGCAGACGATATCTCAAAAACATGTGGTGGATGGACTTTGTCATGGCAAGGCGGAGGTTATCCTAACCAAGAATTTCCCAATGGTCAGTCTATCCTTGACGGGATAAAAAAAATTGTAAAATCTGCTGGCGGAAAAGTAATCTTTTCGAGGGATGCAGAAAGCGATGTTAAGGCAGATGTTGTAATTGCAGTCTATGGTGAAGATCCATATGCAGAATTTCAAGGAGATAGAAAACATCTCGATTTTAAATCAAAAGGATTTGATGTTTCAAAACTTACTCAGTACAATGCTCAAGGTATCCCCGTAGTATCAGTATTCTTATCAGGAAGACCTATGTGGTGCAATCCTGAAATCAACCGATCTGATGCATTTATTGCAGCATGGTTGCCAGGAAGCGAAGGTGGAGGAGTTTCCGACTTAATTTTTAGAACAGATTCCTCTTACGACTTCAAAGGTCGACTTTCTTTTAAATGGCCATCTTCTGCTGTAGTTTCTGACACTCAAAAACCACTTTTTGATTTGGCTTATGGACTCACTTATGGGAGCAATACCCAGGTTGGAAAGCTTAGTGAAGACTCTGGACTGAATCTTAACGAAACGGAATCAAATGGGGTGTTTTTTACAAAAGGACTAAGTGTTGAACCTTGGGAAATAATGCTTAATTCTTATGATATGCTAAAAGGAGTCGGTAGTTATCCGAACTCGCTAAATGGATTAATGGTCAATAAGACAGATTATCTAGGTCAAGAAGATGCTTTACGTATCCAATGGACAACTTCCGATGTAGATCATTTACAGTTTAATTGTAACAAGCCCAATGACTTTTCTAGACAATCTAATGCTGGATTAGAAATTGCTTTCTCGGCTAAGT